>CBFIBG010000051.1:0-5969 GCA_965660815.1 Glaciecola sp.
ATAAATAGCAAACCGTTATCAATAAAAATATCTAAATTAAATACATACATTACCGCAAGCAGACAAATAAGAACGAAGAACTTGACTAAAAATTCAAACATTGTGGCAGCGATCACCGCACTTATTGGTTGAACTTGTCTAAATGCATAAAGCGCTTTGTTCTTATTAATAGAAGCGGCGGTTGATTGAAGAATGTTTAAAAAACTCTGAATATACAAAATTCCGATTGCCATAAAGTGAAAAGTGGGTAGCGTGTGAGTTTCACTACCGGAAATAAAGGAGCGACCAAATGACAAAACAAATATAAATAATAGAGGGTTTAAAAGAGCCCAGCTAAGTCCAAACTTGTCGTTAAAACCGACGCGTATCTCTCTGACAAACAGCGCAAAAATCACATCTTTCCAGATTTGCCATGCCTTGCGCTTATGTATTGCAACAGTCGCCATGTTGTTAGTTAGTAGCCACGTTAGCAGTAATGGCAATTTGATAAATTATCTGCGTAATGTCTTTAACGGTTTGCATAATTTTGGCATCGACCTCTGGCAGCACTAATATTTGGTCGCCAGGCAATAAACGAAGTCGCTCACCTGAAGAAAACCAGTAGCCGCCATTTTCTATAGATGCAAAGGTGGTGATGCCGTTTGCCCGAACCACCGCAATGCGCTGGTCGTCCGCTCGCTCACTAAAACCACCGGCCCAAGCAATGTAGTCTGCAATATCAGCGTTACTGTTATAAACAATCGCCTGAGGCATTAACACTTCACCCGAGACTTGTATCAAATCACTCACTGCAGGAATTACAATTTCGTCGCCCTGCTCTAAACGGATATTGGCCACTTTGTTATTGTCGGCCACTATTACTTTTCCAAGTGGTTCTATTTGCCTCGCTCTGGCAATAAATTGAGATACTAACTCAGCTTCACGAGCTCTAATAGCGGCCTCACCATCACTTGAGGCAGGCGCAGTAAAAATGCTTCGTTCTAATCTTTGCAGAGATTCTTCTAATAATTGCTTTTGTTGTAACACAACGCTTTCGCGCTTTATAAATACGTTTTTATAGTTCGCTCGCTGTGGATCTACTTCAACGTGTGCTAACAGGTCTAACAGCCGAGAACCTTCTTTTATTGAGTAAAACGAAGGGCCCTCGAAATGACCGGATAACTGAACACTTATGACTTCAGGGCGAATATCGTCATTAAATAAAATTTGGTCACCATCTCTTAATTGAAAGCTAGCAAATTCGTCAAACTCTAGATACACAGAGATAGGCTGCTTATCACGATAACCTGAAATGGCCACATGACTTGTTTTGAATAAGGGCCTAGCATATTCAACTAGCGCACCACCATTTTTCTGTTCAGGGTTCAACTCAAATTTAAATGGATAACGGGCGGAACCCTCCACCGTAATCATGCCACCTTGCTCATTAACAAACACCACGTCGTTGTCTTTAAAAGAAAACGCAGGTAACTTTCCTTGCTTTAAGAAGTTATATAAATCAAAGGTTTGTATTTCTTTGCCTTCCCTTAACACAGAAATATTGCGATAACTGCCTCGGATAGGGTCAATGCCACCGGCTCGGCTTAAGAAAAACAAAATAGAATCAGACGCCAGCCCAGCGTATTCGCCCGGTCGCTCTACAGGTCCAGACACAAAGACAGTGACCGGAGTTGCAGTTAGTAAGTTGACATAAACATTGACGTTATTTGGATAAATTCGTTTAATACTTGAAGTGACCACATTATTTAAATTATTGGCAGGCACGTCTTTAACGGTTATCGGACCAATGTCCGGAATAAAAATATTGCCTTGATTGTCTACTGTAATAACATCAGCACTGTTTATCGCGCCCCACATCTGTATCGCAATTTTATCGCCCGGCGCTACTTTATAATTGCTGTTTAAACCGTCTCCACGTTCAGCCACAAAACTCCCATTGAACAAGTTCGAGCCGAAGGGTCTTGGCTCCATATTATTAGCGCTTGATGAGTTAGGAACTCTGACTGGTGAGTTTCTGCCAATGCTATTGCCTTCAGATTGTATAAACTGAGAAATATCAACATTGTTAGTGGAATTTTGAAATTGCGCCTGTTGAGCTTGTCTTATTTGCTCCTGAGTAGGTCGTTGTTGTGAAAGTGAATAACTTGAAATAGACGCTAATACAAGACTTATTATTATACCGTGAATGTAGTTCATTTATTTAGCTCCTGTCAGTTATAGCTTAGTTCAGCGAGCACAGGAGTGATTAAACGCCAATTAGCGTTTTCATTACTGCAATACAGTGTTTTAGAAGTTTGTTGCAAAACGTATCGACAACGATCGCCCGTAGCGGAAAAAAACAGCGGATAAACAGTTAGAGTATCGCCACCTAACCTAGCTCCAAACTCTCCAGGATTTTGGTTTAACAAATCCACTAAGCCTTGTGCTAATTGCATATTTTCTTGATTTGTTCCTGTCTGAACTAAATCGATTGAGGCAACAGGCTGGTTAACACTGCTGCATCCAGATAATAGAATTAGCGGTAAGGTGATGATAAATAAATATGATTTCATAGGTACCGTAAGTTTTGTAACACCGATAAAGTGTAACCTTAGATGCAAGAATTGAAAAGGCTAACCACTCTCAAAAAATACGTATTGCTAGTTTAGTGAGCGTTTATTGCGTATTACCCTAAGAATTTTCCAAATATGTTGTAAAATTACGCAGTAAACAACTAGCCCAACAATAAAGGCAAGCAGCATAATAGATTCTGGCACATTATAGACTTCACCAATAATGCCGACACAGGCATATAGGGAAGCCATTAGCAATACCGCTACCAGCGAGCGCCTTGCGGACAAGCCTGCACGCATAAAAATAAAGTGCAAGTGATGTCTGTCTGGACGAAGAACCGATTTACCTTTTCTGGCTCGTCTGAACATAGTAGAGGCCATATCCATTAACGGCAGCCCAATTATCCATACCGCAGTAATTGGGCGCATAGCGGTATAATCGCCTTGCGTAAACTCCACAATTAACCAAACAATAGTCAGACCAATGAACATACTTCCGCTGTCGCCCATGTAGATTTTATTTCCTTTGAACCCCTTCACACTTAAATTAAATGCAAGAAAAGGAATAAGAGCGGATATCACGATTAATGGGGCCATTATCGCTTGACCATTACTTGACATAAGTAATAAGACCACCATGGCAAGCAACACAATAAGGCTGATGCCACCGGCTAGCCCATCAATGCCATCTATCATATTAAAGGCGTTAATGACGCCAACAACGCAAATAAGTGTGAAAAAGTAACCAAAAGCACCCAAATTTAGTGGACCTGTTGAAAATATATCGCCCAAAGAGGTAACGTAATTTTGAGCAGCCCAAGCCATTATTGCCGCCACACCAAATTGGCAAATAAGCCTGCCTTTTGGACTTAAGTCAAACCTATCGTCTAACATGCCCAACAAGATTATGAAAAATGAGGCAGTAAAAAATAATGAATCGTTCTGAAACCAAACGTCTGTTACTAAACTGGCGATAAATACCGCGAAGTAAATCGCCACTCCCCCCGTTAATGGAACGTGAGCCGCGTTAGGCTTTCTAGGAGATGGATAATCTACAAGACCAAGTTGATGGGCAAATGGAGTCATAAGTACAAGTAACAAACCTGCCACAAAAAACGCAGTAATAATGGGAGCAAATTGAAGGTAAATTAGCATTTAAAACAGGTTCCTTTGCTAGTAATGCCGCTGAATGTATAAAGCTTTAACATTTAGGTAAACGATTCTCTTCTCAATAAAATTAATGCACACAAAGCTTTGAAGGGTAATTTAGGTAGCTGTGTATCAGTGAACTACATGCGGTTTATTTTTCCATATATCTAACCACTACAAAAGTATATCAAACAAGTGTGTTTTAAATCTACCAGTAATAACATTTTGATACATTTGTCTAAGAACTGTTGATAACTGTTGCTTTGTGGGAATTACGTAAACAAGATTTTAGAAACTTACTTGGTATCAAAATTAGCGTGCTTCTAATATCGCATTTATTGGTTGATTTTCTACATGTATGCTAGTTACACTTGCGTTCAATTTTTTTCGCTCGTAGCTCAAATTTCTTTATAATTTGGGATAGCTTGTTTATTAAGGACTAAAATTAATAAATGCAAATAGTCGACACTAACATAGCAGATTTAAAAATAATTGAACCAAAAGTGTTCGGTGATGAAAGAGGTTTTTTTATGGAAACCTTCAGAAATGATTGGTTCAAAGAACATTGCGTAAACGTGGATTTTGTGCAAGACAACCATAGTAAATCCAAGCAAGGCATATTAAGAGGTCTGCATTACCAGTTACAACACACTCAAGGAAAGCTAGTAAGAGTGGTGTCGGGTGAAGTATTTGATGTCGCAGTAGACATGAGACCTGGCTCAACAACTTTTGGACAATGGTTTGGATTGTTGTTATCTGCCGAAAACAAAAAACAACTTTGGGTCCCTGCTGGGTTTGCCCATGGTTTTTACGTTACCAGTGAATCAGCCGAGTTCGTGTATAAATGCACAGACTATTATCACCCCGAATCTGAAGTATCTATTGCTTGGAATGATCCCACAATAGGAATAAAATGGCCTTTGATAGATGGAAAAGCACCAAGTTTATCTGGTAAAGATGAGCAAGGTTTGAGCATAAGCGACGCGCCGAGAATCGAAATATGACAATTGTAGTGATAGGTAAAAGTGGTCAACTAGCGTCCGAGTTAAGAACACTAAATGACGAAAATCGCGACCAAAAATTGATATTTTTGGGGCGAAACGACATTGACTTATTCGAGTTTGAACCAGCGTCGAACGCACTCTCACAAATTAAACCGACCGCGATTATCAATGCTTCGGCGTACACAGCGGTTGATGCAGCGGAAAATGACCAACACGGCGCAGACTTGTTAAATCATGTAGCGGTAAAACACCTTGCTGAGTTTTGCGCCCAGCACTCTATCCATTTAACGCATATATCTACCGACTACGTTTTCGCTGGAGATAAAGGCTCTCCTTATTTACCTGCAGATAAAACTGAGCCACAGGGAGAATATGGCTTATCAAAAATGCGTGGCGAACAAGCTATAATGGATATAAATGGTGATAATAGCGTCATTTTGCGAACCAGTTGGGTTTACAGCATACACGGCAATAATTTTGTCAAAACCATGCTAAGGCTAATGAAAGAAAAGCCTGAATTGGGCGTTATTGATGATCAAATAGGCAGCCCTACTTGGGCTAAAGGATTAGCAGAAGCCTGCTTAACAGTTAGCGAAAAACAATTAATAGGAATTCATCACTACACGGATTCTGGTGTCGCTAGCTGGTATGATTTTGCTATAGCCATCCAAACTCTTAGCAATGAACTTGGGATACTAAACAAAAGCATTCCGATAAAGCCAATACCTAGTAGTGCCTACCCTACCCCAGCCAAACGTCCCAGTTATAGCGTAATGAGCAAAAAGAGCCTGATAGAAAGCTCAGGGGTAGAGCCAATTCATTGGCAAGCTCAATTAAAAAACATGTTAAAAGAACTTACTACAGTAGAAACAAAATAAATGACTAGTAAAAATATATTAGTAACAGGCGGTGCCGGATTTATTGGTGCCAACTTCGTTCATTACTGGATGAAAGCTAACCCAAGTGACACAGTAGTAGTCATTGATGCCCTAACCTATGCAGGCAATAAAGCTAACTTAGATACTGTTATGGACAAGGATAATTTCGTCTTTATTCATGGGGATATATGTAACACGGAGCTAATTGAGACTCTACTGGTTGAGCACAATTTAGATACTATTGTGCATTTTGCGGCTGAGTCGCATGTGGACCGCTCAATTACTGGTCCTGACGAGTTTATTCAAACCAATATAATTGGTACTTACAGCTTATTAAAAGCGGCCAAGAAAATCTGGATCGACCAACCCATAAGCGAAAGTAAGAG
>CBFIBG010000052.1:0-260819 GCA_965660815.1 Glaciecola sp.
TGCGAGCGTTGTTGTTTGTATCTTCCCAGTAGTTCCAGCTACGGCGATAGCGAAGGTGGTTACGGATATTCCAGTTGTCGCCATACTCCATTTGATGACCAATAATTAGCTCTTGCATGGTTCTTGGATCAAGGCCTTCATCGAATAATTTACCTGTTGAAGACACGTTGGTTTGAGAGTCTAAGAAACTACCATCTTCATCAAAGTAAACAAAAGTAGTGCTGCCACCGGTTCTACGATCCCAAGACGCTGCTCGTGCAAGAGAGCTAACGGCTGGATTGTATCTAGCAAAGCTGACGAAGGCTGATGCGGTATAGCTGTAATTCCAAGTTGCAGTCAAGCGAGGTTGAAAAGTATCACTAAAGTCAACTTTTTTCATCACGTATGGATTACCACGTGCTTCTTCATAACCCGAGCTAGTGTTGGCTGGGCGTAGGCCTTGACCAATAATCTCGTCTTGGCTTAATAAGAAGCCCACGTCAAATATAAAATCATCCCAATAAATAGTGTCATTAACTGCGATTGTTTTTGACTTGGATGTGGATACTAAGGGCCCAGTCAAACCACCTGCATCGAATCCACGTGTCTGAACCGTTGCTCTATAAATGGTGCCTAAAGGCACTGGGTCACCGCTTGGTGCGACAAGCCCACCATCATCAAAGTCGATGCCACCCCAGTAAGCAATTGAACCCCAGCCATTTGATACACGTATTAATTCCTCTGAACCTTCCTCCTCTTGATAACCAAAATGAAGTTCATGCGTCATGGTGTCGGTCTCGATGATGTGATCGAGCGAGATTTCAAAGGTAGTGCCTAAGTATCTATTATCGTTCACGGTTGACGCTGCTCCTACCGCACCAAGCGCCTCACCATCAATCCCAAAAGTATTGATCAAAGGTGTTGCGCCAGCGTTATAGGCATCGATTAAAGCTTGTTCTTCAGGCGTAGTAGCCGTTCGCGTCTCAAGTGAAGGAACAAAAAATAACCCTTGAGATGATAAGTCATTCACGTTTAATGAACCGCCTGACTGGCCTCTAAAACCAAGGTCTCTCACAGGGAACGAACCAGCAGATTGAGTGGTGTCCGCGTAAGACACATTCAAAGTTGTGTCGTCGTTAATTATCCACGAACCGTCAAATACTAACACTTCAAAATCGTCTACGCCGTCTAATGCGGTTGATGCCGGATTATTAATTCCAATGCCTTGGTTAGCTGTCGTTACTTCTGATGTGCGATAGCTAGCATTAATAAGTATGTCTGCGGTTGGTGTCCATGTCACTTTTCCGAAGTACTCTTCTCGCTCGTTAGTTATATCTGGTAATAGACCACGAGCGTTTGTTCCGCTCTCTCTTGAATCGTCGCGAGTATAGTAAGACCCATAGAAATACAGCTGTTCAGGAATAATCGGACCACCCACACCTATGGTTATGAAGTCAATATCGTCTTCCGTACTAAGGCCATCTTTGTCGTCTGCTTGCCAAGAACCTTTTTGTAAACGATAGGTGATGTCTCCAGTGAATTTATCTGTACCAGACTTACTTTCTGTATTGAGAGTTACACCAGCGTTACGGTTAAAGCCAACTGCTCTTGCACCACCGCGCTCTACTGAAACATGTGCTACGTCGTGGGTAGAGGGTGATGACGCTAGAATACCGAATAATGGTACTGACAAATTAGCGCCGTCAAATCTATAACCGTTGTCTTGTCCACTTGCTCCAGCACTCGGTCCACGCACACTGTCAGAGGTTACCTGTACGCCCGGCATCAGTCGAATTAGCGAGCTATATTCAACAAACATCGGTAATTGAGCGAGTGTTTCAGCATTTAAAGAATTACCTAAGGCAGCGTTGGTAGAGGTCGTTAAGTTATCGCCGTATACAACGATTTTTTCAACATCTGTTGAGTCAAGTTGTATATTTAAAGGCGTCTTTTGCTCAAGGAACACAGCCACGCTTACGGTTCTGGTATCACCGCCTGGGCCAGTGAATGTGACATCGTAATTACCCGGTGGTAAGAGCTGTAAACGGTAATTACCATTTGCTTTGGATTCTGCAGTACGAGGTTTTGGCAGAACATCCCCTTTGGCTTGAATTGAAACTCCTTCAATTGGTGAGCCGTCTGGTCCAGTGACTTTACCGACGATTTCACCTACCTGTTGAGCCGATGCGCTGGTTGCAAATATGAACATAGCAAGTACTAATGCTAGGAGCGAAACCCATCGCAATGCGTTGTTGTTGAATGATTGGTGTAGCGTTGTGTTAGGTGTCATGAGTGCACCTCTAAGCCATGGTTTACATTTGAGTTTTGATATTTACTTTTGCGTGTGTTAACAAGTGACTTTGCTAACGGTGGTATCAGGACTTTTCTTGACATAATCAGATCCTTACGTGTTGAGTGTTATTATATTTTTGTTCAGTCCGATTGAACTTAATCATAGACTCCTTGTCGTCAATTAACCAAATATCACTACAAAATGCAATAGCAAATTAGTTTAAATTTATCAGATGGTTATATAATGCAAAGAGAGCGTCGAGATTTTAGAGCCCTAAAATGGAGTGAATGTAAGCAAACTTTTTTATTTATAGAGCATATTGTTTCGCGTGGGAGCTAATCTAGCCAACAGTTTGTTTTGAGTAGTATGGGCAACGCCAGCCTCATTCATAGCGTTTATGAGTAGGTCTACCGTAATATTAAAGTGTGACTCTGTAATCTTCATACCGCTGTGGACGGTCTCCATATCTTCTCCAGAATAGCGACACGGTCCGCCTGAAATTGCGCAAATTTGTTCGGAGAACTTTTCAATAAAACGTTCGATATCAGAGCCTTGAAAATAAGGCAGTATTTCTTCGTTATATTCAATTTCAGTCACAAAATTGATCACGATTTCATTTATTTTGGTCTTGCCGCCGAGCTCTTCATACAGCGTTGTCGAAGTAGAAGAACAAGAGAACATCAAGGCACTAAGTATCAAATAGCCAACTCTAAGAATATACAGCTTCATAGTTTCCCTCCAATTGAAATATAGACGCCGTTTTGTTCCTCGGCGCCCGCAACGCTTCCTAACATTGCCCAAGCTACTGTGAGATTGAAGCTTTTATTAGGTATGTAGGTGATAAAAATATCTTTCCAATCTTGCTCACCTAATCCGAGATTGTCAGGCTTTTGTCTATATTCAACTCCAACCGCCAAGTTCCTCGAAAATAACACCCCTAACGACCCCTCAAACATAAGTTCGTAGTCGTTATTTTGTTGATGACCAAAGCCTAATAAGCCAAGTTGGTTAGCTTGCGTCATTCTTGCTGCAATATTCCAGACCAAGTTGTATCCGCTTACAGCGCCTAGATGAACTTTAGTGGCTGCTAAATAAAAATCCGTTCCTCTTGTATCCTTTGCTCCTAGAGAACTCGCAATAGTTTCATCCTGCAAGGTTTTATGTAAAATACCGAGACTAATTTGAGGCCACTCTGAGTAAAGAACATCGCCATACAACTTCACTTTTGCGCCAAAGACATTCTGCTCAATTTCTCCTCCTAAACGTTTTAATGTGAAGCTATGTCTTGCATACGACAATTCAACTCTATCGTATAACGATATACTTGCGCCTTGCGCTTGAAGGCGATAATCATCCACATTAACCAAAGTAGAGAAAGCGTTTACCGAAACTTCCTCTCTACTATCGTATCCTGCAAGGGTAGCCCAAGGAACAATCCCTCCTCCGCCTGTTCCTTCAATTTGTACTAAACCTGCGGTACCTATCAACTTGCCATTTCCTGCGTAACAGGGGGCGACCATAGGTAGCAACAAAAAGTATATTACACACCTAAATTTCAGCATAGTTATTGCGTTTCCTTGTTGTGTCTACCAATTGTTGCCTTATTGTAGTCAGTTACAAAGTTGACTAAATCATCGACTTGTAAAGGTTTTGCAATGAAATACCCCTGAGCATAGTCACACCCCCAATCGGTTAGCATCTGCAGTGAAGCCTTATTTTCAACGCCTTCAGCAACGACTCTAAGATTAAAAGAACGAGCTAATTGAAGCGTTGTTTTAACCAAGGTCTGGTCGTCTTTATCTTCTGACAGCTCCATTACAAAGCTTCGGTCGACTTTAATCAAAGTGACGGGTAGGTTTTTTAAATATGCCAGTGACGAATAGCCAGTTCCGAAATCATCAATCGCGATTTGAAACCCATTATCTCTTAAGTTTTGCAGATGAGTGGTTGCCGTGGCGGCATCGGCAACAATATTACTTTCAGTGACTTCTAAATCAATCTCGTTTGATTCAATCTGGTTTTCTTTAAGAAGATTTTTAAAGTATTCGAGTAGTTTTTTATTTTCAACGTCTTGAGTAGATAAGTTTATTGCTACGGAAATTTCCAAGCCCGTCGATTTAAAATAAAGTAGATCTTTCACAGAACGAGCCATAACCCAGCGAGTTACTTGTTCAATTAGCCCCGCTTGCTCTGCTAACCCAATAAACTCATCTGGGGGGACGAACCCTAAACTATCATTAACCCACCGTATTAACGCTTCAACGCCTTGTACCTTGCCAGTAGCAAGGTTTACTTTAGGTTGATAAACCAGAAATAACTCCTCTTCCTTTGAGGTGAGAGTACGTTTCAACTCAGTAAGAATGGCCAGCCGGCGCAGATACTTTTGTTCTCGTTCGGGCTCATAGTATAAAATTGTTTCGCTACTGTTTTTAGCTTGGTCAAGAATAATATTTAGCTTTCTAAGTATATCTTCTGCCGTGTTAGGTTGATTATCTGTTGCCAGTACTGATATTACAATACGAACAACGATAGTAAGCCCATCTACAATAATAGGACGCTCTAATGTTTCATGGAGTTTGAGTAATTCGGTTTGGCAAAGCGCAGTGTCGGGCAATATAACTATGTCACTGCTATTTAGGCGGGCTTTTATGCCACTCACTTTTTCAATACGATTCGCGACAACTTGCAAACATCTATCTGCATTAATGAAACCATAAAGATCATTAATTTCTTGAAACCCTGCAATACTAAAAGCGATTGTCTGCAGAAATTGCCCATTGGCTAGCCGTTGGTTAAGTGTTTTCTCAAAGTAATCTCTATTCTTTAATTTTGTGAGCATATCATGTTCAGCGCGGTACTGAATTTCCTGTTCTCTTTGCTTGATGTTATCGCGCATTCTGAATAATGAATCGGATAGCTTGCTGAGTTCTTTTAGCCTGGTTTTAAATTTAGTCTGAGCAGAATAATCCCCGTCAGCGATGCGATTTGAAAGAGCAACAAGCAGAGAAACGGGCCGGCTAACACGTTTTGAAAATAAAAATGATATTGAAAAGGTGATGATGATCACAACTGCACTGATAAGCATAATAGAAAGCTGGGTGGACAACATTTCCCTGTATATGGGGGTGACATCTTGCGCCAGTGAAATTTTTATATTGTCGTTTGTGTAACCGGAAAGCTCTATATCACTGGCTAAATAAACTGGTTTGTTATTTATAATGTTTAACCACCATTGATTGCCCGCATCAAATAAAAAAACGGGATTTTGGTCTTTATTACCTATTGTTGAGGCTAAAATTTTGTTGTTAGTGCTTGCCTGCGTATCCCTTATAAGTATGTCACCTTGAATAATAGATTTTAATTCATTGAGCACTATTTCATCGTAGCGAAAACCTAGAGCGGTTATTGCTATGACGTTAGGCGCCTTCACGGGAATAACAATGACTTGATAAAGTTGGTCATCAAATAGGCGAAACTCATCAAACTTGCCTTGAGTTAACAGAAAATCCAGCATAAGTTTATTGGGATAATGTCCGCCCAAATCAAACTCTAAGGGATAGGATCCTTGTATCTTTCCCTCTAAATCCAACAACAGAAAAAGATCCGCATTTATTCTTTCACCATGATTCATTAGCACACTGTCGATAGTAGCTTTATCACTTGTGGCTACGGCTCTTTTGAAACCAAAATCAGCGGTCAGGACACTGGCATTATTGATCAATTGTATACGACGATCTTCTGATACTTTACTAAACACGCCTTGAGCGATAGATAATGATTTATCGAGTTGGCTGTTCACCTGCTTTGAAGATAAATTCCAAATAGTCACAAGAATCAGTAACGAGGTGAGTCCGATACCACCGACCACTATTCTAAGAATACTATTGGCAAGTGATATCTGCATTAATGGCCGCCTTGTGACAGCTTACTTGAGCCAAACACACCTTTGTTAGACGCTGGTTTAAGTGTGCTACCGGCAATAGGGACTACGATGCTAATAGTCTCGCCATCGGCACTGAATTCGTTGCTTGAAGATACATTATTGTCGTTGAATTTTAATGTCCCTTTTTGCATATGATCCAAGCTAATATCTGGATGCCAAAATATAAATTCAGTATTATTGGTAGGCAATTCAACCACTCCTTTAGAGTCAGTTACCCATGCCTGAAGCGCATTTGATACATAGATATAGCCAAGCATTTGGTCATGAATATTGCATCCCAGTACCACAACGCCTGATGAGTCAAACTTAACAGGAGGTGCTTCCTCTCCACTATATAACTTTACTTCAAATGCCTTCGCATCAGAAAAGCTGTATATATGATGACGAATATTATCGCTGTTAGGGAAATCTACTAATTGTCCAGTCTGCACCGCTAACACTCTTGGTGAAAATTGCTTACTAATTTGATTCATGACGTTACCAAAGTCATTCACTGGACTTGAAGTTTTGGTTTCGGAGGTGACCACCACAGATCCGAGTGGCTGTTTATTTTGGTCAACGAATTTTATTGTTTTAGCAGATGAGCTAGCACTCACCATCAAGAAGATAATCAATGCGCTAAACTTTTTTATTGTCCTTATAACCATTTATCAAGCCCGTGTAATGTCAATGAAAAACGCATGACTTTTTAATAATACTCAACCTAAGTAAAGGTTATCGACAAAATACCTATTTTATTTAGGAAGTATGGAGAATTGATTGGATAAGGTTGCGCTCTGTTTTACCTTAACTTTCTTTAAAACGTGTAGAATTTTCAAAACAGTAGAAAAATACCCTATGCCATTGCAGTGTAAAATTACACATGTGAAAAGAAGTTGTTGATTTTTATAAAAAATATGACTCCATCTATTCGCGCAAAGTGGAATTGTTATTGCAACAACAGTGGAATTGTTCTTGCAATAACAACTATAGCAATCTATGCAAAAACACTTGCAAAAGGTCTTATAACAATAAGTCTTCAATAAAATATAACAATACAGTGAACCAGTTAGTGAATGAGAGTTATTGAGGTATGAGCGGTTGCTTTTATGACGTGAGTAGTCGACCGGTTATATTAAAACGCTAAACAGGGCGGTCTGTTAAAGAAATGTAACAAGTATTTTGGCGGTGCACCAAGGTTCTTAGTTATGACGGTAGAAAAGGTGAGGGACTCTTATGGAAAAATATTCCGCAAAATGCGCGCCATCCTGCGATAAGCTTATCTTTTTGTTTGTCATTGCATTATTCTCAATGCAAGCGTTTTGCAGTCAAGCAAAACAAACAAACTCTGACTATTCTTATCAGAGTGTGTCCGTGGAATATTTAACTGGTGTCAGTGATATGTACGGAATGAGATTGGCGTACCGGCCAAAAATCTACCACACTTTAGATTTACCTGTATTTGGGGAGGTCGCATTAAAATACGAAGCTGCGATTATTCTGTTTGACCTACATGGCAGTGCTAAAAATGAAGCGACTTATGGTGCTTCAGTATCACCAATATTATTAAAAAAATTGGAATGGTTTGAAGACCATCCGTTATTTCTTGAAGTTGGAATAGGGTTGGCGTATGTGCACAATAAAAAGTTTGGAGGGGTTGATATCGGTAGCTACTATCAATTTGAAGACAGGTTAGGTGTATTTACTAAGTTTGGTAAACATCATATGCATAGCGCGGGATTGAGGTGGATACATTATTCTAATGGTGGCCTTAATACTAAAAACCCGGGCTTAGATTTTATTGGTTTTGTTTATCAAGCCAAGTTTTAGCGAGCAAGGGAACTGGAGGATTACAGCATGTTTATTACCAAATATTATATAGCCGGAGCCATAACTGCTTTTGTGCTTGGAGTGCTTACCCCGCACTGGTACTTTGCCTTGTTTTTTTTCTGGGTGAGTTTGTCTTTATCTGCAGTTAGTTTTGCTTACATACTAGACTCGCCAGCAATATTTAGGAAAAAACAAGATGGTGGCATTCCAATGTATGTAAGTTGGATCTTCTATCCATTCCTACTTGGGGCACAATTGTACAATAGCTGGGCTCGTCGAAATGATAAAGTACCCGCGATTCAAAAGGTATCCGATAAATTATATTTGGCATGCCGTTTATTTCCCTCTGATATTGAGTTCTTAAAGCAAAACGGCGTGGGAGCTATTTTGGATGCTACTGCCGAATTCAGTGGCTTAAACTATAGCTCACACGACGAAAATCTCGCGTATTTGAACGTTCCCATACTTGATCACAGCGCGCCTCACAAGTCTGATTTACAGCATGCAATCAACTGGATAGACCATCAAAGATCTATCGGTAATGCAGTTGTTGTTCACTGTGCGCTAGGCAGAGGGCGTTCTGTACTTATTATGGCCGCATATTTATTGGCAAAAGCAGAATTTGATAATATTGATGAGGTATTGCTTCACATTAATAAAATAAGAGGAACTGCGAGACTCAATTCTCGACAATATGCAAAACTCGCTAAACTGCATGAGAACTCTGAGCTTACCAACAAATGCAAAGCACTTATTATCGTGAATCCAAAAGCCGGTGGAGGGAAATGGAAAGAATATTCAGAATCTATCTTGCAAAGATTGTCAGTAAAATATTCTCTCACCGTGAAAATGACGCAGAAAGACCGAAGTGCAGCACAGCTTATTGAAAAGCTTGATATCAACAAATTTGATGTGGTAGTGGCTTGCGGTGGCGATGGAACTATCAACGACGTTGCTTCCGTTTTGATTAACACAAATATCGTAATGGCAATCCTTCCACTGGGTACTACCAATGCGCTTGCTCATGTGATTTATGGTTTAAAAAGCAAATTCGATCCAATTAACGACGCCTGTGAAAGCATTATGAATGGTGAAACAATGTCCATCGACACAGCTATTTGCAATGACGACATTGTCCTACAGGCCGTAGGAGTAGGGTTTGAAGAAAAAATGGTGTCTAATGCTCATCGAAAAGAAAAAGACAAAGATGGTCAGCTGGCCTACATAAAGGCTTTAGTCTCTGCGGTGGGTGAAAACAAATCCAGTGACTTTAGAATTTCTATCGACAATGACCCAGAAAAAAGCATCAAGGCTACAAGCATAGTGGTAGCAAACGCTGCACCAGCAACGACCTTGTTAGCTCAAGGAGGAAGTCAGCCAAATTTTAAAGATGGTTTGCTTGATTTAACTATATTAAACACTCAAGAAAGCATTGTCATTCCAATGCTGGCCTTGTCATTAAGAAGCTTAAAAAGTGCAAATCAAGAAGTGCAGCAAAATCTTTCGAATCTTCAGCACGAAAGGGTTAAGTTTCTGTGTATTAAAAGTGATGAGCCAATAGATTATGTTGTAGACGGTGAGGTGAGACAAAGTAAAGAGGTGTCTATCGAAGTGAAACCATCTTCACTATGCGTAATTCGACCGTAAGAGTTCAAACAAAGTTTTCCTGCTATATACAAATAGTGAGTACCGCAAAACAAAGCAAACTAAGGTATCCAAGTGACTTAGCTAAAACGTTACAAATTATTCATCACGCTAGTGCAAACAACATGGGTAAGTGAAACAGAATCAAGCGTTAATTTCTCTTGTACAGAGTGTAATAACCCCCTCGACGGCCGATTTGAGCTAAAATATACTACTGTATCGCATAACTTTTCATTTAAGTTGCGTTCTTTTAGAAACGCGTACTGATTAATTTTACAGGGTACAGTGGCCTCCATCTGTTCAGTAGATCAGCTGTTTACAGTTAACTATTTATGTCAAAAGTAAGGCTTAACTCACTATCAATTTGTTTTTGATATGTTTTAACTTTCTGTTCTTGGCGGTTTTTTAAGGCTATAAACTCTGGTAGCAGGTCTAAGGCTTTAACTCCACTGCCCCTGAAAAAGTCAAATGAATAAAATAACCAATCGTTTTCAATAGCTTGATTTAGACGTTCTATCGCTTGATCATACTGCCCTAATGCGGCAAGTACATATACATCATCTACTCCCGAACTTAAGCCGCCGCCTTGTAATTTTCTACTGGCATCGATGTGGTCTAATATATTATTTAGAATACGTTCGCCCTTTGCCTTTTCATCAGTATTGATAAGCGCCAAACCAAGCATCCGTGCGCCCCAAATGTTAAAGTCGTTAATTATGGGAAGATCATCACTAAGACTAGGATAGAGAATACTAATAATATCCACGATCTCTTTCCACCTGCCTTGTTTGTTCAATTCGTGTGCAAGCTGCAACTGAAAGTAAACAGAGTTTGGGTATTTTGCAATTTGAGTTTTAATATGCTGTTCCAGCTTTTCTGAGTCAGCCAAATCTAACTGGAACTTTCTAGCTTCATAATAATCAGGATGTTTTTGAAGCACCGATTCTGTGCATTGCTCGGCTAACTCCCAATACCATACCTGAAGTAATGAGATACATAATCGCCATTGTTTGTTTGGATTTCGTGGTTCTAGTTCCCACTCTTCAGCGGCATATACGACCGCTTTCACAGGTTTCCCCAATTGGAAGTGCCATCTACTTAACAAGCTATAATTATTGCTGGCCTTTGGATTCAGTGTAATGTTTTTTTCAATGGTAGAAACGGCTTGCTCTGAGCGGCCTAACTGCCAGAGTACACGAGCTGTTAATTGATGTGCAGAATTGCTTTGTGGATTAAGTTTCAACGCTTCTCTTGCTACCAAAATAGCTTCTTCTAAACGATTAGTAGAAAATAATAATTGAGCCAAATCTGCTTTTGCCATCGCATAACTTGGGCTTAATTTAAGAGATTGGTTTAATTGTCTTTCAGCAACATCGTATCGGCGCTCTCTCAGAGCAATACGTCCTTGCAGCGCCAGCGCCTCCGGTAAAAGAGGCTCAATTGAGAGTGCCTTATTCAGTAATTCATCTATAGATTCAAGTTTTTCCTCATCGGCAGAATACTCATACAGCATTGGATCAATAGTATTTAAATTATTGATTGCAGACGCCATCATTACTAAAGGTAAAGCGTAATTTGGGTCAAGCTCTAATGCCATTTCAAAGTGCTCAATTGCCCGTTGTAAACTTGATATAGTGCCGATATTTTTCTGCTGTAATCCAAGCATCACCTGCTGATACGCGGGGTAGCTAGGCATATAATTATCAACCGGTTGCGCAATCATACTGCCAACAATCGAAGAGATAGTTGCTGCCGAGATTTCATTGTTAACATTAAACACACTGTTCTTCGGTTGTTGAAACTGTGAAGACCAAACAAGGGTTTCGTTAGATGTGTCAATCAGTCTAGCGTTTATCAACATATTATTATTGTTGTAACTCACTCTGCCTTCGAGTAAATAGTCAGCATCAAGTGCGGCGGCTATTTCTGAAGCTCTTTTGTCTCTATGCTCAAGCGCGAAGCTCGATGTTCTTGCGATGACTTGTATTTGCTGGACTCTTGAAAGCGAACCGATTAAGGCATCACTGAAACCCTCTCCGATAGATTGACGCTCCCTATCTTCTGAACCATCAAGAAAGGGTAAGACTGCGATGATGGGTTTATCTGAATTCTTATTTACAGGTAGGTTATGTTGATAGGAAAGTATGGCTATAGCTAAGGCGCTTATTAACAAAATGCATGCTAACGCCACTACTTTTCTTCCATTGAGTTTTCTTAGTTTTTGTCTTGATTGCTGCGGTTCTGATACTGTGACAACTGCCTCTGGAGTTTCAGGAGATGGCTTCTTATCAATGACTGGAGACGGAAATGATGCCTCATAACCTCGACGAGGTATTGTCTTGATAAAACGGTGTCGATTACTTGAATCTAACGCCTGCCGTAATATAGATACTCCTCTATTGATAGGGTCGTCCGATACAATCTTTCCCTGCCAAACATTTTCAAGAAGCTCCTGTCTCTCGATTAGTCTATGTTGGTTTGTAAGGAAGTAAGCAAGTAACCTCGCGATAGTTGGTTCGAGGCGAGATTTAGCAGTGGGCGTTTCTAGATTGCCACTTGAAAGATTAAACTCAAAAGCTTCACACTTGTAGATAGAATCCAATTTCTCGGATTGTAACTGTACCATTTTCCTTAACCTATTATTTGAACTTAACGCTAAATATGTGATTACTACTAATTACGTTTACAAGCCCTTCAAGCGCAATGTGATAGACCATCGTGTTTACTAGGTCGACGCTGTGTTTAAAGAGCAACCACGAGCGGCATTAAGCATTGTTACATATAAATAGGTCAAATAAATAGGTCTTGACTGCTAATTTTCTTGGCGTTTATTTGATTATGAACGTCGAAATGAATTTAAACACAATCGACCGTTAGAAGGGTTGTTCATAATCTGCTGTTCTTCTACTTTCAAGTAACGCTCATCCACTATGTGTGAATTTAAAATGACAGGCAACGACATTAAGATAGGGAAAATATGCATCTGGCTAATATTTAGCCAGATGGTGCCGAAAACTTAATATCGACAATCTTCACGTTTTCTTCATCATGACTATAAAACAAAAACTTTGGTTTGCATTATCCGCATTAGCGCTTATTATTTTGGGAATTGGCTTATTAGCTAAAAGCAGTTTTAATAAGTTAGAAAAACAAACAACTATTTACAGCAATATCGCAGCGGCGGACAATGCAATGTTTCGCGCGAGGCTCTCCCAAGCCGACTATCTATTGCTTAAGGAAGCAGAATTTAAACAACAGTTTGATCAAAACCTCAGTGCTGCTCAAACTAGTCTAGAAACCACACAAGCAATAATGCAGGTGCAATCAAGCATCGATAGAGTCAATCAAATAAAGGCTGCAATAATTCGCTATAACGAAGAATTTACCGTGATAGCATCAACGACCCAACCACTTACACGAGCGGCTATGCTAGCATTGTTTGAAGCGGCCGATGAGGCTGCATCGGCTACTGAAGCATTGTTATTCGAAGAAAGTGTAATTGTTGAGCAAACGCGTAAATCTGCAATAAGAAACGTTATGATTTCAGTGGGCATTGCATTGATCATGTGCTTTGGTATTGCCCGTTGGTTAATGAACAGCATTATGCATCCATTAACTGCATCTATGCAGATAATGGAAACAATCGCCAACGGAGATTTGAGTCAGGAGCAATCAATAAACGGCAATGACGAGTTTGCATCACTGGTTAAAGCTTCGAACAAATCTACCGCAAAATTACGCGATGTAATTGGTCAAATAAAATCCGGTTTAGATAATTTAGACGTTGCTGGTAAAAGCGTGGCAAAGGCGGTTGTTGAATCAAATGACTCAATGCAAAAACAAAAAGACGATACTACTGTGCTGGCGTCGTCTACCATGCAAGTCGCTCATTCTAGTGAAAATATTGTAGCAAGTGTTCAACAAGCAAGTAAAAAAAGCACCCAGGCTGCGGATGAAGCCCTAAAAGGTAATCAAACTATTACAAATGCAAGTGAAGCAATGCTTACTTTATCTAATGAATTAGCGAAAGCTTCTGACTCTGTAAACAAGCTAAACCATGACTCAGCGAATGTGGCGGGCATTTTAGACGTTATTCGCTCCATAGCTGAACAAACAAACTTATTGGCTTTGAATGCCGCAATTGAAGCGGCAAGAGCGGGTGAACAAGGCCGTGGATTTGCCGTTGTTGCCGACGAAGTGCGCACCTTGGCTGGGCGAACCCAAAATTCCATTGAGGAAATTACTACTATCATCGAGTTAATTCAAACAGGAGCTGGAGACGTAGTTGAGGCGATCACTGCAACAAACAATCAAAGCGCTAAGGTAATAGAGTTGAATAGTGAAGCGTCAGATACATATTCGATCATAATGCGGAATGCTGAAGACATTGCGCAAATTAATAATCGTGTGTCTGACGAGGCCGATGAGCAAAGGCTCGCCACGCAAAAAACAACATCCAATATTACTTCCATTACTGACTTAGCCGATCTTAATGCAGAGTCGCTCAATGCCATTACCAAGCAAATAGAATTGCAGAACCAAGAGCGAAATGATTTAAAGCAATTAATCGGTTTTTTCAAAATATAATCATTGGATAGTAATGAATAAATCGTGCTCACATGAGTCATTAGCATAGCCGCAGTAAATGATCAGCATAACGATACCCTGTCATCTTATGTGCAAAATACATGCGCCTGTAAGTCTCTGTTAAAGGAATATAATAATCTAGAGTGTCTTCTTCATTTGATATAAACAACCTTGCTATCAATTTCATATTGTTTTAAGTTACCGCCTCTGTTTGAAAAGACAAATATTACTAGCGCAACTGGGCATGATGTCTTGGTTTTAAAAATAAAAAGAGTAGGGTCATATACATATGGAAAAAGTAGCTGTTTTTGGGGAAGCACTGTTCGACTTAATAGAACAAAGTGATGGAAGCATACAGCCTTTCATTGGCGGTTCTCCATTCAATGTCGCACGCAGTTTCGCTAAACAAGGCCTAAAAATATCCTATTTGTCGCCTATATCGACTGATGAGTATGGCAAGCGTATTTATGACTACGCAACCAGCGAGAAAATTCAGATCCCCTCGAATAACCGTTCCGATTTACCGACTTCTTTGGCATTGGTGTATACCGATGCTAATGGTCAGGTTGACTATAGGCTGTATAGAAAGTTTATTGCCGATTTAGATATATCAGCGGATCAGTTAATAAACCTTATTAATACAGAGATTGCTTTATTTCATACCGGCTCGTTAGTTTTAGTTCCGAGTATGAAGGATACCTTAACGCAATGTTTTAATTTTCTTAAAGAAAAGCAAATCCCTCTCAGCTTAGATATTAATATGCGAAAGGGCGTTGAGACCGATCAAGATAGTTATATCAACGCCGTGTTAGCGCTTTTGCCTTTCGCAGGTATCGTGAAAGTAAGCGATGAAGACTTGCAGCTACTTGGCTACGATGACGCCCCTCTTGAAGGAGCAAAAAAAGTGTTATCTCAACTTGATAACGGTATGGTATTGCTTACTCAAGGCGAAAAAGGTGCAACACTACTTACGAACAGTCTATCAATTCACCTAAATGTATTTGAACCTGAAGAATTTGTGGATGCGGTTGGCGCAGGAGATACATTTTTTTCAGCCTTTTTGTCCCGTCTAGTAAAGTCTGGTCAGATAAACGAACGACAGCAAACCCAAGGTCTTGAAGATGCTCTAAGATATGGCTTGATGGCGGCAACGCTCAATGTTGAGAAAAGTGGCTGTCAACCTCCTAATGAACTTACCGTTCTGGGCGCGCTTAAAGCCAACAATATTCAACTTAACTTATCTTAAAACGGACAGGTCGATAAGAAAAGCGGTAACGCAGTCATCGCCACTTGTTTCTGAGCGTCGGTCTTATCGATATTAACGTTAAAAGAAACAACCATAGGATAGAAAAGGTGCCGCCGCCTCCATCGTTATCAGATTCTGGACTATCAGGTGATCTAGGATCGGTCCCTACATTAAATTCAGCTAGGTTGCTCGCTCCATCGTTGTCAGCGTCTTGATTGGCATCGTTTGCATTGAGCGGGTCAAAGTTGTTAGCCACTTCAAATGTATCAGGCATGCCATCGTTATCGTCATCGGTATCGGAATTGTTACCCAACCCATCGTTGTCGGTATCAACCGTTTCAGTAGGATCTAATGGTAAATCGTCATTTTGATTTTCCACTCCATCATTGTCACTGTCGTTGGTTGGAGCGTAGGGTAATAAATCTAAAGGTTTCCCAACAAATGCTAAACTTACAGGTTGGCTTAGCCCGCCACTGCCGCTTACAACCGCAGTTTTAACCAAATCACCACTGTTGCTATCCAATATGAGTATTTCGTTTGTTTGTCGGCTACACACGTAAAGATTATTGTCTGGCCCCACTTCAATACATGAAGCTGGATAATTATTGGGAAGGGTGAAGTTGACAATTGCTATACCATTTGAATTGAACCGAGTGATACTATTATCTCCAGAGTTGGTTACGAAAATATTTCCATTTTGGTCGCGACTTAAATGTTCTGGTTTATTCATTTGGGTGTTAGCAAAAACGGTTCTTGGATTGTTAGGCTGGTTCAGAGCCAATATTTCTAATTGGTTATCTAATTTATTAACGAACAATATACGATTATTGGACAGTGGTAATACATCCCTAATGACAACCTCATCAGAAAATTGACCTGTGCGCGCGATACCTTGCTCTGACAATCTAAAAGTTTCAATGACATCCGCAGAACTATCATTTGTCACTAGCATTCTTTGCTGATCAATAAAGGTTATATGTTTGGGGAAATTAGCAACCAGTTCGCTTCTATCAATGGCAAGTTGAACTCTGTTTTGCTGTCGGTCAAACCGAAACACATCGCTCTGAGATATAAAAAATAGTTCATTGTTAGGCGCTACTTCTATGTCACTTCTAAAGCTAAAGTTTCCCGGTTCAACGCTGAGCAGTGTTTGTATGAATGTTCCCGATTGAGCATCAAACTCCAATATTTGATCAGAGCCTGCACTTACCACTATAAGGTTGGTGTTCTCAAGTGAATCGAGACTATTAAAATCATCAACTCCATCGTTATCGTCGTCTGAGTCGCTTAAATCTCCTTGGCCGTCTTGATCAGAATCCAAATATTCTTGAAAATTATTTATTAAATCATCTGTGTTATCGCCTATACCGTCGCCATCGCTGTCGATTGATTCATTTCTATTAAAAGGCAGATCGTCTAAGGCATCAAACACACCGTCGTTATCGTCATCAAGATCCGCATTATTGCCTAAGCCATCTTTATCAAAATCGGCTACTTCGCTTGGGTCGTTTGGAAATAAATCGGATTCATCTCCAATCCCGTCGTTGTCTGAGTCTAGGGTTTCACTGGAAAGAAATGGAAACGCATCCGCATTGTTAGGTATTCCATCACCATCATTGTCTGGAAACGTCTTAATCGGAAAAGCTATATTACCAATTGGAACGACACTCTCTCTTAAGTTCGCGTTTTGCAAAGCAAATGCCTCAATGGTCGTTGCGTTGTCTGCGAATAGGTCATTACCACACACGATTGCTCCGCAAAAATTTTCAGTGTTCGAAAAGACATTTAGCTTAAGTGCGCGGTTATCGTCTCCAGTGCCGATGGAAGACATAATGGTGTTAAACTTACCAGAGACAATTAAAGCCCCTGAGTTATCCAAGGCGCCTTGACTTTGACCATTTACAGCTTGGTGGCCGGCTCCAAAATTATGTCCTATTTCATGAGTAAACGTCAGCCCACAATTTGAACCACCACTTATCCCGACATTGCTGATATTGATTAATTCATCGGTTTGGCTATTAGGAAACCTTGCAACTCCGCAGACGTCTCGTTCGTCAAGATCATGAGTTCTTATCATGGATACAAGGTCTGCGCCAAGCGAGTCGCGAACAGTAGCTAAGTTTGAAAGACTACTATCGGTCACAGTAGCACTATTTCTATCTAATGCAGCAGATAGGTCGCTCAAAGCATCAAAATTGGACGCCTTCGTGTAGTTGACTAATTCAGTGCCCACTAATCTAAGTTGAACATCGACGTCGCTATTTACAAATGCTTGATTTGTTTGCGCAACCAAATGATGAAGAAGGGTCTGAGTTAATTCACCTGGAAAATCAGATACAATATTTGGTGTGTAAATTAGCAGAACATCAACGATTGTAATTCCGTTAATTTGGTTGCTGAGCTTCACGTTTGAAGATTGCGGCTTATAAAGGCCTGACAAATGTGAAGTGCCTACGGTATCGTTGAGCCGCTCACTTTCAAATTGACCTAAATTATTGGTGTCTACTGACCAAGTCTTATCTTCATTTGAGATAATGTACCAATGCCTATCATTGCCAATAATCTCTCCAATTTTAGAGCTTTCACCAAGCGTCATATTTATATAATAAAGCTGATTTTTTAGCTGAAACTTTTGCGTGACGAATATGAACTTTGAACTGAGCTTTTGAACACTAGATTCCAAAATTAGTGGTATTTTCCCTCCAGTAAAAGAGTTGGGTAAGGCATGCGCGATACGATCACCTTGAAACTCGCTATTTAAAGATTGCACAGACTGTTCGGTTACGTAGTCTTGGGGGATGTTTTTTAGAAAAGCGGGGACAGAGGCAAAGGTTTGAAAACACACAAATAGATGTGAGATTAGGAGGAAGCTCTTTAGTTTATTCCAATCATGAACAATTACCATCTTCGTTTTCCGACACAATTATAAAGACTAAGTAACTTACGTCATTTTTGATGAAAAGTATCTAATTTAGCTAGAAAGCTCCTTTATTTATGGAGTGCTGGTGCGCAACATCTTCAGCCTGTCTGCGCACCAGCACAACCACAATAATTTATTTGATTCTCTTGCTCATTTATATCGTGAAACGACTAATTAATGTCATCTTCACCTTGACCTTCATATTCTTCTTCTTCTATTTGGATAGTTTCATCACTTGCGAAATAGATGCTGTTTGGGGAAGAAAAATTAGGCACATCATCGTACGAAAACACAGAGTAATATTTTGGTACGTTTGGGTTACCGAAATTATCATAAGTGTATTCATCTTTTCCTGCATAAATTTTCACCCCATCAGAGGGAGATTTAGGTGGATGGAAACGATTACGTACAACAAACGTCCCAACAAAGTCTGCATGGATTGGGTTTGTCCAAGTGAGTTTTACCACTTTTCCTTCAGTTTTAGCCGATAATTGAGTAGAGGGCTCGACTCCGTGTTTCCTGCGCTCTATATATTTAATCACCAAATTAGGGATATTTTCTTGTTCATTGTCAAACCAGCTAACTAAGCTATTTTTCGCCTCTGATGATGCAGTAGTGCGAATAATAAATTGCACTATATCTCTATTTTCGAAAAGTGCTTCGAGCTTTTGCTTGCAGTAACTATCAAAAATAAAGTGATGTGTAGTTTTTTCTTTCAGTTGTAAATTACTGACCTCGTAGCCTACATATTCACGATTATCGGTTGAAGAGATTGACTCATAACTATCGTAGGTATTGTCAGCTAGCTCTATTGTGTAACGGGTATCACGTTTGCTATTAACAGTGTTGGCGTTTTGAAGCTCTAAATATGCATCTGTAATGACAAACTTATGAGGGTCAGGTAAGTCGGTCATTTCAAAAGACATGTATCCAAACACACGGTTACCTTGTTCGTCAAACCCTGTTTTAATTTCTCTTTGAACGGTTTTTGTTTTATAAAAAGTGGTAACACTCGCCGGAGTATATCTTGCTTCTTGCGGCTGGGTTGAATAAATAATATCTAGATTTGGGCGATAGTGAATGCCACCGCCAAATCGACCATATCCTATGTCGAACTGCATCATTTGTGAGTCGGCGCCCAATGGTAATTTGTTTGGGCCGTCTATTCGCAGCAAAAATTTACCGCTTGAAATATGCTCTTTCACGATTCGTCTTTCAATTACGTTAAAAGGCCACTCGGTCCACATTCCCTGAGTAAGCTTGTCGGACGTGATGGCATTACTAAGTGTCTGTAATGGCGTAGCATTGTGAATTTCGTCAAAATTAGTAATATCGGAAACTGTGGATGAATCAAGCAATGAAACCGTCCATTCACCGAAGTTTTCTATTTTCGCATTTACCCTATTCATGGGGTACAAACAGAACTTGACTGATTTAATTTTTGCATCATCGGGTATATTCTCGAGTGAAAACATCACCACGCCGTAGCAAATTCCTCTGGATTTGTTCACACCTACAAACAATGAGTTTAATCCAAAATGCTCTCTGTTTCGCTCTTGAGTATACTGCCCCACATACCCCACGTCTTTTTTAGCAGGAAATAGGTAGCGTGAAAATTCGTCTTCAGACAATAGGGTTTTAATCTTTACCTCAGGTGCAAAGGGCGACTTGATATCAGTTTTACGATTAACCGCTCTAATATTGTAGTAATACTTTTGGCCACTTTTAAGCTGAACATCAGTGATATGAAGATTTTTAGTGATCCCAATAATATTCTCTTCTCTGCAAGCACTTTTGACTTTTTCGGAACGATAAATTTCAAAATACACATCATCGGACTGCTCGTAGTCCCAGCTTAACGATGCAGAAAAAACATCAATCTTTGTGGTAGTAAAATTAGAAACACGCTTAGGTGCTTTTGAACTGTAGTTAATCGCTTCAGATAGGGCATATTGAACAGCGGGGATATTCTCATCGACGCTTTGAGTCATGTTACTCAAGTAGTCAGGAATGTTTCTAGTACCCACTTCAACAACGGTTGCTAAGATGCCTCTAGAATAATAATACTCTCTTCCGCTTCCATGAATTAAGTTTGCAGGTGGTTTACCTCGGTGAATACCATAAAGTCTGCCTGTTACTTTTTCAATTTCGCGGTTCATATTCGCGCACAACACGTTTAAGTCAGTACCTTCAATTTCAGATTCATGATTGAACTTATGCGCAGGGAAGAATACGTTGCCTTGAGAGTGGTAATCCAGAGATACAGTGATATTCGAGTGAGATTCAACAAAATCTCGAATAGCACTGGTTTCAGGTTCAGAAAAAGCTTCTGGACCGGAGTAAGTATTTAAACTTGTATCTGGTCCTCGTTTAAAGCGCACTGCAAAGTTACGGTTTAAGTCAACTCCAAAAGTACCATCACCATTATCTCGTCTATTTTTACGCCAGAAAGAGAAATGAGTGCGAGAATATTCAAACCCATCAGGATTCAAACATGGCACCATATAAAGCGTATTATTTTTTAGCGTTTTAATTAGCTGAGGATTTACTTGGTAATTCTCAGTCGCATATTGAATAAACTTTACAGCAAGCTCGTTACCAATCCATTCTCTGGCATGAATAGTGCCCGTATACAAAAGCGCCGGTTTTTCATCCGCTTTCTCAACATCAATGGTCATGGTAACCATTACTATAGGACGTCCTTCCCAAGTATTACCGATGCTGTGCATTTTCAATAAGTTGGGATGTTGATCAACGAGATGTTCTAATAAATTAATGGTTTGTTGGTACGAAGCATACTGTTTTTTCATTATTAACCTTGCATTTTTAGCCACTGATCAGTGATCAGCTCAAGCCTTTTTTGTTTTATTGAAGGGATGCTTAATAATTTCTCAGGTTGCATAGATAAAGCATTATTTAGTTCTAAGACCGACATATTGTTTAAAATAAGGTCCACTGTTTTAGTGCCAATTCCATTCACATTTTTAAAGAAGCTGCGCAGTTCATTCTCGTTCAAGGTAGATTGCTCCACTTCCTCACTTAATGCTATTTCAACATGTTCAGGCGTATTTTCAGCAATAGCTTCGCTGTCTTCTTGTCCTGTATCATTTGAATCTAGTTGAGGTGCAACTTCTTGCGTGAATCGGCTTTCGTTTGCACTTAGCTCAACATTATACCCGTTATTAGGGGACTTGGCAGACTTAGATGTGTAATTATCCTGATAATTCCAGGTTTCGCTAGGCCACTCTTCATGCTCCATGCGCAGTTCAACGGGTAACAGTGGGTAATCAGCTCTATTTTGAAGTAGTACAGAATCTGCGCAATCTTCACTTATACTCGAATTCCCGAAAGTAATATGCCGCATAACTCGAAGCACAGATGAACTTAGCTTGCCTAATTCTTCCCAATTATAATTGGGAATGTTGGGTGCTCGGAAACGACCATTGGATAAATCCCACATTATGTAACTTCCAATCCAATCTCTTACATAAGGGAAGGCCGCAAATGCGGTTGCACACTCAAGTATTCTGTATTGGTTGTCTACTCCAAGTGCGATATCACATGCCCAATACTCCGCTTTAGCTGCCTTTGATGCTGCTACTGCGATGTCTAACGCTTCTTGAGGCACGTTCTGGTAATCCATAGAACCACCCTGCGAAGTATTAGTCAGCCATTCACCTTCAGGCGGTCTTCGCCAAAATGCACACAAAGGTTTATGACCAACAAGCATTACTCTAATATCGGCTTGCATTGGCACAAATTGTTGCACGTATACTGGATAGTATTTCTTTTTTTGTAGAAGCTGTGTTGCTTCGTCAAATGAATCAACTTTATGGACAAAATAGCCACCATAATTGGATGGGCCATAGGATTTTTTGATGATTTTGGGGTAATCAGTATTTTTCAAGAAAGCTATTGCATCATCCTGTTCATAAAAAATATCAGTTTTAGGAATAGGTAAATTATGCTTTTTACAGAAGTGGGTCACATTCTCTTTTGATTTATTAGCAAATTGTGTATCTAGAGATGGTATAAATCGAACCTCGGGTAAAGCTCTAGCAATCTCTCTGAAGGTTTCATAAGCTGTAGCGGGAATGTTACCAACCAAAACATCGATGTTTTTTGATTTCACATCGTTAATAAATCGCTGTTTATCATTACCCCAGCGGTAAACCACTTCTTCGATACGGTCTGGCCAGCCTCTAAAGTTGGAATGATCAAAAAACCTCAACACATGATTAAGGTATAAGAAGCCTACTTTAGGCAGTTTGGAGTGGGGTGTATTCTTTTTCACTATCGAGTTCCAATTCATTTTTTGATGGTTTCTTGTCAAAGTTTTCGTGAACTTTGCGCTCTATTAAGTTTACGATTAGCTCTATTTTTCTATCGTTAAAATCAAGTCCAATTGCTTCTTGTTCTGGAGTAGCAAACGCGGGTATACCATTAACTTCAAGCACTACATATTCTTGTGCATCTTCGTCAAAAATAATGTCAACACCGGCAATTTCTAAACCCGTTACTGCGGTTGCTTTTAATGCGACTTCAATTAATTCATCACTTGCTTTTCTGGCCATAACGGTGCCACCGCTTGATATGTTTGTTTTCCAATCATCAGCCGGCGCTTTGCGTCCATAGCAACCCACAAATTGGCCATCCACAATATCAACTCTGTAATCTGACATGTCGTAATTGATATAACGTTCAACGTATAAATGTCGCAAGTTGGTGTGTTCTAAGAACGGCATCAACATATCAAGAGAGCGTTCGTTTTCAACTTTTACAATCCCCATTCCCCCCCAACCATCGGTTGGTTTGTAAACGAGTCTGCCGTCCCACTCTCGTATTGTGTTTTTAAGCGTATGTCGGTCGTCTGTATTACAAAGCCTGTAATCAGTGGTTCTTATGCCTGCTCGGGCTAATTTGTGTGAAGTTCTAAATTTGTCTTCACAAAGGGCAAAGGAGTCAAAATTATTCAAACAGGGCACGGTTTCATTTAGGGCTTGGTATAAATACATTTGATAAGCGGTTTGCTGACCGGCGTTATAGGAGAAATAGAGATCAAGATCTTCCATGACTACATTATGGCAAATTATCTGTCCGTTGTGAGCGGTGGCATGCGCTAAATTCAAGTCTGTTATTACAGAAATATCACGTTCTCGTAATAAGTTTATTAACTTGGCTTGAATAAGTTCCCCGCCTCCATTTCTATACATCCACATACCTACGGTATACTTATTCATTTAGCATTCTCTCCACTAAAACTTAACACTTGGTTTACTCAATTATTACATTTTAAATCAGATAGTTAGCATACCACGAAAGTAGATGCTATAAGTGTGTTTATTGTGCAGAATATAGTCGTAAATAGTACATAAAAACGCTAGAATCCTTGCAAAATGAATAAGGATGTAAGTGAAATGACGGCTAATTATGACTTTGCAGAGTTGCAATCTTTTATTGAAGTAAATAGTTATACGAGAAATAAAGCGGGAGTAGATGAAGTTGTTAGGCGTTTTTCTCCGTTAATGGAAGCAATAGGGTATCAAACAGACATACATGCTAGACAAGAAATTGGTGATCATGTTCATTATCGCTCGAACAAAAAAGAAGGCGAAAAAATCCTAATTTTAGGTCACTTTGATACTGTTTTTCCCGAAGGTACTTTTACTGATTTTAAACAAGATGACGAATGGATATATGGCCCTGGCGTATGTGATATGAAAGGTGGTAATCACATCGCGCTAGAAGCTTTGAGAAACTTACATAAAGAATATGGTGAAATATTCAATATTGACATGTTAATGGTTAGCGATGAGGAAACGGGCAGTGACGACAGTAAAGCACTCACCACTAAGTTGGTCACTGACTACGATTTTTGCATGGTATTTGAAGCAGCTGGGCCTCAACAGGACGTGGTCATTGCACGTAAAGGAATCGCTACCTACTATATTGATATTGAAGGTAAGGGCGCGCATGCCGGTAACCATTTTACTGATGGAACGGATGCCAACATTGCAGCAGCAGAAACCCTTCTAGAGTTGAGCAAATTAACCAACCTTACTTTAGAAACTACGGTGAACATAGGCAAGATCCATGGTGGGATTGGGGCAAACACTATCTCTCCATCAGCTAAGTTAGTAGTTGAGGCGCGTTTCACACAAAGTGCAGAGCGCGATAGAGTGTTAAATGCTTTTAGCGACTTAAACAATACACACACAACCAATGGTTCAACTGTAAAAGTGTCGGGAGGTTTGCAGCGTGACGTAATGCAACCAAGCGAAAGACAGGCTGAGTATATCAAACGAATTGAGGCTTTTTTAGGTAAGGCTTTAGTAACGGAGAGGCGAGGCGGAGTCAGTGATGCTAATGTGGTGTCGGCCGCGGGAGTGCCCAGTCTAGACGGTTTTGGCCCTTTTGGAGACGGCGATCATACTATTCATGAGCGAGCTAATAAAGCGAGCTATATTGATAGAATAGAAGATGTGACAAAAATACTGAGTAACCTAGTTTATTCAAAGTAATTTTGGTCGGTTCAAAGCAAATTTAAAGTGCATTGTTTAACCTAAAGCTTTTTACATACCAGAGCACTGACTTACTGAGTTCATAAATTTAAAACTCAATACCATAGTATAAAATTGATTAAAGCTTAGACGGCTACTCTGTGCTAGTTTTGTTCAAGGGATTATGAGGGACTGAACTTATGAGACATTCTAGTATTTTGTCAAAAAGTCTTTATTTAACTCAAAGCACTTTTACTTCTGCAAATCATGGCGCAGGATCTAACTATAAGGGTAAGCGGGTAAAACCCGCCAAGCAACGCGGTTTCACGCTTATTGAACTTATGTTGGTGGTGGCTATTTTAGGGCTTCTTTCAACCTTTGCTATGGCTTCTTACAATAGTTTCATAACTCGTTCAAAGTTAACAGAAATGGCCAATCAACTCGGACATTTTGCCAGAGAGTTTCAAATTTGGCGGACAATTCACGGACGTTTCCCCAATGACAGCCACATTATACTCCCGCCTGACGCGCCACAGCTTAATATCAATGAGGCACAATGGTTGGCTACCACCGCATTAGGTGGAACTTGGAATTGGGAAGGCCCTGATGGACATGATTTCGCTGGAATTTCAATCATGGGACCTACAGCACCTGAAGAGGATTTAATCCAATTTGACATGATCTTGGATGATGGCAATTTAAATACAGGTAAATTTAGGCGAGTGAAGGCGGGTCGAATTACTTATATTATCGAAGAGTAAATAAAGTAATTTTTCTTAATCTTTAACTTGATAAGGTAATCCTTAATCATCTTATTTAGTTCCATTCTTTATTCAAGTTTATTATTGATTCAACTTGTTTAACATGTATTTTACAGTGGGTAAAATTGCTGTTTCTTGCGTGTTGTTGTTTAATTTAGCCTGCCCATCATTTCTACTGGTAATACGTCTATTAGAGCGGTTGTTAGTGATAAAGTTATTACGAGAGCTGGCAAATCTATATTCTATGGCGTTTGGGTAATCATTGAATAAATAGATATGATTGTCACTCACAACTGCCCCACTGGCACTTTCTAAAATAATCCCAGAATTGGCTGACATATGCGCTTTTTTACCTTCATTGAAAATAAAGTTTTCTTTGATTAATCCACCTCTATGGTCAAAGTCTGAATTCCCTAACCCAAATCCAATCCCTCGATCTGAATTAATAATAATATTATTGATAACGCTAGTGTTTTCCGACTTTCTCCAAAAATGAACTGCGTGCTGGGCAACTCTTTTTTCAGGACTTGCTATATTTCTGAAAATATTATTACTGATCACCCAGCTTTTTGAGCGATGAGCATCTATACCTCCAATGTAATATTGTGGTCCAATACCTTTGGTATATTCAAATAAGCAATTTGTTACTTTGCCGTGTTCTGAAAAAGGAGATTTTGAATCTTTGCTATTGCCGCTTATTTTCAACATCTGTTCAAACGAATCTTGCATAATGCAATTACTTAGTGAGAAGTAAGATGCGCCTTTTTCGGCTCTTACTTGGATAAGATGATTCTTCACATTTCGCAGAGTAACGCCCGATATGGTGATATGACTATGGGATACGTCAAATATAAAGCCAATCCCATCACGCATACCACCGCCATCAAAAATGACATCTTTTGGATCGCCGGTAAGGCCAAGTAAAGTGATATTAGCTCTTGGGATCAAAAGCCGCCGTCCGGTCACAGAATAAAGTCCAGGCTCTATTAAAATCACCGTTGGGTGAGTGCTTTGTTTCAGTTGTCGAAATAGCGTGCGAAGTTCTTGTATAGAGCTAACTGTATAGGTTTCGGGCTTTGTCATTGTTTGTGCGGTCAAACGACCGGAAACGAACAGCAGGGACAAAGCAAATGCAATACACAGTACCCTTTTAAATTTAACATCCATTATACTTTGCCGTCATCTATCATCTGTCTCTAGGTACGGCTTATCTTGAATTTTCGCTTATTATTGTGTTTTTCAAGTAACATTGGTCACTGCAGTTCTTTGAAACTTAAACCAAGTTAAGGCACATGGATTGATTCAAATATGCCCATAACTTTAAACAAAAAGCGCGCCGCGCAGACCACACCGTATCAAGTATATATGGACTCAATTTTTATAGCATTATGTGTCAACCCGATTTAATTCGAAGAATCCACCAAGAGTTTGTGGCAATGTTCAAATTTAGTGTCTGTTAGAGCGCCAGTTCGTAATAGCGACGTGGTGTCTTCGATGAGAGTTTGAAAGCTTCTGAACTCATCAGTTTGGACTGTATTATTCATAACCTTATCTAAGTGTTCACTTAAACACGTGCTGCTAGAGGACCATTTTAGACGCTGTTTGTTTTTAGATTTCATTGCTTTAGCTTTATTGGCGATGATCATGGTAACAGATAATTGCTCTTCCAGAAGCTTCAAGCTCTCTCGGGTTAACGTCGACGCATTAAATGCTTGCGAATTCACGTTTTGATTAAATTGTTCAGCGTAAATTGGAAATCGAGTGCTAATTGGATCTGCGAGTTTTTCGATCATAGGGACTAAGCTGTTGCTGTTAATCTGAAGAGGCTTTATACCCACGATTGCTTCAGGATGTTCATCATCATAAAGTGACGCTGGAAGACCATCGTTAAACGTAGGCTCAACAAGCATAGCGATTTGAGCATCGTTGTGTTTGGCCAGCATAGCACTATAAACTCGTAGCTGATCCATCGCCAAAGCGGCATGCTGACCCAAGAAATTGCCGCCGTGATATATTGAGTTATTGGGCGCGTCTATCATGGGGTTGTCTGACGTACTGTTGGCTTCAATTTCTAAGCTACCTAATATTGTTTTGCAACCTTCATATATTGGTCCTAAAAATTGTGGCATGCACCTAATTGAATAACGTTGTTGTACCAGTTTGTCGTCAACTTTGTTGTGATGATGTTCTGGGCAATGACTTACCATTTCGCTGTCTTGTAAAAGACTTCTTATGATTTGAGCGATGGCCTTTTGTCCAGGGTGCGGCCTTTGATTTTGCACAAATTCCGAAAACGGTCGCATATCGGATTCCATGATCTCAGCAATTAAAGCATGGACTCGCAGTGACGTGTCCAGCAGCTTTATAAATCTAATAATATTATTTATGGAAATTGCTGTATGGCATGAAGTGCCATTTATTAGCGCTAACCCTTCTTTTGGACCAAGTTCAATTGAGGGTAAACCCAACTCTTTAAGCAGGGTCTTTGCGGGGTGCCATTGTCCTTGATGATATAATCTGAATTCGTCGGACAACCCTAAAGCTGCTCCTGCAGCCGCTGATAATGGAACTAAATCCCCACTTGCGCCGATTGAACCATGCTCTCTTATTTCAGGTGTTATGTCATGATTAAGAAGGTAGGCGTAGCGCTCAAGAACTTCAGGTCGAATGCCGGAAACTCCCTTACATAAACTATTCATTCGTAAGAGCATGGTAAGTTTTGCATCATCAATACAGATATGCTTTCCCGAGCCTGCATGATGATTTAATATCAAATTCGTTTGCAGATCAGCATAATCGTCTCGTCTTTCCCTCGCCATTGCCCCGTAACGGGTATTGACGCCATATATCACTTGGTTTGATGCTAACTTTTCATTTAGCACAGAGACTGATTCCTGCATACGAATACGACTATGATCGTCTATTAACACAGTGTGTGAAGATACATCTTCTATATATCTATATATTTTTGACATAGACAATGATGATCCATCGAGAGCCAGTGCAGAGTTGCTTATATTAAATTTTTTCTGAGCTAGCATGAAATTACTCCAAGATTGTTGTCGTTTAGCGAGGCAACTTCGTTATCTTTATCGATTTTTGTGTCGGCTTTTTTGGCTTCATTACCTTCACAGCTTTCGACCGACCCATCGGTATTAGAATCGGATGACGGGGAGTCAAGTAATGCGGAGAGACGCGTGATTGAAGCGGATGATTCTCTGGCAAATTGATACAAGCCATCTATCATTATAAAATGAGCGTCTAATTCTTGACGAGACTGTGCGAGTATTCCTTTCATTCCGCTTACCGTGCCTGCGGTCTGGCCTAACTGACCAAGTAAACCATTAACCTCGTTCCATTGACCATTTATGCCAGATACCACTTCTTCTATAACTCCTTTTATTTTTGTAATTCGTTCCTCAATTTCTGCCATTGCGTTTGCCGACTCTTGCGACGACCGCCCAATTTGGTCCGAAATACTGGCAATTCTTTGGGTAGCATGATCTGTCTGGTCAGCCAGTTTTTTGACTTCTTCGGCGACAACTGCAAATCCTCGGCCGCTTTCACCCGCTCTAGCAGCCTCAATTGACGCATTCAGAGCAAGCAGTTGAGTCATATTAGCGATGTCCGCAATACTGCTGGTAACTGAAGAAATCTCTGAGGCTTGAGCCGCCAAATCATCAATCACCACTTTCGTGTCGTGGGTCCTGTTAGCGCCAATTTCAGCTGCTTCTTGTAATTCATCCGAACGACTTTTTACGGCCTGATAACCTGTTCCTAATTGAGTAATTGACATATAGATATTTTCAAACGTTTTGGTGGCGTAATCGGTTGCACTTTCAGCTTGTTCAAAGGCATTTTGAACCGAGTCAGGCTTAAACCCTGTTTCTGTATCAATCGCTTCAATGTGTTCCAAAAATGACCGCGTACTGTGTATTTCGCTAGTGGTTTCATTGATTAGTATCTGTTTACTTTGCCTAGCGGTTTCTAATTCTTGGATGAATTCGTTGAGCTTAGTGAGAAATCTGAACAACTGTTCATTCGCTGAAATGTTCGAGCAAAATTTATTTAAGTCATTTGCTAAATGTTCTGATGAGGTAAGAAGGCCAGAAAGTTGGGTGGTGGGCAAGTACCAATCTTTGTAAAGAAGAAATGCATTAGCAATTGCTACAGCAAGAGCTAAACTGAAAAAAATAATCCCATATATATTGATGTCCAGTAACAATAAGCTTACTGCAATAATCATAAATATTGGGGCAGATGCGTATTTTAAAAAAAACGGTATATATTGACCCATGACTTTCTCCAACAAAATGAAAGAGCACAATGGTGTGCTCTATTCAAAAAAGCATTGCTTTTAATGATTACCATTTACACAGCAGATACTGGGTGGCAGCATCTTTTATCAAGCGCAAAGTCAATGGTGTCGGAGCCATCTTGAGTGTAAATGTGTATGGCACGGTTTCATCAATAGTTGAATTATTTTCATATTTTTGTGCAACCATAAAATTATTGGTGCATGGTGCAACTTGAGTGAAGAAATGCTTGCCCATAACAGCGGCTTTGGACATTCCGGTTTGCTTGGATTGAATGTCGTTGTAATCAGTCACGGTCCCATCGTGTGACATCTTTACCACGCCAAAACCAGCAGCGTTAATATTACTTGAGCCTAATTGGCTTGTTGTTACAGTTTCAAAGTTCATGATAATTTCCTCATGTATGGTGGTTTGTTAAGATGCAAGGCTTAACACAACTGAATAACCAGCGTGTTTGCCCTGCGGGTCAGAAATAGAAGATATGTTCATTTGCGCATCGTAGTGGTTACCATCTCGGCCGTTAAAGGTCACTTTGCTTATTTTGGGCCCAGAATTCTGAGCTGAAACCAAAATGTCACTATTTTCATCGGGTTTTAGAGCCAGTAGTTGAGACATCAATTTGCCTTTTGCAATATTTTCAGAGGCAATAAACGCTTCACCAGTTTTATTCCAGCTATCGACCACCCCTTTATCATTAAGGGTAAAGAAAATATGTTGATTGACGGACTCAACAAACTTGTCTAGTCGTTGCTCGGTAATAAATTTTTGCCGTTCGATTTTTACTTGATTGGTGACGTTATTAAATGAAACAAAATAGCGATCTTTTTCTTGCCTAATGACACTTACGTCTATCCAGAGTTGCTCTTCACTATCTCCGTTTGGCGCTTCAAGACCATAGCGTTTATTTTCCATAATTTGCCCTCGCTCATCTGAAAACGTCTTTATTTCGTGTGCCAGTTCTGGCAAGAAATCTTCTGCAAAAGTGAGAAAGTTTTGGAAGTAGCCACCAGGAGCATATCGATTGAATACCTGAGCTACTCTTGGATTGGCCATTTTAACGGCGCCATCATGATCAAATTCTATAAGCGCAATAGGCGCGACGTATAAAAACTCTAATAACTTCTCTAACTCTGAATTGTCAGACATATGATAGACTCCTATGGTCTTAGACTTTAGTTGTATTGTAAAAGACTAACCCAGTTGTTTTTCTAGTATCTTTCGGCTATATTTCTAGTACATTTCTGACTTTTTTTCTTTTATTATTCAATGATAAATATCCATGAAGATCGCATTGAAACGGTTATTTCGGACCTTGCAACGTACTTATTAACACGCGAAGTTTCAATGAGTCATGCGTCCTCTGAAAAATTTTTTTCAGAGGACGGTGAAGTAATTGCAGATTCATTATTGCGAGTGCAAATGGCCAGTTATGTGGGACAACTTTTTAACTTAGCGCCAGAAGCCGCAGAGGAATTAAGCAGTAAAGAGTCATTAAGTGCTTGGGCCTTATTAGTCTCAAAAAGTTTATCCAAGTCCTCCAATGATGGCGCCAATAGGCTACTTACTTTTATGACATCTGGCACAACAAGCACGCCTAAACGAATAAGTCATGAGATTGAGGCACTATTAATAGAAGCTGAGCACTGGGCGGACACTTTCGATATGGATCAAATTTATTCATTTGTCCCAGCTCATCATATCTATGGCTTCATTTGGACAGTGTTACTGGCCTCGTTAAAAAATGTACCGGTCATCAATGCAAAGGGGCGTGTCCCATTTGCAGTTATCAGTCATGAACTCAAGGGATTAATTGTTGCCGTACCGGATCAATGCTCAATGTTAATGACACTAAGTGATGAGCAACAAAAAGTATGTGACCTAGTTTTATCCACAGCCCCTTGCCCCGATACACTTTTGACTCAGTTAACTAATCAACATTGGCGTTCAATATCTGTAATCTATGGTTCTACTGAAACAGGTGCTGTTGGCATAAAGCAGGACGTTGACACACAATTTACATTACTTCCCTTCATAGATAGACAGAATAATCCGGATAAGCTTGTGAAGCAGGGCAACGAGTTAGAGATTCAAGATCATCTAGCGTGGTCTGATAATAGGCACTTTTGTATAAATGCAAGAAAAGATGGGGTTGTTCAGCATCGGGGGTACAATTTGCAATTAAGCGAACTTAAACGGCAATTAATGCAATGCAAAATGGTATCGGATGTTCAAATTAATCTGGAGTCAAGCATTCCAAGTACATTAATATTCAACTTAAGTATAAACTCTGCCGATAATAAAAAATGTGTATCAGACTGGATTCGGGCCAACATAAGCGAGTCTGCTCAGCCAAATGTGATTAATTGGAAAATACCTTAGGCGAATATATTCGCCAGTGTAGGAGCTATGATTAAGGGTGGTGTCTGCGGTGAAAGATAAGTTATTATTGATAGAAGATGATGAGCAATTAGCTGAAGCAATTACGTCGTATTTTGAGATTAAAGGATACTACGTTGAAAAAGCATTGACTGCCGAGTCAGCCCTAAAGCGCTTAAACAACAGCGATTTTTCGTTGATTCTTCTTGATCTTACCTTGCCTGATGAGGACGGATTGGTTCTGTTACGGAAAATCAAACAACGATATGACATTCCAATTATTATTGCATCGGGTCGAATTGACAGCGAACAAAGGATAGCAGGCTTAGAAATTGGGGCTGAAGATTTTGTTTGTAAACCTTTTGTTATTAGAGAGTTGGAACTAAGGATCCAAGCTTTAATAAAGCGCGCAAAGCATGTGGTGACAAGTGAAAAGCAGCTGAGTTTTGGACAGTTTTTCATTGATGACAAAAGTAAGCAAATTAAAAACCTAGAAAACGTTGAAGTAGCTTTGACTCCTTTGGAGTATCAGGTAATTCAATACATGGCGCTGAATATTAATAAAGTCTTGTCAAGGGAACAAATTATAGACGCCACAAATACCCTAGACGGGCCTGAGAGTAACCGAGCTGTTGATATATGTATCAGCAGGATCCGAAAAAAGCTTGAACAAGACCCCAAGCGTCCCAAATTCTTGGTAACAGTAAAAGGTTTTGGATATCGGTTAATGGATTCAGTTATGTGAATAAAAATAACAAAAGTCTCGTTATTATCAAAAATGAAATGTCATATCGCTAGTTTAGACTAATACACTCCACCCAAGTTTTCGATATAAAACTAGGTGTGAAACATATTAGAAACATTGCGGAGAATGGTTAGCAATATTTTAATTATAAGATAACGTTAACCGTACCGTGATGTTGGAAGGCTGCATATGAAAGTTTTAATGATAGATGATGACGAAGCCTTAGTTGATTCAATTCAGCAAGTGTTGGCGCTTTATGAAATTGATGCCTTTTCTATTACGAATAAACACAATATGAAGGGCATAAATCTTGAACAGATAGATTGTATCTTTTTGGATTTTCTTATGGATGATTGGGACGGTATACAAGCCGTTGAAATGCTCTCTCGACAATCATACTCTGGTGGTCTTGTTGTGATGTCGGGTATGTCGCGCGGCGTATTGTCTTTATTCAAAGACTCTGTGCAGTCATCAGGCTTGGATTTTTGGGGAATATTGGAGAAACCGTTAACTACAAGTTCGATCATAAAAATCTTAAATTCAAAGCTGATCGCCAATCGTCAAGGCAATGAACTCATATCGAAAAAAGAGATTCTATCCGCACTTCTTAATAATGGATGTATTTGCCTTTTCCAGCCCAAAGTGGAGTTAGCTTCTCGCTCGACAATTGGTTTTGAAGTATTGAGCCGAATAAGACTTGAGAGTGGCAGAATTCTGTACCCAGATAATTTTTTAAGTTTACTTAAACGGTATGATTTATGGGGCTTGTTTAACCAAGTTTTGGTTCAAACATCAATAAGACAAATTCAAAGTGGTCAATACAAAAACTTTCCAATAGCGCTTAACTTTTCAATAGAGCATATTATCAACCCAGACTTCGTTGTTAATTTAATGGGGCAATTAACTGCAGCTAATTATTCGGCCAGTAATCTGACGATCGAAGTGACTGAAGATATGGCGATAAAAAATAACGTAAAAGTAATTGAATCGCTTGATATATTAAAATCTTTGGGAATAAGGCTATCACTCGATGATTTCGGTAGCGCCTATAATTCTTTTAGACAATTAACAGAGTATAGCTTCGATGAGTTTAAACTCGATAAATATTATGTCCAACAATGTGATGTTAGTTCGAAATGCAACACAATATTGGAATCTGCTTTATTGATTTCAAAAACATTCGGGATCCCATTAATATTAGAAGGTATGGAAACTGAAGATCAATTTGAACATGCAAAATCGCTAGGAGCGAAATTTGCTCAAGGGTATCTGTTTGGAAAACCTTTACCCTTGTCCCACCAAAAAGATACAACATTAATTACTTATGCTTAATCTAATAATCAAAAATCTAGATGCTAACTTGGAATTTTCTTATACTCCTTCGGCAGGATGGGTTAATTTGCAGGATGAGTCGGAATTAACTGATGCAGAAGATGCTTTTTACAAGAGAGTTGAACATACACGTAAATGGTGTTTAAAAAATCGCTGTAATCACTCCTTTCAGCAAACATTGTTTTTAGGAGAGGATAGCTCAGAAGTTCTGGCAAGAAAGGTAGAGCTAGATGTGACTTGGCTTAAAAATCAAGATTACAGTTTGTTACTTAAAATAGGCTCTGCAAATTCCTTGCAAGATGTAATTTTTCATAGTGACTATGATCTTAATTTATTAAACGCTATGAGTGATGCACTGCTGATTACCGAGGCTGATTTGATTGATCTTCCAGGTCCTAAGATTGTTTTTGCAAATAAGGCTTTCGAAAAAATGTCTGGTTATACAATGCGCGAAGTACTCGGCAAAAGTCCTAGAATTTTACAAGGCGAAGACAGCTCGGATGAAGCTAAAAAAAACATTCGAAAGGCGTTGGACTCTTGGGGTAATGTCATTCAAAAGATAACAAACTACCGAAAGGATGGGTCTAAATTTTCTGTAGAACTCAACATTTCCCCTGTTAAAGACATTACAGGGTGGTACATAAATTGGATTTCAGTGCAAAGAGACATATCTGAAGAAACGCGCAATCTCAATGTTTATATCCAAAATGAAATGGCACTTGATGCCACCGGAATAGGCACATGGTCCTGGGACTTGGAAAGCGATGAAGTCTCTTGGGATGACAAAATGTTTTCTTTATATGGCATCGATAAAAATCCCGAACGGGGCATAGATTATTCCACTTGGGCGTCCACCGTTCATGAAGATGACCGAGAGCAGACAGAAGTAGTGATCAAAGAGGCGGCGCATAATTTAAAAGATTGGGAAAGTTCTTTTCGTATAAGGCGAGCCGATAATGGACAAATATGTTATATCAAAGCCAGAGCTAGGGTCATTAGAAGCCCAGTAGATGATCGTCTTAGAATGTTGGGGGTGAATTGGGATGTTTCCAAAGACGTCGAGTACCAGAGCGAGCTTGAAAAACAGCAAAAGATTGCGATCCATAAATCACGGCTGGCATCATTAGGTGAGTTAGCGGCTGGGATTGGCCATGAGGTAAACAATCCACTATCAATAATATCCGTGTTAACTGATGTGCTTAGCATCAAACTAAGCAATGAAAATATAGGCAAAGATGAAATATTAAAAACTCTAGGCAATATTAATGATGCGACAAAACGAATAGAAAAAATTGTTAAAGGACTTAAAAGCATTTCTCGCGACCATGAAGGTCAGACTATGACAAGGACCTTGGACTTGGTGTCAGATATTAGGGAAGCGCTTGACCTAATGACTAACATTTCGTTCAAACGAGGCATTTCTATTGTTTTTAAGAAGCATCCTGATAAAGCGATTGTAAGAGGTGACCATGCGTATATTCAGCAAATATTCGTCAACCTATTAAACAATGCAAGCGACGCCGTAGAGCATTTAGATAGGGGGGATATTACCGTCAGTGTCGAATCTCATGAAAATTTCTGGAGACTCGTTGTTACCGATAACGGACATGGTATAGCAGAAGAGGTCAAAGACAAGGTTTTTGCGCCTTTTACGACAACTAAAGAGCTTGGCAAGGGAACGGGCTTAGGCTTGTCAATTAGTAAGTCATTGAGTGAGAAAATGGGGGGCCGTTTAAATTATGAAACATCAAAAAGTGGCACTAGCTTTTTCTTAGACCTACCTAAATTCGAAGCTTTAGCTGTCGGCACTAGTGAATCCGCAAACAAGAAGTACCGAGTACTGATAGTAGAAGATGACAAGATGGTGCTTGAGAGTATACAGCAAGTGTTTTCGTTGTTTGATTGCGACATAACAGGTGCCAGTAATGGAAAAAAGGCGATAGAAGTCATTAACGAATCGTCTTCTTTTGACCTGATCCTTACCGATTTAAGAATGCCCATTATGGATGGTTATGAATTTCTAGACCGAATTGTAGACATAGAAAAAGCAGAGAATGCCAAGGTTTACACGTTAACTGGGGATGCTAGCTCTTTCACTAAGGAACAAAAAAAACAAATTAATCGCATCTCTGACGGATGGATTGAAAAGCCATTGAGGTACAGCACGGTTGAAAAACTCATAAAAGAACTTGAGCGTAAGTATTATAATTGACGTTAAGTGTTCGCTATGCTGTTACCGACTTTGATCAATTTCTGTAGTCTGCACATTTTCGCAATAACAGCCTGATGCGTCAGTGACAATAGTAGCCGTCTCTGGCGCTTTACTTTCAATGAACGATTGTAAGTATGAATCGATGAACCCAAATGAACCAAAGCAACCTGCGCCACTAGAATAAGGCCCGAAAAATTTGAGTCTGCCTTGTTCATCAAAAAAGGCCACTGCTGGAACTGATGGCACGTACCTCGATAAATCAGGATACCCGTCAATATCTATATAATGGTAAGCAATTTTATGTTGACGTGCAAAAGTGTCTAGAGAGGACTGGTGGTTTCGCGCAATAATTTCACAAGCGCATTGGTTAGAAGTGCCAATATGCATTAAGTAGCCCTTTGACCCCTCCTTAAGTGCAAGCCTAGCGGCGTTTGAAAAATTACTTTCAAAGTTCAAGTCCATTATCGCAATTGATAATGCCTGCTGAGGATCGAAACCTTTTTGATTGTTATAGCCAAGCAGGATAGCCAGTGCAATCGCACCAGATATCCAGATAAAAAACACCATTGAATATATTCTTGTTTTGAGGGTCATGGGCTGCCCATGTGTCAAAGCCCTAACTGTTTACGCTGACATTATTATGGTTCATAAAATCTGTTTCAATCATACTGCGTCGAAGTCACTGTTGAAAGCATTAGCGCACAGTCATAAGAGTTATACTGCTTTGAAGTATTGGTTTTTCCCATTCTCTTTTGCTTTATATAACAAGTCGTCACAGCGGTTGAAAAGCTGCTCTAATGTTTCGTGTTCTTCTGCGTTATACGCAACAACCCCCATGCTAACCGTCACGTAATTTTGATTTTGAGCATGTAGATGAGGGATTTTTTCTTTTTCAAATTGAGTTAATATTTCCTTGCAAACGATTTCTGCACCTTGTAAGTCAGCTTCAGGTAACACTATGGCAAACTCTTCACCACCAATTCGATAGACTTTATCATTTGTACGATTAGCATTGTCTTTGAGCACTCTTGCGACGAACTGTAAACATTTATCTCCCTCTGAGTGCCCATAATTATCGTTAAAGGCTTTAAAGTCGTCTACATCGATAATGATCAGACAAAAAGTGTGGGCGTATCGTTTACATCTTTCTAATTCGTTTGTCATGTCTTCAGTAAATTTGCGGCGATTGTAAAGATCTGTGAGACTATCGGTTTGAGACATTCGATCAAACATTTTTGTCTGACGAAACAGTTTTGCATGCGTAATAATGCGCATCTTTAGAATAGGTAATTCTAGGGGTTTAGTAACAAAGTCAACCGCTCCTGCATTAAATGCTTTAGTTTGGTCTTCCAAAGTGGTTGCTGAGGTTATGAATATGACGGGTATGTCTGCCGTCTCTGGATTGGATTTCAAAGTTCTGCATAGCTCAAAGCCATTGATACCTGAAAGGTTGACGTCCAATAAGATAACCTCAGGAAGCGAACGAGCTAGCGTCAAGCCATCATCAGCCGAAGTGGCAAAAGACACCTCGAACTCTGGCTGAAGGTAATCTCCAACTTGCCGTATTATATTTACATCATCGTCTATAATTAAAACGGACACGCCGTCGATTGTCATTTAATAAGTTCCACTTTAGTATAACAACTTAAGTGTTTAAAAAATGTTGGGTTTTGTCAACCTAATATTTAAACTAAAGTTGTAGTATTGTTTCTATATCGCACTATTAACCGCTTTCTTGAGGTATTTATGGAAAACTCGTTGGAAGACCTCTTCCGTTCTGATTACATGCCACATGGTCATTGTTATTTATGGAAGCCAGAAATTCTATGGTTGAATGTTTCATCTGATCTACTCATCGCATTGTCCTATTTCACTATACCTTTGGCGATTTACTATTTTGTTAAAAACAGACCAGGCTTGGAGTTTAAAGGTGTATTCATGCTTTTCTCATGGTTTATTTTGCTTTGTGGGTTAACCCATTTATACAGTATTTATGTGATTTGGAACGGTGCTTATGGGATCCATGGTCTACTGAAGGCTACAACGGCTATAGTCAGTGCAATGACGGCTTACGTTTCATTTAAATCTATCCCTAAAGCTTTGGCAATTCCATCTTTTGCAGAATTTAAATTAGTGTCTGATGAAAATAATCAGCGAAAAATAGAAAAGATTGAGTTTGAAAATATGCGCCAGCAAGAAATATTGCTAAGAGAGTCAACAGAAAGTGCGCACGTGGGAATATTTGTAGTTGATCAAGACAGTAATATTATGGTTGCAAATGACGCGGCGACCAAAATTTTCGGATATCAAAAAGAAGAACTGGAGAGTTATAAACTAGAAACCGTATTGGATGTTGAGCTTCAAGGACGACATCGTACCTTCGTTAAAAACTTTATTGACGGTGAAGTACCAGAAAAGCTCATGGCCAATAATCGGCTTGTTTACGGTTTAACCAAAAATGGAAAACGCGTGCCTATTGAAGTCAGATTAAATAAACGGATTTATAAGAATGAACCATGTGTTTTTGCTTCATTTCTTGATATTACAGAGAGACTAAGTGTTCAACAGGCGCTAGAAGACAGTGAATTAACTAATCGCAGTATAGTAGAGTCATTACCGCAAGGACTGCATGTTTACAAATTAAAACAAGGCGAGTTGGTACTTGCTAGCTATAACGAGGCGGCCTGCAAAATACTTAAAACTGACCATGAAAATCTTGTTAATAAGCGGATTGAAGATGCCTTTCCAAATGTAAAAGACACAGATTTACCAAAAATCTACAAAGACATCGCCAAAAATGGTGGTACTTATTCACAAGAAGCAATGACATACACAGATGGTAATATTAGCGGTACTTTTGCCCTCCAGTGTATCCAAAGTATTCGAGATACCGCGATAGTGCTGTTTGAAGACATCACTGAAAAACGAGAAGCTGAGCTTGCTCTAAGAGCAAAAGACAATTTTATTAAATCAGCGTTTGATACTGCAATTACAGGTGTATATATCTACGATATTGAAGAACAGCAAATTGACTTTCTCAACCAGAGCTTTACTCACATTACTGGTTACTCCTTGCCTGAATTACAAAATTTGGATTTAAAAGGGTTTGCTGCCCTTTTTGCTCCAGGAGATTGGCAGAGAATGGAGTCCCATCTTAGGTTATTAGAGGTCAAATCAGAGCCGGATTCATCAGAGGAATTAGAATATCGTTTTAAATGCAAAGATGGCAGTATTATTAACTGTTTGAGCAGGGTTAGAGGCTTAGAATATACAGAGCAAGGAAAATTGAAAAAATTTGTTGGTAGCTTTTTGGACATCACGCAGCTTAGTCAAATGCAAGACAACCTATTAGAAGCTAAAGAGCTTGCTGAAAAAGCCAATCTCGCCAAGACCGAATTTCTTGCTAATATGAGTCACGAAATTCGAACGCCAATGAATGCCATCATCGGTCTTACCGATCTTATTTTAGACATGCCTCTTGGCGATAAGCAAAAAGATTACTTGCAAAAAGTACAAAGTTCTTCCAAATCTCTGCTTAAAATTCTAAACGATATCCTTGACTACTCAAAAATGGAAGCTGGAAAGTTACAGATTGTTGTTGAGCCTTTCTCTTTTGAGTCATTACTTAACGAAACGACCGACCTTTTTTCACTTTTGTGCGAAGAAAAGCAATTAGAATTAAAAGTTGACGTTGAACCTGATATGGATTTGTGGTTTGAAGGGGATTCATTAAGAATTTCTCAGATTCTCAACAACTTAGTTGGGAACGCAATAAAATTCACTCATCAAGGTTATGTTAAAATCAAGGCGAGTCAGCTGAACAAAGACGGCGATATGTTTGTGAAAATAGCGGTTGAGGATACTGGAATAGGAATGACTCAAGAGCAAAGCGATCATTTATTTGAATCCTTCACTCAGGCTGATAATTCTATTATCAGAAAATACGGAGGCTCAGGCTTAGGTTTATCTATATGCAAGTCCTTAGCCAATCTTATGGGAGGAACTATAGAGTGTACCAGTAAGAAAAATGAAGGCAGTACTTTCAGCCTACAAATACCCCTTACTCCAGTAAAACTAGATGTCATTTCTGAGCAACTTCAGCTTAAACCAATGAAAACCTTAATTGTTGACGACAACGTCCAGACGGTTGAGTTTTTGGTTAACACATTGGTTTCATGGGACTTTTCTGTAGACAGTTGTTATTCTGCTGAGCGAGCACTCGAGCTTATTGAGGCAAGTGTGCACAACGATCCCTATGATTTACTGATTGTAGACTGGAGAATGCCGGAAATAGATGGCGTAGAGTTGATAAATGAAATTAATGAACGAGCTACTTTTAAGGCGCTCGAAGCTAATTTATTCATTGTGTTAATAACTGCATTCGGTAAAGAGCACGCGATTAAATCTGGCGCAATGATGCTGAGCGACAGAATCATTGAAAAGCCGATCAGGGCAAATACTCTCAAACATGAGCTCTATCACTTGCAAAATAATCAATCCAAGTCCACCACATCTGCTGCAGCTAATGACTTTAGTAACAAGCCTGTATATCGGGGCAAAACTGTGCTCGTTGTTGAAGATAACCTAACCAATCAAATTGTGGCGATCGAATATCTTAAACGTTTCGGACTAAGTGTACTTACCGCTACTAATGGACAAGAAGCGGTTAATATTCTTGGAAATAACCACGTTGACTTAGTATTGATGGACCTTCATATGCCAATAATGGATGGTTATACGGCCACTAGGCAAATAAGACAAACCCAAGGGTTGGAGGCTCTACCAATCTATGCGATGTCAGCAGCTGTGATGCAGTCCGATATTGAACGAGTTAAATTAGCTGAAATGGATGGACATATTGCCAAGCCGGTGGATATGGAAAATCTTTCAAAGGTAATTAACTCTGCTTTAGGTACCACTTCTTCAGTGCCGCTTCCCAAGCCACAGAATCATTATGCTGAAAGTCCTCTTCAACCTAAAGGATTTGACGTGGATAAGGCATTAAAACTTTGCGGAAATGATATTACAGCATATGAAAAAATATTAGTTGGTTTCCTTACAGACTATACAGATAAAGCTTCCCAAATAGGCGAGTATATTCAAAATCAACAATTCGAACAGTTAATTACCATCGCCCACAATCTCTCAGCGGCAGCAGGTTCAATAGGCGCGAGCGAGCTTCAAAAACTTGCCAAAGAAATTGACCAAGATTACCAAAAATCCAGTATTGTTGAACCGAACAAGGCAGAACAGCTCGCCATTAGATTGGAACAAGCCATTGCATCAATTGCACAAGTTTTGCCTGAACGTGCATTGCCGCAATCTCCTGAACAATCAGTTGATACTAATAAGAAGATTGAAACCTTGGAGGCCCTTCAAAAGTTATTAAAAGGAAATAAATTTATTAGCGTGGATTCTTTGCATCAAAATATGCCTAATGTGTCTAGAACGCTAAACAAAGAGCACTATTCTTTGCTGATTACCTTTTTAGCCAAACTTGATTATTCGGCAGCAATCAAAATGATTGAAGATGAATTGACTACTTTGAAAAATCAATCAGAGTGAATATTGCGCTCATTATGGATACATTCTGTTATTGGCTGCATATTTTAGTAATCGCCTTTAATCTTGCAGGATGGATCTGGGAAAAGACCCGAAAATTTCATCTGATACTAATCTTTTTGACCATGTTCAGTTGGTTCATACTTGGTATTGAATATGGTCTTGGATATTGTTTCTTAACCGATTGGCATTGGCAAATTAAATATGAGGCTGGATACACTGATCTGCCAAGTTCATTCATTACCTATATTGTTAATTATCAATGGGGTTTCAATGTCGCTACTAACTTGATAGATGTGTCCACTGGAACAACATTTTTGTTTTTGGTAGTTTTATCGATTTGGGTAAACAGCGAGTGGCTAAGGACAACAATATCAAGAAAATAATCTTAAATTTTATCACTTACCACATACAGGTTAGTGTTATAGGCATTGTTTTAATCGCACTTTTTTAATTGTTAATGTGAAAGTTTTATTACAAGTTACAGGTGTAACAAATCTGTCACTTTGGTGGGTTAGATTGGCGAGGATTTTAAAGTAACCAATAATCTCATCGGAGAATTTAATGAAACTCAATGGAATTTTTAAAGTTTCTGCACTCGCAGCAGCTTTGTCTTTGGCAGCTTGTGGTGGAGACATAAATATATCTGAAGGTGATGTAGATAATAGTGATAATAGCGTGGTAAATAATCCACCAGCTCCAACACCTACACCCCCAACTCCTCCCCCAACTGAAGAAAATGCATTTACACAAGGGTTAGCGACTGATGTTTCTGCGAACTTCCCTGAGATATCGGATAAACCCGTTTATCTGTTAAATGAAGATTTAACGATTACGAGCGACACTACCCTTACAGACAGCGCGCATTGGATATTGAATGGCCGTGTTGCGGTTGGCGGTGATAATGTAGATTCAGCCGTATTAACGATCGAAGCTGGCACGACTATCTTTGGTCAAGGCGGAGACGATTTCTTAGTAGTAAGACGCGGTTCTCAAATTGACGCGCGTGGCACAGCTTCAGCTCCTATCGTCATGACTTCAGTAGAAGATGTAACCGGCGAAGCTACTGACATCGGACAATGGGGCGGTTTGGTGCTATTAGGTAATGCGCCTGCAAACTCTTGTGGTGATCAGACTGGTGAAACTACTACAGAAGAATTAGAAAATTGTGGTGTGTCTGCCGAAGGTGATGCAGGTCAGTTTGGCGGTACTAACCCAGAAGACAATTCAGGTACTCTACGTTATGTTGTGGTTAAACATGCTGGTAACGCTTTGTCTAACGGTGACGAATTAAACGGCATCACTTTTGCCGGCATTGGTTCGGGCACTACTGTCGAGTACATTCAGGTTCACCAAAACCTCGATGACGGTATAGAATTTTTTGGCGGTACGGTTGACGTAAAATATGTTGCATTGACTGACATCGGTGACGACAGCCTTGATTGGTCATTTGGTTGGACTGGTTCAGCTCAATTTGTTTATATTCAGCAGTCAGCAGAAACGTCAGATAACGCCATTGAAGCTGATAACAGTGAGTTTGATGCCGCAGCGCGCCCATTAACAAAACCTTCAATTGCAAACGTCACTATTATTGGTGCGGCAAATGCTAACGGCGTAAGACTAAGAGCAGGTACGGCTGGTGAACTGGCTAACGTTTTAGTTACAGGACCTTCAACTTATAACAACTGCTTGCGAGTAAATGGAGATGAGTCAGCTCAATTAGCTGCAGACGGCGAATTAACTATGGCCGGTTCTGTCATTTCGTGTGCACCAGGTAACTTATTTAATGACCAAGCCATAGGTGAAGGCACTACTGAGACTTGGTATTCAGCTGAGCCGACCAACAGAGTTCTTAGTTCAAACGAGTTGATGTTATCTGCTAACGGGTATGCGCCAATGGCGGGTTCACCTCTTTTAACCGGTGCTATTAACCCTCGTCAGATAGATGCTGATTTTGACAGCGCGCCATACGTTGGCGCTTTCAACGGCCAAAACAATTGGCTTGATGGCTGGACAGTTGGCATTCGTGGTGGATTCCCAACTGATATTGAAAATGCTTTCGAACAGGGTCTTGCTACAGACGCTTCAAACGAATTTCCAAATATTATCGACAAACCTGTATATCGTATTTCTACAGCAGCCACTTTTGTTGAAGACGTAACCCTAACTAATGATGCTCACTGGGTATTAGATGGTCGTGTAGCCGTCGGCGGAGATAACGAAAATAATGCTGTACTTTGGATTGAATCAGGTACTACCATTTTCGGTGAAGAGGGCGATGACTTCTTAGTAGCTCGTCGTGGCTCAAGAATTGAAGCGCTTGGTACAGAGGCTGCGCCCATTATTATGACGTCTGTTGAAGATGTTACTGGAGAGCCTACGGACATTGGTCAATGGGGCGGATTAGTGTTACTTGGTAATGCTCCTGCAAACTCATGCGGTGACCAAAATGGAGAAGCAACGGCAGAAGAGTTAGAAAACTGTGGTGTTGCTGCCGAAGGTGATGCTGGACAATTCGGTGGAAACGATCCTGAAGATAACTCTGGTACACTGCGTTATGTGGTTGTGAAACATGCGGGTAACGCTCTGTCTAACGGCGACGAATTGAACGGTATCTCATTCGCAGGTGTTGGCTCTGGTACTACAGTAGAATATATCCAAGTACACCAAAATCTTGATGATGGAATAGAGTTCTTCGGCGGTACCGTAAGCGTAAGATACGTTGTGTTAACTGATATCGGTGACGATGCATTTGATTGGTCATTCGGTTGGACAGGTAATGCTCAGTTCGTCTATATCCGTCAAGCACAAGACGCTGGCGATAATGCGTTTGAAGCTGATAACAGTGAGTTTGACGCAGCGGCAACGCCTTTAACCAACCCAACAGTGGCTAACGTGACAGTGGTGGGTGCTTCAGGTACAAATGGCGTGAGATTGCGCGCTGGTACAGCGGGAAGCTTAAGAAATTTCCTAGTTACTGGACCTACTGGATATTCTAACTGTTTGCGCATAAACGGCGCAGAATCAGAAGCAAACGCTGCCAATGGTAGCTTGAATATTACAAACAGCATTATAGGTTGTGAGCCAGTTAACAACTTCGGCGCGGGTGTTGCAGAAGCGACATTTAACGGTGAAGCAACTAACATGGTGGTTAGTTCTGGCGAAGTGAATTTAGCAGTTGATGGCCGCACTCCAGAGCCAAGTTCTCCAGTATTCGGCGCAGGTGCAGATGTTTCTCAAGAAAACGACTATTTCATTGCGACTGATTATGTAGGTGCATTTGACGGTGAAAATGATTGGACGTCTGGTTGGGCGGTCGCGTTGAACGATGGTATTCCATCTGAAGTAACAGATGCATTTGCTCAAGGCCTAGCGACTAATGTTTCTTCGTCTTTCCCTGAAATCTCTGACAAACCTGTATATCAATTAGGTGCAGACACAACCTTTACACAAGACGTAGTGTTGTCAAATGATGCCCACTGGGTATTACAAGGTAGAACAGCGGTTGGAAACGACAATGCTGATAGCACCGTGCTTTACATCGAAGCTGGTACTACTATCTTTGGTCAGCAAGGCGATGATTTCTTAGTCACCCGTCGTGGTTCACAGATTCAAGCACTTGGAACGGCTGATGCTCCAATTATTATGACGTCTGTTGAAGATGTGACTGGACAGGCTACTGACATTGGTCAATGGGGTGGTTTAGTGTTATTGGGTAATGCTCCTGCCAACTCGTGCGGTGACCAAAACGGCGAAGCTACGCCTACTGAGTTAGAAAACTGTGGTGTTGCAGCAGAGGGTGATGCTGGCCAATTTGGTGGAAATAATCCTCTAGATGACTCAGGTACTCTTAGATATGTAGTAGTTAAACACGCTGGTAACGCGCTTTCCAATGGCGATGAACTCAACGGTATTACTTTCGCAGGTGTTGGTTCTGGAACATCAGTAAGCTATATCCAGGTTCACGAAAACCTTGATGATGGTGTTGAGTTCTTTGGCGGAACGGTTAACGTTAGCCACGTCGTTCTAACTGATATCGGCGATGACGCATTTGACTGGTCTTTCGGTTGGACGGGTAACGCTCAGTTTGTACTTGTTAAATTATCTTCGACTGGCGACAATGCTTTTGAATCTGACAACAGTGAATTCGATGCTGCTGCAACTCCACTTACAGACCCAACAGTAGCGAACGTTACCGTGATTGGCGCAGATGGTGCAAATGGCGTTAGACTAAGAGCAGGAACTGCTGGTGATTTGTATAACTTCGCGATAGCGGGTACTGACGGAACGGCTAACTGTTTAAGAATAAATGGTGCAGAATCCGAAGCAAATGCTAATTCTGGCGAATTAGTAATGAGCAACTCAGTAATCTCATGTGCACAAGCCAATACTTTCGGAAATGCTTTCACTGAGACGTGGTTCAATGGCGGTAGCAATAACCAATTACTTGCTGATTTTGGTTTAGCATCAAATGGCTATCAGCCTGGAAGTACTTCACCGTTGATCGGTGCGGGTTTCGATGCTTCTTCACTTGACCCATTCTTCCAAGAGGTAGATTACATTGGTGCAATGAATGCTGAAAATGACTGGACTCAAGGTTGGGTAACAGTCGGACTGAATGACTAACATAATAGTTCAGTAAATACTTGCCCGAGTGCGGATTCTATCTCGCTCGGGCAATTCAGCGTTTTATATGTTAATCCAATAGTAAAAGGGTTAACTCAATTGGAGTTTTTTCATGGTATTTACCACTAAAAACGGATCCTCGATGCCATTAACAAAATTTACCAAACTAAGTTTAATGGTGCTATTAGCTCTAAAGGGTGTCTCAACAACTACATTCGCTCAAGCGCAGGAACAAGATGCAGACAATGAAGCCATAGAAGAGGTTGTAACTACAGCCACTAGACTTAAAGGCACTGCAACTGCTGTGCTACAAGAGCGTCAAAACCAAGCGTTTGTTGCTGATATTTTAGGAGCTGAACAAATTTCCCGAACGGGTGATAGTGACGCGGCTTCCGCATTGCGACGTGTGACAGGTCTGACACTAGTAGACGGAAAATTTATTTATGTGCGTGGTTTAGGAGAGAGATACTCTTCAACCCAACTAAATGGTATGGGCGTGCCAAGTCCGGACCCGACTAGATCGGTTGTTCCGTTGGATTTATTTCCAGCCGATGTAATTGAAAGCTTAAGTGTTCAAAAGTCTTTTTCTCCGAATATGCCGGCTCACTTCGGTGGTGGTAACGTTGACATTAGAACTAAATCCATTCCAAACGATTTTGTCTTCAAATTGTCTGGAAGCATAGGGACCAACACAAATAACTCAGATGACGGCTTTTTTTATGACGGTGGCGATGATGACTGGTCAGGTCGTGATGATGGTACTCGAGCCATTCCAACGTTAATTTTAAATAACTTAGAGCAAGCTCAGTCTGATGCGGGCATTGAGGGAAGCTCTACATTCCCTTTGACATTGCAAGACCGCCAACAAATGCTTAATGCTATGTATTGGGATATTGGCCCAGACGCAGAGTCAATTGATCCAGACTTCGGCCTAGGCTTAACACTGGGTAATTTTTATGAGACCGATGTTGGCAAATTTGGATTTTTATCCTCAGTTGCTTACGATAACAGTTGGTCAAGAGAAGAGCATTTTAACGGTACCAGTTTAGGTACAGTTGGCTGTGATATTCAAAACGAAGAACAAGTGAGTAATGGCAAGTGTTTCGCCCAGTACCTAGACGGTGTAGTGACTGAACAGTCTATCAACTGGAGCGGAATGTTGAATTTCGGTTACGAATATAACACGAACCACCGCGTTGAAATTACTAACCTCATACTTCATGACATGCGAGACAGAGTTCGAGTTAGAGAATATGTCGACGTAAACGAAACTCAGTTTGGCCAAGAAGAATATGAACGAGTTGATGTGTTGTTTGAAGAGCGTCGAATGACATCAAATCAAATCAAAGGAACACACAACTTCCCAGAGTTCAAAAACTCTTATTTTGATTGGTACGTGGGTACCAGCAGAGCTAATCGACAGCAACCCGGAAGTTTAGATGTTATCTTCCAAAACAATATTGAAGATGGTAGTGTTACCAGCACTCAGTTACAGGATGTGACTGCGACTAACATCATACGTGATTTCCAAACTCTAAGAGATATTTCGGACTCCTCTGGGTGGAATTTTGGTATCCCATTTTTAACCAGTGACTATGATATTGAAGTTAAATTTGGTGCAGATTTCTTCTCTAAGGCTAGAACAGCAGATAATATTCAAATTGCTATACCCAATCGCTTAATTGCAGATTCATTTAGTTTTGGAAGTAAAGTGAACGATATTTTCAATTCTGAGAATATACTAAACGATGAATTCTATGGGACATCTGGTGGTTCAGGCATATTTGAATCTCGCGTGGCCGATGGTGACAAGTACGCTGCTGGTACAAAAATTGACGCTTATTATTTCATGGTAGATGCATTTTACGACAATGTTTGGCGTGTGAGTGGTGGTGTTCGTTATGAAGATTTCAGACAAATTTCTGTGCCTTTCACTCGTCATGCCAATACGTTCTCGGTTGAGACTGATGAGATACAGGATATATCATTCCAGGAAGATGATTTCTTCCCATCTCTGGCCATAACTTACATAATGGATTCAGAAATGCAATTTAGGTTGAATATCAGTGAAACTGCTATCAGACCAGATTTGCGCGATATTTCTACTACCTTCTTTATAGACCCGTTAACAGAGTTCCTTGTGCGTGGTTCGCCTTTGTTAGTGAGTTCCAAATTGGCTAATTTAGATGCTAGATGGGAATGGTATAAGCCGGATGGAAACAACCTTTCTGTTGCTTTATTTTATAAGGACATTACTAATCCAATCGAATTGGTTGAGCTAGCAACCGTGGGTGGCGCTGCACCAAACTTGTTAACCGCTAACGCACAAACAGGCGAAGTGTACGGCGTTGAAGTTGAGTTTTTGCAAGATCTTAACTTTATTTCTGAGTCGTTATCAAACTTCTACACCAGCGGTAACCTCACGTTATCAGATTCATCGGTAACAATAGGTGCTGTTGACGATGACGAAACAACCTTGTTCGAACGTCAAGTGTTAGATGCGTTGGATGCGACCAGCGCATCTAACATTGTAACCAACAACGAACGAAGATTAATTGGTCACTCTGAGTGGGTTGCTAACTTCCAAATTAACTTTGATTCGGACAATGGCGAACACGCCGCCACGCTTGTATATAATGCTTTTGGACCGCGTATCATCGTTCCTGGTACACGGGGTAACCAAGATGCCGAGGAAGAAACCTTTCACGCTTTAGATTTCATATATACCTATTTCCCTGACTTTAATACATCAATTAAATTCAGTATTAAGAACATTCTTAATGACGAAAAGGTGATCAAGCAAGAAGGTTTAAACCTACTGAAAGAGCAAAATGGCACATCTGTCAGTTTGAGTTACTCATATGAGTTTTAATAATAATTGACATAAAATAGCGAAAGCCGTTAGATTTACTGACGGCTTTTTTTACGTTTTTGCGCAATTTTACAATTCAACGATTGCTTGGAAGAGACTTATTATTGACAGTCTATTAAGACAATTGCTCTGTTAACGATATAAACCTTTCCTCATTTTAATGTAATTTGATAACCTTTTATCCCTTTTCCCTTTGAGACTAGTTGTTTATGGTTGATGCCTTGATTCTATTTACCGCTGGCGCGATTGGCGGTATGTTGAATTCCATCGCTGGGGGAGGCAGTTTTGTCACATTTCCAGCACTCATAATGGCTGGACTCTCCCCTGTAACCGCCAACGCGACAAACACCTTTGCTTCGTTTGCAGGTTATGTCAGCGGTGCATTTGCATTTAAAGAGGACATAAAAAAAGTACAAAAACTATGGTACATCGTGCTGATGAGTTCATTGGGAGGTTGTATCGGGGCTTACCTATTATTGAAAATAAGCAATGAAGCATTCAATCGATTCATCCCATGGTTACTTTTATTGGCCACATTTTTATTTGTATTTGGCAGCAAGGTGAATGCTCGAGTAATGCGCATGAATATAAACAGCAGATATGGTTATATTGGTGGGGTCTTTTCTGGCGTTTTGTTACTCGTTGTCTGCGTATATGGTGGTTTCTTCAATGCTGGACTGGGTATTATAATATTAAGCTACCTCGCAGTTGTGGGTTATGCCGACATTCACACTATGAACGGTATTAAGCTCTTGGTATCAAGCTTTGTGTCCATATGTGCGGTCTTTGTTTTTATTGCAGATGACAAAATAGCATGGTTTGAAGGCACTCTAGTTTTAGTCGGCTCTCTTGCCGGTGGTTATCTGTCAGCTCGTTTAGCTAAAAAGCTAGATCAGAGTCATGTTAGAAATTTTGTGATCGTGTTAAGTACGGTTATTACCGCGTATTTTTTTTACGATGTCTATTTCACCGAGAGATAGGTGTGAAGACGGAAAAGCACGTTCACAGGCAATAATAAAAAGGGTTTACCATGAAACGATCGTAGGCACAGCAACTGCGCCCACAAACTTAATGAAACTAAGAATAAATATTGATTTCCAACTCTATTATTCACTTAGCGTATTAATCCTAAGATCATGGTAGCTGAGTTTTCAGTGGCACTATTTGCGCCGACAAAAACAGTAAAGCTGCCGTCTTCCAAAATTTGCTCACCATCGTCACGATAAAATGCAAGATCTTGTAATGATAACTCGAAGCAGATTTCTTTACTTTCGCCCGCTAACAATTCAACTCTCTTAAACTGTTTAAGCTCTTTCACTGGTCGTGTCAAACTTGCGACCGGATCATGGATATAAAGCTGAACAATCTCAATGGCATTGAATTCACTGTTGTTTGTTAGCGTGACTTGAGCCTCTAATTTATCGTGCTGATTGAAATTGGTATGACTGATTTTGAGCACTGAATAATCTATATCGCTATAACTTAATCCATAGCCAAATGGAAACAATGGAGTGAAGTGCTGGTCAATGTGAGAGGACGACATACCCAGAGATGTTTGAGGAGCTCTATCTGGAAAATCATCCATGAACACATGAGTATGTTCGCTTACCGGTCTACCGGTATTTTTTATTCCATAGTACAAAGGCGTTTGGCCCACGTGCCTTAAAAAGCTGACCGGTAATTTAGCACTAGGATTAATTGTGCCTAACAGTAAATCAGTGATGGCTTTTCCTCCCATAGAGCCAGGATGCCAAGCATATAAAATAGCCTCTACCTTATCCACTACGTCGGTAAGTATCACTGGTCGGCCGGCCATTACAACTAGGGTAACTTTAGTGTTGGTCTTAGCGAGTTGCTCTATTAACGCTACTTGAGCCCCAGGCAAAGAGATGTCTGCTCTGCAGTGAGCTTCACCAGATAAAATAGATTCTTCGCCCACCACTACGATTGCTTGACATGCGTTTTCAACTAAGCGAGTCGCCTGTTCAAAATGATCATGACTATGATCACGCGAGTTTTGAAATACTCGCTCAAACGTTAATGACACGTTTCGAGCATCACATTCAACCTCTAACGCTTCTTTCAAAGTAACTGATTTTCCGGGGTCGCCATCAAATATCCATGTACCTAGCATTTCGTATTCATCTTCTGCTAGACATCCTATCAAAGCTAAATTATTCGTTTCATCTAACTTCAATGGCAACGCTTTGTGCTCATTTTTTAGAAGCACGCAACTTTTAATTGCCGCTTGATAAGCCGCATCTAAAGCGTCTGATGAAATATCTTTAAGCACAGGAACTTGAGTAACGTCTAGATCAAAAAGTCCTAATGCAAACTTAAGGCTTAGTACTCTCAGCACAGCGTCATTAATGTGTGATTCGGCAATATGTTCATTGTTCACCAAGGCTTGTCCATGCTCTATGAAAGTAGCGCTGACCATTTCAATGTCTACGCCCGCATTCAGGCCTAGATAGGCGGCATGATACATGTCCTCTGCTAAACCATGTATAATTAGTTGGCTAACCGATTCCCAGTCGCTGACCACAACACCGTCAAACTGCCATTGCTCACGTAACACTTCGGTTAACAAACATTGGTTGCCACTCACCGGTACACCATTTACATCGCTGAACGAGGTCATGATACTGGCAACCCCGATGTCGGATGCAGCTTTAAATGGTGGCATGTAGACGTTTCTGAGATCGTGATTAGATAAGTTCGTAGTATTGTAATCTCTTCCTGCTTCGCTGGCACCATAGCCAACAAAATGCTTTGCGCAAGCTGCTATTGCAGTATCATTAGCAAGGCTATCAGTTTGGTAACCTTTTACCATCCCAACTGTCATTGCTGAGCATAGAACGGGATCTTCTCCAAACGATTCTGCAATTCTCCCCCAACGCGCGTCTCGACTAATGTCAATCATAGGAGAAAAGGTCCAGTTTATTCCAATTTGAGCAGCTTCTATTGAACTGATTCTGGCGGCTGTTTCTGCGACCGATGGGTCAAAGCTACTTGCCATAGCAATAGGCAAAGGGAAAATGGTGGAAAAGCCATGAATAACGTCCCTGCCAATTAACAAGGGAATGCCCAAACGGCTTTCGTTTACTGCGATTGACTGCATCTGGGCAATAATATCAGCCTTGTTCTCATTGATGACGGAGCCTATCATTCCAGCTTGTATCTGACCTGCTAAATCGTGAGATACATGATTCCCAGAGCTGTTTACTTGATTCAGTTGTCCAAGCTTTTCTTGCAGAGTCATTTCAGTCAGCAATTTTTGTGCTCTTTGAACTGAATTTTCATCAATACAACTGCTTCGACTAATGGAAGAAGAGGTTAAGGTTGCATACAAGTTTTTGTTAAGAAAGTGTGGATTTTGTTTGATTGTTTCAATCATATAATGTCTTTTTTAGCTATCTATACTCCCTAAGATTAAACATTGTCAGTGAGTTATCAATTAAATTGCGACTAGAGGTATGAATCAGTGGGGTGGAGAGGATAAAAAAGGACACTTTGTTTGGATCATATTTATAATCTGAAAAACTATATAGCTCAACTAATTGCAGTGTATGTTAGTTTTGTGGCAACGTGGTTAAACCTTTTGCCGCTTTAGGAGCACAAGGAAAATTAACACCATTTATACCCCCCTTTGACAACTGGACTAAAGGCCTCACGAGATAACCTAGGGTGCCACAATTAAAGAGCCTGTAACTAATTTTATAAAAGGCCTCAAACGATTACCATCACCTCTTTCACTACAATCTTCTCATATCGAAACTAGCAATCTTTAGCACCTTACATTACTACTTAGAGCCTTCAATAACTAAAATAAACACTGTTGTTTTGTATTTAACGGAATGTTTGAATTTTTAACACGGCCTGGGGGCAAAAGCGGTCATACTATCTTTATACATGCACGCGACCTTGCAACTAATGTGTTTTTTAATTTTTTTTATTTGTTTTTTTATATAAAAAGAGTTTACAAAATAGGATGTAAATTATGCAAAGTGTTAACATTAGTGATTTTAGAGCTAATTTGCTGAAATACTTGGAAATAGCTAATGTTAGTAAATAAAAGTTGACTTAAAATCGATTCAACAAAGTCGCACTTTATAAATTTGTATATGCAGACTAGAAATGTGCCAGTGATACAAATTTCACCGGAAATTGCGGAGCTATTCGTTTATTTAGGCTTGTTAGTGTTTAATTTCATGCTTAGATAGGCCATTGGTACAGAGAAAGTGTATTTAGAGCGCGAATGGCCCCGCCATTTAATAGCGTTTCTCTTTACTCTTGTGGTAGTAAATGGAGCCTACGCTATTTTTGCTTATTGGACTATTTTCTATCCCAAGGCATTACCTTCACTTGTATTGACGACACAGAGTTAGAAATCCGCAAGGGCTTCTTGGTTAAAAGCGTCGATCAGAGCATCTATCCGCACAATTGACGCATACGCGTAAAAAGCGGCGACCTGAATTATAAAATTTAGTGATAATATAACTGCTTAGACCAAAAAAATGTGCGCTCCGAGGAGCGCAAAATTTAGCGCATTTTGCTCAATTACTGAGCAGAATGTGGGAGAGGGGCAATCTTGAAGTTTTGATTTCCATCGTCATTAAAGCCATCCTGAGCGACAATAAATCCATTAGGATAATTTTTTAACGAAATATTCGTTACTTCTATACCGTCAGTCTCTTGAGCACCATCAACTGCAGTTCCTGCACTTATGCGAAAACGCTTAATAAAAGAGTATGGAGGCAGAGCTTCATATACTGCAAAACTATCATTCCCCTGAGACGAGACAAACAGTTTGGGCTCTTCTGAATGGTACAAAGCTATCCCTTCAATATCTGCTACTATTCCGTTTTCGCTACCCACTTCATCTATCAAAATTGGGTTAACAAGCGTTTCTGAAGCATTATCAAATATCCAAACTCCTTTCGCTTCTTCTCCAACAAACAGGCGGTTTCTACTATCATCGTATACACAGCCCTCTAGTTGAGTTTCTAGTTTAAAACTATCGCGAAGTGGCATATTAAACACGCTTTCATTTTTTACTAGTTCATATTGTTCAACAAGACCCGATTTATAGGTAACAAACGCAAACAGACTTTGTTCAGATTTGCCTAAACAAAAACCGTACGGTTCCTCTTTAACAGCAAATTTTCTTGTAAAAGCAATTTTCCCATCGTTAATGCTAATCCAGCCAACCGTATTGTCCATCCTGTCACTGAAAGCGCCAAGATCTTCTGACTCACCAAAAAACTTGACATCTTGCCTAAGATCAACATTATTAGGCAAACCATACTCGAGAAATTGAATTTGTTTACCCGATAGGTCATAAACAGCCAACCCTGATTTTTTGTTTGTACCAATAATCAAAGACTGTTCGGGGTCATCGGGATGAATCCAAATAGCTGGGTCATCAGCAGAATCTCCCTCTGTATTTACAGAGTCGGTTTCAACAGATGCAAATATTGTATTTACAGAATTAGCGTCATGATATGTGAAAGCATCCCTGTCTTTCAACATATTGCAAGCAGAGAGAGTGAATGACGCAATCACTCCCAAAGCCAAAAAGTTTAATTGTTTTTTCATATTAAAAAGTCACCTGTAGTCCAACGCGGCCAGTCCATGAGTATGTTTCATATTGCAACAAACGAGCTCTTCCTGGACCTTTTTGATAAGCCACATAATCGGTATCGTTTAAATTTGCTATCTTAACAAACACTTGGAATTGCTCACTTATGTCATAGCTTGCAGTCCAATCCATTTTGGTTTGATCTTGTACCCATCTATCTTCAAGAGCATCACCGCCTAGCTCGTCTAAATAGTCATCACGGTACGAGTATGTAAATCTTGTGCTAAACGCGCCCTTTTCGTAACCTAAGGTTGCGTTATAAGTGACCTCAGAAGTTGACGGCAAGACGATTGTTCTGTCATCTAGCTCACCTTCTGCGTCAGTGTATGTATAATTAAGGCCAAGAAATACCCCTGACTCGAATACTTGATTATAAGCAAACTCAAATCCTGATACCGTTGCAGAGCGACCATTTTGTGGGATAACAGCTTCTTCAAAAGAAACTCCGTTGTAAACCCCATTATATGGCTCATCTTCAGGGCCAAACTCTCTACTTACTATGAAGTTATCAATATCTTTGTAGAATACGCCCGCTTGCACAACAGCACCTTCTGCAAAGTAATATTCAATACTTAAGTCAAAATTATTCGCTTCGTATGGATCAAGCTCTGGATTTCCAGCCTCTATCTCAAAATCTTCATTAGTCTCTAAAAATGGTGCAAGTGCACTTAATTTAGGACGTACTATTGATTGATACAAACCGCCTCTAAACACCACATCATCACTGACTTCATATTTGAATGCTAATGAAGCTAAAAGATTGGAATAGTCATTATCAAAGTCACGTGATTCAACAGTTTCAGCATCAGCATCTACGTAATTACCACTAGACTGGTTGTCTGTTTGCTCATATCTAAAACCACCAATTAATAATAAGCGGTCGGTTTCATAACCAGCTTGAACAAACATGGCTAAAATATCTTCTTCGACAGTGTAGTCATCGAGTTGAGAATCAACTACTAGGCGTTCAACATCGCCAAAGTTACCCAAGTTCGCGGTGTTGAAATTACGAGCTTTTATAAGGTCTGGCAATGGACCCAAATCAAAAAGAGAATATGTTTGTGTGCCTGCAACATCAGCTAACGTGTACTCGTCGTAGTCTGAGTATTCTATAATTTCAACATCGACTGTCTTTTCCTTTTGTCTATACTTCGCACCAAACTTTATTTCCAGTTCAGCATCATCTTCTAAGACAAATTCTTTTTCGGCGTCAAATTGTAATGTTGTTTCTGTTTCTTCAGCTTCACCATCTACCAATTCAACTTTATTAAGCTCGTAAATCGAAGGAACATTGAAATCAAAGTTTGCTGAGCTTGCGATAAAAGGCGAAAATTCAAGGTTTGAGTAGTCGAATTCAATCGCTAGATCTCCCGGTTCATCAAAGTCTCTTCTAAAACGCGTTGGGTCTTGGGTTTTATATTCGTTTTCAGAAGCTTCAGCATAGCTTGCAGAGTATTCTATTTCCCAATCGTTTCCGATATCAGACTCGCCACCGAGTTCGAACGTTTTAATTATTTGAGATTCAAATCTATCTTTTAATCCTCGACGCACTGAAATTTCACCATCAGCAGAATCAAAAGTAACGCTTTCTCCAGCCGCTGAACTTGGCTCCTCGTCCATTTCAAACACTAAACGACGGCGATTTTCAAAGTCGTCAAATTTTGAGTAAAGCGTTCTAAAATATAATTCGGTATCTTCTGAAGCTTGGTAATCAAAAGACAAAGATATTCCCGTTCGCTCACGCTCTACGTCGTAATCTCTGTATTCAACCGCGTCAGCATACACTACCGAATCGTCGGTTTCACTCCAACCATCCATCTCTAAATTATCTGTTGCCGTTTTACGCTTAGATATTTTAAATCCACCTGCGACAGCAAGTTTTTCGCTTAGTTTTTTAGAGAAATCAATCCCGTACTCTGGTGAATATTCTTCGTTCAAGTCGTTATAACTGGCTATGACCTCAGCATTAATAAAATCTTCTCTATTGTTAGCACTTAATGTATTAATTCGTATCGTCGCGCCTATGGTATCTGCGTCCATTTCAGGAATAAGTGTCTTGATAACTTCGATAGACTCAACTAACTCTGAAGGTATGACATCTAGAGCAACAGCTCGCGTATCACCTTCCGGAGCTGGTAAACGAACTCCGTTTAAAGTTGCTACGTTTAATTCAGGATCTAAACCACGAACAGATATAAATCGACCTTCACCTTGGTCATCTAATACATTTACACCGGGTAAACGTCTAACGGCTTCTGCAACGTTTTGATCTGGTAGATTACCTATTGTCGCATTTGTGATAATACTTGAAACTGTTTCGGCTTCTCTTTGCGCATTAATGGCGCTGGTAAGCATACCTCTTTGACCTACAACTTTGATAGTTTCAAGTTCTTCAGCGTCTTGTTGCTCAGGCTGACTCTGCGCGAGAGATGATAAAGAAATACTAGCTATTGCAATTGCCAGTGTGGTCTTTTTAAACATTGTTGTTCCCTTATGTAGATTTAGATGTTAAGTCGTGTCGAGATTGTGTGGGCTGGGAACTTAATACATTAAAATGAAAATAGGGTGACGAATTTATTGCACTTACATTACTTGTTTACACTTGCGGCTAAAGTAGTAATAAATATTGAAAAACGTGATAAACAATAGTAGTTACTGTTTATATAACAAGTGGGGATAGCAAGAATATGACATATGGAGTTTATTGGTTTAACCATAATTAAAGCTTGAATATAAATACAAAATATTTAATGATTCAAAGATTAACGCAATAATCAAAAAAAAGCCCTGCGAGTGTAGGGCTTTCTAATTCATGAAGTTGTTCGTTACTCGGTAACGATAGCGTGTAACAGATTCTACCTAGTTGCAAATACTGCATTGTGGATGCTTATTCACTTTGTAAACTTGCCAGCTCGACGTCATAGCATCAAACACATGTAATTTATTAATATTGTCGGTGCCAAAATTAGTCAATAATTTAATGCTTTCTAGTGCTTGATAAGCCCCTATTATACCTACTACAGGTGACATTATGCCCGACTCTACACAACTCAATTCTAGTTCACCAAAAAAACGGCTAATGCAACCATAACATGCACTATTGTGTTTAGGTAAAACACAAAATATTTGTCCTTCCATTCGAATGGCCGTACCTGCCTATACCAGTCTGTCGTGACTTTTTTGATATAAATAGCATTTAATAATGTTGAGTAAACATTTAGAATAAATTTCAACCAAACATGCATCTTACCAAATGAAGAATAAACATGGCTTATCAACCTCAGAATACAAATAACCAAAATTCAAATAATCAAAAGAACAAACTGTCATGAACATACCTCCCAGATTTAGAAATTGTCAGTCAATTGCCATCAATCATTTATTTCAGTCGCTGACTATGAGCTCGGAAATATTAGCGCGTGCATTTTTCGTCATTTTGGTATTGATGTTTGCATCAAATAGCATTGCAGAGGCAAGGGTAGATACCGATTTATCTGTAACCAACAGTGCATCAATCAATATCCAGGGTCCCCCTAGTTCGCCAGACGCTTCTTTGCCAGGCCGACTGCACATAATATTCGTTCCTCTTTCTGAAACGGAAACAAAGTTAAGCGACATAAGGGAGCCTCGCTTATACAGCGCATGGCCCATAAAAAGTGTTGAACCCTTGTTTTCAATAGACTTAAGAGAGGTCCCCAAAAATGCTAATTTTGTGAGTGGGGATTTAACTGGCTTTCCATATAATAGACTCGAAGATTTACCTGCTGGTCGCTATGCTGTGCAAGCGGTTTACGATTCAAACATTTTAGAATCCAGCATAAATTCTGAAGGTAACGCTTATTCAAATGTTGAGTTTATACTGATCAAAAATGGACAGTTTCCTAATCTTCAATTGAAGCTCAACAATGTGTTGGAGCCAGATACCTTACCGGAAGACGATCAGTTTTTAAGATTTGTGAAATTCAAAAGTGAAACACTTAGTGAATTTTGGAATTCAGATATATTTTTGCGCGCAGGCGTGATTTTACCGAGAAGCTATTTTGAAAATCCTCTAGCCCGTTATCCGGTATATTTTGATATTGGCGGATATGGTGCCCGCTATACTCGTGCACAGCGGTTGTACGATAATGATAAATTTCAAGAATATTGGTTGGATGAAGGCACACCTGAAATGGTGATAATATTTTTAGATGGAGAAGCGCCATTTGGCGATCCCTATCAAATAAACTCTGCGAATAATGGGCCTTATGGTGATGCTACTTGGCAAGAATTTCTTCCTTACTTGGAGAATCAGTTAAATATAGTGGATAAAATGGAAGGAAGGTTTGTAAGTGGTTGCTCTACAGGAGGTTGGGTAAGCTTGGCATTGCAAATATTCTACCCAGATACATTTAATGGCGCTTGGTCTTTCAGTGCTGATGGTGTCGATTTTCGTTATTTTCAATTGGTTAATATATACAACGACAAAAATGCATTTTTCAACGAGCATGGTCAAGAACGGCCTTCTTACAGACAAAAAGACGGTGACGTTATATTTTCTATCAAGCATGAAATTGATATGGAAAATACAATGGGTCGAGGCAATAGCTTTGTAACTTCTGGAGGCCAATGGGGCGGTTGGAATGCGGTTTACAGTCCTAAGGGCGATAATGGACTGCCAATGGCTGTATGGGATCCAAAAACAGGAGAAATAGACAAAAGCGTAGCCAGAGAATGGGAAAAGTATGATTTACGCATTCACTTAGACAATAACTGGGCTGAACTTGGGCCAAAATTACAAGGCAAACTCAATATTTGGATGGGAGATATGGACAACTTTTATTTGAATAATGCGATGTACTTATTTGAAGATATGCTTAAATCGAAAACAGAGCCTCGCTCCGACGCTAAGTTTACGTGGCGAAGAGGGGTTGGTCATTGTGATTATGACGGATTAGAAATGCGCAAGCGCACGATTAACCAAATGATGGATCGTTATTCTGATTCTCAATAGATACGAATTTGGCCTGAGCCCATTTTCTGTGGTGACATTAGGCCGAGCAATCTTTTAAATTTTGATTACTATTTAATCTGGAATGTTTTTTAAGCTATAAATTAAAAAACGACCATCTTTGGTTGGTACCAAAGATAGTCGCTAGAATGTGCGAAAGGTTATCAATATAGACGCGAAAAACATCCATCCCTTTCGCAAGGGAAATAATCAGTGCAATGCAACCTCAGTTAGGCTGCCAGCGACCGGAGCATCCAAGCTGCTTCTTCATGCACACCAATGCGAGCGGTCAGTAAGTCAGCCGTATAAACGTCATTGACTTCTTCTGCCGCGTTCACTGCCTTTCTCAGCCTGCTAGCCACTAATTCATTACTTTTGACCAAATCTTCCAACATTTTTGCGGCACTTGCCGTTTGTTCCTCACTATTCACCACTGATAAATCAACAAACTCTGAAAATGATGACGGCGATATATGACCTAACGCTCGGATCCGTTCAGCGATTTCGTCGACCGCGTCCGCCAGTTCTTCGTATTGCTCCTCTGTCAACTTGTGAACGCTGTAAAAGGCTGGGCCCACTACATTCCAATGCACCCCCTGAGTTTGTAGCCTCAGTGTGTATGTGTCAGCCAACGCTCGAGATAAATGTTTAGACAGCGTCTTGGTATCTTTTCGTTTAATACCAGTTTCTAACGATTCTCTCTCTGCTTTCACGTCTAATACGTTTGAGTTTGACATTAAGTCCTCCAATTATTGTGAACATCTAAGAACAGCATTTCGGTTTAACGTCTTACTATTCCTCCGTAAAATCAATCGGGTGCAAGGTCAATGCCAATTTAAAAAGCGCCTTCGATGGTTTGAGAAACTATAAATGATTGATATTACGGAGTTAAAAATCACATAAGAATGAACATTTCGTAGCAAAAAAATTTTAGTAAGAAAAGTCTACACAAATCTTGTAAATTTTTACCTTCGCGAGCTACCATTCATGTTTTTTATCAATTATGCTCCAGCGCATTCTAAATTTCAGTGATGAAAGCAGCGCTTTGTATTTCTATTTTATAACGCTATTTCTTTTCACCAATTAGTTCTTGCCCATTCTGAAATAATGTCAAACTTTTTGCGCTACCATCGCTGTTTAGAGCAAACTCTATTTCAGCGTCCACGACTTTGTAGTAGAAACGAGTTTTTGTTTTTGGGAAAACTTCAATGTTAGCCTGTCCCGTTGCTTGGACAAATAGTCTGTCTTCACGCTGAGTGACCGATAGAACGAAATTAGGGGTTAATTCATAATTTCCAACGAGATTTGATAGATCGTCTGCCGTGACGATTTGTTTTACAGGCGCGGTATATCTGCTCAAATGTGATTTGATCTTCCCGTCTAAGTACGCAAATCCAGCTTCGGTTGCCTGTGCGCTGACGTTCATCAATACTACTACGCCTTTTTGAGAGCTCGGATTAAAGCCTAGGAATGATGCTGAGCCTGCAGTGCCACCATTATGCCAAATTACCTTTCCGGCGCTTCTATCACTTTCTAACCAGCCTAGACCCATGCTCACGTCGTCATTACTAAATGGGAAATTGGCTTGCTGTGCTAATTCAATCGATTTTTTGAGTTCAATTTCGTCCATTTGTTCGGCTTTAATATTGGCGACCAAATACTTCATCATATCTGGCAAGGTCGAACTGATGGCGCCTGCGGGGGCAAGTACATCAAATCTCCATGGCTTGACCGCTTTCATGTCATTTGAATGAGGAAGCGCGAGCTCCAGCAGTTCGGCAGAGGGGGTAGCAACATAAGTGTGCTTCATGTCTAGCGGCGATAAAATGGTTTGTTCGAGTAATGTCTCAAAATTTGTGCCTGCGTTTAATGCCAGCAAGTGTCCCAATAGTCCGACCGCCAGGTTACTGTAAACGACCTCATTATCTGTCTTTTGATAATCGTCATACTCAGAAAGAAACTGGTACAAGTCATCGCTTGTATAGTCTAAATAAGGGTCGTTGACGCTTGCGGGTCGAATATTACTCGGAAGTCTCGGGAGTCCAGAAGAATGTGTACTAAGTTGTCTTAAATTAATGTCGCTGAGTTTGTCTTGATTTGAAAGCTGTGGCAGCAATTTGCTTATTGGGGTTTTCATATCAAGGGACTTATTTAAATGTGCGTCAGCAAGTAATATGCCTACGAAAGTTTTGGTGACTGAGCCAATTTCAAAACGTGTACTGTCGTTTATTGGATAAGCCTGGTGCGCAGTTCTATAACCGGAGTAAATATGCGTCGTTTCTCCTTTATCATATAGTCCAATTGCAACGCCAACCAGTATTTTATCCTCTACCATTTTATCAACGGCTTGCTGAATAAAGATTTTATCTTGGCTTAATGTTTGCGCCGTTGTTTGCATGCTAGTCAATAACAGTAAGGTGGAAAGGACAAAGATAAACCATCTTAATTGGACAATGTTGAATATTGTTACTCGACGCATAGTGACACCCAAAGTTTTATTAGTCTGCTAATTGTAGTGGTAAAAACAGAAAAACAGAAAGTTAGAGATGCAAAAAAATAGGTCACGGATTGATGAAGGCCACGATCGCTCACAACCTGTTATGTAGGTGAATAGGTTCGACCTTCTGAAAGCATCGGTTTGCCAGATCCAAGAGCGGTATAGTTTTTTAAGTTAATTATTTGTATGTCAAAAGGTGTCATTATTGGTGTGAGGAAATTTGAGCAATCTAGGGCAACTGAGTTATCGCCCTAGCAATCGGATTATGCTCAACCATTAATCATATTTTTTACTGTTTACGTTCCCATTGATACACATCATACAAATTACGACAAAGAGTATAAAAATACCCTCCATGCCTGCGAAAAAGGCTGCAATCGCTAATATCCCACTAATAACAGCAAATGTGGTAAAAAAGGGTTTGTAGTTTTGCTTTTCTATCATTGTGTTTCCTTAAAAATCCATCGGTTTATTACCAATATTTACTGTCTTTTTATCGAAAAGTTCAGTTGTTTTACCACTACTGGCTAAGTAGCAAAGGAATCAAATTACTGGCACTATTCAGATATCGTGAATATGGAGATAATTATGTGTGAATTATTAGGCATGAGCGCAAATGTGCCTACTGATATCTGTTTTAGCTTTTCTGGTTTAATGATGAGGGGTGGTCGCACAGGGCCGCACAAGGATGGATTTGGAGTCACTTTTTATGAGGGAAAAGGGTTCCGTAATTTCAAAGATGCGGACCCATCATGCGATTCAGTAATTGCCCAGTTAATTCGAGATTATCCAATCAAAAGCTGCACTGTGATCAGTCATATAAGACAGGCAAATAGGGGCAGGGTATGCTTGGAAAATACTCACCCTTTTACTCGTTGCTTATGGGGAAAAAATTGGACCTTTGCGCATAATGGCCAACTTTCTAATTACCAGAAGCAGCTTAAGATCAAAAACCATGTACCGATCGGAAATACCGACAGTGAACTGGCTTTTTGTTGGATTTTAGACAAGGTGTTCGAAAAATTTGGAAGGGCAAAACCAGCCAACATGAAAGCAGTATTTAAGTATGTAGCGGTATTGTGTGATTCATTAAGGAAGCTGGGGGTATATAATATGATGCTAACAGACGGCGATTATTTGCTGGCTTACTGCACTAATAATCTGCATTGGATCACTCGCAAGGCGCCATTCGCTAAAGCCAGCCTGATTGACACTGAACTAATGGTCGACTTCCAAGAGCACACTACTCAAAATGATATAGTAACCGTGATAGCAACTCATCCTCTAACTAATGATGAAAATTGGCACAAAATGGAAGAGGGAGAGTACAAATTATTTAAACTTGGCGTAATTGCTTAATACAGCCGATAAGTATTAGTTAGAAATCAGATACGATGGGTCGAGTCATAATGCAATTTATAATGAATAGGTCGAAATTGGCAAAGGTTGTGCCTAAGACATTTTTTATTTCATTACTGATTATCATTTGTTTGTTTTCTGCCCATGTATTTGCATTTAATGAATCGAAAAGTAGCTCAAGATCCGCCTTAATCGAAATTGCCTGTCCCTTTCAAAATACGCTTAAAGACGTCAATATAACCTGTTTAAAAGCCTTTGTTCATGAAGACCACAATAACTTTTCCAGCCGAATAATTGCCTTTCATGTCGTCAAATTTTCCCCGCTACGGGACAGACATTCCCAAGCAGAAGGTTTACTTAATATTCCAGTTTTTGATTTTGGTGGAGGCGGCCCCGGCGGAGACTCAGGGTTTAGCAATGGAGAATTGCCTTTAGCTTATGACTACTACAAAAGGTTTTCTACTGATCAAGGCCGAGATTTATATCTGCTCGAAGTCAGAGGAACTGGATTAGCTGAACCTCAGATTTCATGTGAAAAGTACAAGCAATCTATCGCTCAATATTGGTTAAATAGGCCCCAAGAGGTAAAAACTGAATCTTTACATGAATTTACCCAGTGTATAAAAGACCTTAGGGCACTGGACGTTGATTTATCCAATTATAACAGCTATCAGATTGCTCGAGATGCAGAGTTTGTTAGAAAGAGCCTAAACATTCAAAGCATGCATCTAGTAGGCGTCTCTTACTCTACGCGGTATGCACAACGCTATGCTCAATTGTATCCTTCTAGAACGTCTTCAATTGTGCTAGACAGCCCAGTATTTTCTAATATGCATACAAGTGAAAGAGCGGATTTGACCTTTAGGGCAATTAACTTATTGCTCAAACAAATATCGCAAAGATTTGGTCAGCAAGCCAAAGACACGTTTTCGGAAAAATTATTGAAGTGGATAGATAAGCTAAATGACAAGCCCATAAATATTGAAATAACTTGGCCAGAATTTGCTGATCATTATGTTAAAGATGTCATACCTACTAAAACAACTTTAAAAGTTGAGGCCGATAAATCACACATAGCGAGTTATCAAAGAAGAGATATTGCATATGATTCAAATCTAATGAGCACTGACAAGAGTATTTCACGCTCTGTTTTTATCGACGGTGAAGATCTTATCAATATACTATTTGAAATCATGTATTACCCAGATTCAGATATTGCCGCATCAATCATAATTGGAGAGCTTGAAACTCAAGAATATGATGTGTTGTCACTTGTCGTAGAGAATACGGTGTCACTGAGCTTAGATAATAGCTTTTCCGATTTGTTATACAGTTCAACCCTTTGTTATGAAGACCTGCCTTTCGCTGACTTAACCAAATTTGATGAGGGCATTAAGAGCTTGCCTGCGAAGTTCCAAAAAATGGCCAAAATGGAACTATTAGAGTTACTTGAAGAGTGTCATATTATTTATCAGGCTGAAAACCCAGAAATGTCTGTCGTCAATCAAAAGGTAACATCACTTATTAATAAGAATTACGAACTACTAGAAGCAGACAAAGCAAAAACACTTTCGCTAAATGGGATTAGAAGTCTATTGCGATACGAGTATGCCGATAAAATAGAGTCTCAACCTTTCGTATTGAACTCTCCCACTCTTTTGTTGTTTGGTGAGTTAGACCCAGTTATTCCAACCGACGATATACTCAAAATAGAGGCTAACTATAAGAATGGAACTGTCATTGAAATCCCTAATACAGGTCACTTTTCGTTGCAACTTCGGTGTATACAGAACATGGTGGCAACGTTTATTGAGAATTATCAGTTGAATGAATCCGAGAAGTCGTGCCTAAATATATTGTCATTGTCTGACTCCGCTTACATACAAGATCCTGACTTCTTGCTCGTACTTCCCGATGATGATTCTTACCAAAATGGAATATGTATAAGAGGCTATTATCAAGTTGGATGCGCACTTTTAGACAATGTAAAAGTAACTTACCGAAATGATGATATCCAAATTAACGTCAGCAATGCCGATTTTATCGATGGTTCGTTTGACGATAAATTGCGACATTTTATCCTGGACTATCTTGCTGTCGAGTTTTCGGATTACCGCTGTAAAGAGAGCTATGAGAAGGTTGGATTATTGCAAAATCTTGAGATTAAATGTACCGAACTATCGTGGTGGCAAAGTATTTTTAAAAAATAGCCGGCATAGTTATATGCCGGCTCAGGGATCTGAAAGTCACTTCAGATTAACGCACTCTTTTTTATAAATGTTGTTATCTTTGCTGATTAGGACAAAAAACCAATAATCCTAATTTTTTTGCTCGTGCTTAACATCGTGAACAAATTGTTAATAGCCATACTAACTCCGTTCATTAATTCAGTTAACTGCAATAAGGGTAAAATGCGATAACCCGCGCTATATTGCGGTGAGATGGATAAAATTATGAACGCTCGTGTGCAATATATTGTTGGTGCCCAACAATTAATTTGTTAATGTTTACATCTCATTTACTTATTTTTCCGCTAAACTTCTTCCATTAGTCGCAACAAATGACCATTCTATCTTGTTTGTGTTGTTTTGTTTTCTGTCTCACTTATGTTGTGCGATTTTATACCCTGCGAAATGCGAGTGTATTTTGCAGAGCTATTAAACTTTTTATATATGGGTAATACAAAGATTTCAGTACGACCACATGTATAGCGTTTTAACTAATGCCCACAAAAATAAATACAGGCTCAAATTAAAAGGCACTTCGAACATGTCAATTAGTACACGAGCGACAGGAGAGTTCATCCGTCGCAATAACGAAGATTTTTATGTAATAAAAAATGTGGATCAAATGCCTCAGTTTTTTATTAGTCTTGTTTCAGATCAGGACCATTGGCTCTTTGCTGGCTCTCACGGAGGGATAACAGCGGGAAGAGTATCGCCTGAAACCGCACTTTTTTCTTATGCTTGTGTCGATAAAATTTATGATACTGCGCTTTCGTCAGGCCCAAGAACCTTTATTAGAAGTCAAGATAAAAAAAGCGGCAGTGCATGGCACTGGGAACCGTTTAATTATGAACAGAATGGCAAATATAAAGTCACGCGTAATATATACAAAAATACGTTAGGCAATATTTTGGTATTCGAGGAGTGTAATCACGACTTAAACTTAGCGTTTGAATACCAGTGGTCGTTTTCCGATGAATTCGGAATATGCAGGCATGCCAAGGTGGTCAACTTAGCTGAAGCCCCCGCCGAAATTGAAATACTTGATGGGTTAGTTAATGTTTTGCCTGCAGGCACACCAAGGTTTACTCAAACTGTATCTTCTAATTTGGTCGATGCCTATAAGTGGACAGAACTTGATCCCAAGGTTGGCCTAGCGAAATTTAGTTTGTATTCGGCTATTACAGATCGTGCTGAGCCTGCTGAAGCTCTGCGTGCAAACACGGCGTTTTTGCTTGGTTTAGAAGACTCAAACATAGCTTTGAGCAAACATGCCATTGACGACTTTAAGCAAAATAAACCAGTGAGTGACCGCAATTATACGCGCGGTGTAAGAGGTTGTTTTTTAGTAAACGCTTCCCTTAGTCTATCGAAAAATGAATCGAAAGATTGGCTAATAGTCACAGACTTAGAGTTAGACCAAATCCAAATTTCCAATTTGGCCGCTAAGCTTAAAGATCAGCAAGCGGTTGTCGATGCAATCGAACAATCGGTTGCCTTAGGCAGTGATAAATTATCTAGGATAATGGCGTCAAGCGACGGATTTCAAGTAACTAATGAAAAGAATGTGGCTGTGCATCATTACGCCAATACGCTGTTTAATGTTCTTCGTGGCGGTATATTTGCAAATCAATACCACATTTTATCGAGCGACTTAGCGAAAACTGTAGCTCATTTCAACAAGCCGTTATATGAGCGGATCGGCAACAAAATTTCATCTTTAGAAAAGTTTTGCACACTAGACGAGTTGAAAGTACTGGCAAAAGAGTTAAATGAGCCACAATTTACAAGGTTGTTAAACGAATACCTTCCAATCACTTTTGGTAGAAGGCACGGTGACCCATCAAGGCCTTGGAATCAGTTTGCCATTGAGCTCAAGGATGCCATGGGCAAACCACTGTTGTCTTATCAAGGTAACTGGCGAGATATTTTCCAAAATTGGGAAGCACTGGCACTGAGTTTTCCAGCATTCACACCATCTATGATTGCAAAATTTGTAAATGCATCCACTATGGATGGGTATAACCCATACAGGATCACAAAACAGGGCATTGACTGGGAAGTGGAAGAGCCAGACGATCCTTGGAGCTATATTGGATACTGGGGTGATCACCAAATTATTTATCTGCTTAAACTTTTAGAGGTCTCTAATAAGTTTTACCCATCAGCGTTAAAGTCAATGTTACAAGAGCGCATTTATAGTTACGCCAACGTGCCCTATCGAATTAAAAGCTACGAAGACTTATGCGCGGATCCTAAGGCAACAGTGGATTTTGATGAGCATTTGGCTGAACTTATCGATCAAAAGGTGAGGAGTTTAGGGGCGGATGGAAAGCTTATCTTGCAAGACAATGATGAAGTGTATCAAGTTAATCTCATTGAAAAATTACTTGTGCCACTGCTGGCTAAATTAAGTAACTTGGTGGTAGACGGTGGGATATGGCTCAATACCCAACGCCCAGAATGGAACGATGCTAACAATGCATTAGTGGGCCAAGGATTGTCTATGGTCACCTTGTATTACATGCATAGATATATCCATTTTTTCAATGCGATCCTTCAAGAATTGCGCCAGCAGGATGCGCATATAAGCTTTGAAATTACTTCTGAAGTTGCCGAATTCTTGCAAAAAATTAGTCAGCACATAAACGGGCTTGCTAGTGAGTTAACCGAGGCGCCTGCCACCGCAACTCAGAGAAAATCTTTACTAGATAAAGTAGGACGTGCAGCAAGTGAGTATAGAAGTGCGATATATTCTCACACAGGTAAATTTGGACAGTCTCAATTAAGCTTAGACGATATTGAATTGTTATTGTCAGGATCACAATCACTTATTAAGCACAGTATTAGTCACAATACAGACGACCGAGGATTATATCACGCCTACAATATTCTCACTCTTAAAGGTGACGAAGCAAACGTTGGGCACTTATATAAGATGCTAGAGGGACAAGTAGCGGCTTTAAGTTCTGGAGCTTTAGATGCTTCGCAAAGCCTAAAGGTTCTAAAATCTTTGTTTGAAAGTGATATCTATCGCGAAGACATTGATACCTTCATGCTGTATCCAGATCGCGAGCAAGTTACGTTTATGCAAAAGAACCTGTTGGCAGCCTCTGATGTGGAAAAAGTTCCTTTACTTACAAAAATGGTCTCGCATAAAGATACTCGCTTAATTCAAAAAGAAAATAATGAAACATATAGGTTTAACGCAGACATTATAAACTCTGGTGTCATTAAACAAATGTATTCTGCTTTATCTGTAGATTATCCTGAGCTAGCAAATGATTCGGCTCTGGAATCAATACTAGAATTGCATGAACAAACCTTCAATCACAGTGAGTTTACCGGACGAAGCGGTGGCATGTTTGGATTTGAAGGGCTTGGATGCGTCTACTGGCACATGGTAGCGAAGTTACTGCTAGCAGTACAAGAGGTGTGTATTGCGGCTAATGATCACAAAGTTAATGAGTCTCACGAACTAAACGAATTCTATTATCGAGTCAGAAGAGGGATTGGTTTTAATAAGACACCTGAGAATTACGGAGCGTTCCCAACCGATCCATATTCTCATACACCTAAGCATGCCGGAGCTCAACAACCTGGTATGACCGGTCAAGTGAAAGAAGAGGTGATCGCTCGGTTTGGGGAGCTCGGTTGCCTGGTACAAGGTGGGATCGTAAGCTTTGATCCTTTTTTATTGCGGCCTCAAGAGTTTACTACCGAACCAGCAACGTTTAAGTTTTTAGATGTATCTGAGACTTGGCAAGAACTGGCGCTTGAATCACAGAGTTTGGGCTTTACTTGGTGCCAAGTCCCAATTGTGTATCACTTATCAGATGAAGAAAATCTGACCGCTACCGTGAAAAAGCATGATGGCAGCTCACAAGTTTTAGAACAGGCAAAATTAAGCGCTGAATTGAGCGCTGATATGTTTGCTCGCAACGGCAACATTGCGCAGATAAGCGTTAATGTGCCAAGAAATTTATTATGTTCAGTTAATGTTTAGGGATAAAGACAATGTCGAAATTAAATAATAAATACTTACAAATGGCGCAAAATCGTATTTATTCTGAACAAAGAGATAAAAGCGAACACATCAAGGCCTTATTGGATGACAAAATCCATGGTATTTGTTTTAGCCCTTATACCGAGGGACAAGCGCCAGGCGATGAAATTACTGAAGAGCAGATAGAAGCGAGACTTAGCATACTAAAACCCCATGTTACATGGATCCGAAGTTTTTCTTGTTCAGATGGTAATGAGCTGATACCTGCAGTTGCGAAACGAATGGGCTTTAAAACTCTGGTAGGGGCTTGGCTGGACGAAGATGAAGAAACGAACCAGCTTGAAATTGAAGCCGCTATTAGCATGGCCAAAGCAGGCGTCATTGATTTACTGGCCGTTGGTAATGAAGTGTTGCTAAGAGAAGAATTAACAGACGATCAACTGGTTGACTATATTCTTTATGCAAAAAAAGAAGCTGGCGTGCCAGTAGGTTATGTAGACGCATACTATTTATTCGAAAACTTCCCCAAAGTTGCGGATGCTTGTGATGTAATAATGGCTAATTGTTATCCCTTCTGGGAAGGTATTGGAATTGAACATGCTCACGTTTATATGCGTGACATGTATTATAGGGCCGTCAATGCAGCTAAAGGCAAGCCAGTGCTTATTAGTGAAACAGGTTGGCCTAACCAAGGGACTGCATTTGGAGCCGCTGTGCCTAACGACGACAATGCGAAACGTTACTTTTTGCAAACCTCTACCTGGACAGAAAGCATGAGCATTCCTTTGTTTTACTTTTCATCCTTTGACGAAGATTGGAAAGTATCAGATGAAGGTGATGTAGGGGCTTACTGGGGATTATGGGATAAAAGCGGCAGTCCAAAATTCTGGTAATAGTGAACAAAGAGTTAACATAACCGGGTCAATCGGCTAGCTTAACAAAGATGAAGTCATACTTGGGTAGTTTGACCGAGTATACATGTAAAAACAGCATAGGAGTTTCATATGTCTGTAACTAAAGAACATTCAAACGGTGTGTTAGCGTGTCAAAACGCAATATGCTATTCGGGCTATAGACCTGGGCAAAGTCCGGGTTTAAAAATTTACCCTTCTTACTCTCAAATTTTAGAAGACTTGCTGATTCTAAAAGACAGATGGCATTACTTGCGGCTGTATGACAGCGGCCCTCATGCTCAGCTTGTTCTTGAGGTGGTGAAGCGTGAGCGACTTCCTTTTAAAGTTTTGCTAGGGATGGATCTTGCTGCAGAGCAGTCTAATCCTAATTGTCCTTGGGGTGCTTATTTTAGTGATGAACACCTTGCAGATAACGTTAAAAGCAACGATGAAGAACTTCAAAGGGCCGTATATTTGCTAAGACATTACCCTAACCAACTTTGTGGGGTCTCAGTAGGAAATGAAGCCAGTGTTGATTGGACAGACCACAAAGTCAGTACCCAAAGACTTGTTTTTTTCGCTGAGCATTTGAAGACTTTAAATGCATGTCCAGTGACATTTTGTGAAAATTATGTGCCATGGGCAAACGGTCAACTAGACCAATTAGCTTCCGTGGTCGATTTCATATCGCTCCACTCTTATCCCGTATGGGAGTCAGTATCCGTGGATCAAGCAATGGAATACACAAAGCAAAATTATGCCAGCGTCGCGAATAGGTTTGCCGATAAACAAGTGATTATTACAGAGGCAGGCTGGACATCAAATGCTAATGGACAAGGCTTTCCAGCGGAGTTTGCAAACGAAGATTGGCAGACTAAATACTGTGTCGAATTGATGCAATGGAGTCAACAAGAGAACAAGGTTGTATTTTTGTTCGAGGCGTTCGATGAAGCATGGAAGGGGTCATGCGATCCTCTTGAGCCGGAAAAGCATTGGGGAATTTATAAAGAAGACAGAACAGCAAAGGCGGTGGTTGAAAAGCTGCTATAAGACCCGGCCAATATGGGTCTGAAAGATAATAAACTTTCAGACCTTTCTAATTTAGCATCCATTTTCAGCGTTAACGAGTTGAATCATGCCTCTAATATACAGCGGCAGTAGTTGGTTAGTTAATAGCTGGTTTTACATAAAACGGGAAATTTGCATGAGCTGCATTACCTTGTCCGTCATATGCGAACACGTATAAACGATACGCCCCTTCTTCCTCGGGGGCATAGAATTCTATTTCGCTTGAAAATTCAGATTTCTCAACGGGCACTACTTTTGGCACGTACTCTTTGTCACCGCCCACATTTTGCGAAGTGGTTTCATTTCTTATTTCCCATTTATAACTAATTTTATCGCTCTCAGGATCGTTGACACTTACTTTAGCGTTATACTTGTCGCTAGCGAATAAAGATAGATTGTCAAACGCACTTCTGCCATTAATTTTAATGGGCGAGATAGAAGGTGTGCGATTGGTCGGGTACTCTCCAGTCCATATATATTGCATTATATCAACCACTTCTGTACGCTCACCAGAATCTAAAAACATGCCATACCACGTAGATGTTTTTTCCTGTTTCTGACCCCATAGAAATACATAATTGCCAATTGCTGTATCGGCGTAGGGTTCAAGTACTTCTTCATAACTTTTAATGTAGTTCTCTGCTTTTTCTGTACTGGTATTCTCTACCGGTGCCCCCCACTTCGTTTCAAATACTTCCCAATGGCCCACCGACCCCCATTCTGTTACGAAGTAAGGACCTGTAAAATTGTCCTCTTTGATGTACTTAGGCAAGTTCACAACGTCTGCATACATTTGAAAACTAATGAAATCTAACGCGGGTGCCCGCTGTTTAATATCATTCACTGCTCTTCTATCGTAGCCAGCAAGCGCTGTAGTAGTTGGGTGGTATGGATCGAGTTCGTTAATCATTAACGCAGTTTCATTGACTGCATCAAATACTCTGGAGTTGCTATAGTCAAAATTAACCTCGTTACCAATTATCCATGTTAACAAGGCGGGATGATCTTTATATTTTAAAACTCGCTCACGATTTTCAGCCAATTGTTTGGCGACAGCTTCTGGGTCGTTATAATCAAATCCGTGGCGCTCCCGTGCAAATTCTAAACATAGTGAGACGGTCATTCCAAGCTCATATGCTCTGTCGAGAAGTTGCTGCGCTGGCTCTACATGGTCGTCTACTGCCCATGTTCTAACACTGTTACCACCATACGTTCTTATCTGCTCTAAATCCGTTGTATTTAAGCCAGCACCTTTAACCTGATATGGCTCTCCACCTCTTAGCAACTGGTAGCCGGTGGGCGTTTCGACAATTTCAACTTTGATTGGTCCGACCGTGTTTTGCAAATTGTCTTCTTTAAAAGTCCGAGTACTTTCAGCTTTGCAAGACAACAGAAAAACCGTTAAAAAAATAATAATAAATTTTACGTGCTTTACTGGCATTGATGTGCTCTCAAACGAAACTGTTTTTTAAACAAAAATTAACAATTCTTTATTTTGTACACAAATATGCTTACGACAACGAAAATAAGATAAGTTGGTTGACAGGCGCGATAATTAGGATTGAGATGTCCAGCTTGTGTTTTGCATACGTATGCAATATGATCAGGGTTGGTTATTGGAAAGTATAAAAAATGTTAATAAATGGTATATATCTGATTAAGTATTATACTATTAATCATAGTAACCATGGGTAGAGTTTTGCCACTGAGAAGCTATTGTTTTTGAATGAATTTAAAAAGCTAAGTTATGCGTAATTTGAGTCAAAGCTTCATGATTTATTAAGTTGATTTGAAGTATAAAAGTACGATCTGAATGAGTTTTGTAATGCAAAGTATGAACTGATAAACATCAGTCAATAGAAGGTTAAAATGATGCGGGTTCTTCGAACAATCGTTGCCGATGATGAGCCACTGGCAGCCCAATACTTGGTTACCAAGTTGTCCAATCATCCTCAAATAGAAATCGTAGCCGTTTGTAAGAATGGCCATGAAGTCATTAACGCCGTATACGAGTTTGATCCAGACTTGCTTTTTTTAGACATACAGATGCCCGGATGTACCGGGCTAGAGGTGGTGAAGAAACTTCAATCAGATACTATGCCTTTAGTCATTTTTGCAACGGCTTATGAAAAATATGCGCTCAATGCCTTCGATGCAAATGCAGTGGATTATATCTTAAAACCAATACAGACCAGTCGTTTAACAGTTGCCATTGATCGTGCGCTCACTCGTTATGTCAATATGAAAGGTTTTCGAGAGAATCAGAAAGGGGATGTCGTAAGTGCGATAACATTTATGGAAAAGCAAAGGAACAATGTTATTAATTTTACTGAAAAGAGTGTCGTGAATGGCGATTTTTTTCCAACTCCAAATTATGACGAGATAGATAACAAACGTGTAGTCATTAAAGATCGTGATGAAATTCATCTTTTAAATCAGTCTGACATAGAGTGGATTGATGCAGCTGGAGATTATGTCTGCGTTCATGCAAATGGCGATACTCACGTAAAACGATCCACCCTAAAAGAAATGGAGGAAGAACTTAGCTCTGAGATATTTAAGAGGGTTCATCGTTCCACCATAGTCAATTTAAATTACGTAGATAAAGTGATTCCTCTTACAAAGGGCGAATATTTTCTGTTACTGGGTAAATACCAAAAGGTGAAAGTTAGTCGAAAATATAAAGAAGTTATCCGAGCCTTTTTAGAACAGTGATAGAGCTACTTGAGTCAAAGTTAAAATATTCGATGGGATAATGCATAAAAGATTGAAACAAAAGCCATTGAGCATTTTGTACTATGACCATCCATTCATTTCTTCTTTAACACCGTAATGCAAAAATTTGCGGTCACGCTGGTAAGGTCCTTCATCAAATCATCGTGCTTTTCATGTGACAACTTCCATTTAAAAGGAGTCATACACAGAAGGTTACGTCTGCTTTTTATACTGTCTAAAGACATATTAAATTCAAGGTTAGTCTGTTTCGTTATTTCCCAATTATCATAATTTTTCGTCGACACGATATGCTCTTCGGGAACGTCATATAGAAGTGATTTTAATTCATATAGATGTTTAGCAGCGGGTTCTACTTTGATCCATAAACCGCCTTGCTTAACCACATTAGTCACTTCTGATTCGCTGCTAGGGGCAAATATCTGAAGGCATATATCTACTGAGTCCGAAATGATCGGCAAATTATAGCAGCTGGCCACAGCAAACTGATGGCTGAAATTGTGCTTTACTTGCATTCTTTTACTGGCTTTTGCAATTGCGTATTTAGATATGTCTACGCCCAACGTTTGGAGTTTTCCCCCTTTTTTATTGAGCTCAGACGTCAGATTAGCAAGGTAATAGCCTTCACCGCAGCCTATATCCAGAATTTTCATCGTATCCTCTATTTGCTCATAGGGTACAAAATGAAATAACAAGTCGGTAAGACTGTTTAGTAATGGTCTAAAGTGACCCTCATTCAAAAAAGCTATCCTTGCAGCAATCATCTCTTTGCTATCGCCCGGTTCTTTGCTATTTTTTTGATTCGCTAAAAGAAGATTTACGTAACCTTCTTTTGCAACATCAAAACAGTGACGATTCTCGCATTGCCATGTGCTCACTAGGTGGGGCTCTGCTGGTAAGTCGTTTCGGCTTATTGTTAGCTGGTCAACATCAGAGGTAGGGGATAGAGGGAGCTTGCAGTTTGGACAAGACCAAAAATAATTCATGGCTTGGCTTTTTTCATTTGCTTGAGCATTTTTGTCACCCTAGACTCAAGATCGCTAGGTCGAAACGGTTTGGATAAGTAGTCAGAAACACCAGCGTCTAGTGCCTTCATACCGAGGCTTTTTTCGGTCGTAGCCGTCAATAACAACATAGGAATATCTTTAAGTTGAGTAGATTCTTTAATTCTCGTCAGTAATTCTAACCCATTCATCTTGGGCATCTCCCAATCACAAATTATCAAATCTATCGGCTTTTTTTCCAATATTTTCCAAGCAGATTCGCCGTCGAACGCAATTTCAACGTTTTTAACACCCATATTTCTTAATGAAACCCTCACAAGAGTGAGTATTGCCTCCATATCGTCTACTACAAGAATACGTATTTTATCAAGTAGGTCGATGGGGTCTTTCATAATACTCTGACTAACCTCATAATTACCACATAAGGTCGTCTGGAACTGCGAAGTCTGCGTAAGGATCATCCTCTACGGATTTAGGATCCTCAGGCTCCTTTATATTAATTATATAAGATTCATCTCTTTGAGCTATCTTATTTGCAACGCTCGTTGGGATAATACAATACTCTTGGGGTTTTAGTTCAACGTCTAATACTACCGCTAAATGTCCATCTAAAAGTTGATTGCGTTGAAGCTCTGATACATATAAATGCTTTATCACAGACCCGTGAGTGAAATTATACTTGATATCTGACTTCCCAGTTGGTTGCTTATTCAAACTGATCAGTTGTTTGATTTGGGCTTTAATTTCTTTTTCTTTTATTTGTTGGTTTTGTTGCTCATTAAGGGCTTTTGCCTTTTCGACTTGAGCTTGCTTATTCGCCTCTACCGATGCTTTTACTTCTTTGGCCAAGTCTCTGGATTTCTTTGACCCTTTCTTTACCTTGTTTAACTTTTTCTTATTTACTAATCCAGCTTTGAGCATTTGCTCTTGAAGCGTCATTTTAGCCATATTTAAATTTCCCTGTTTTTGTATATGGTAGCGTTACTATTATTTTTAATAAAGTATGAATCTGTAAACCTAAAAAGACTAGACTAATAGCTGAGAACCTGACTTGGTAGTAATTTTTCGAAATTCAATCGGTTAAGTTTATCAAGTGATATATTTTCTTTATTAATTTGCTAAAAAGTCCTTGATAATTTCTTTGTAATTTCTGCTTACTTTTATTTTTTCGTGCTCACCTAATTGAAGGAAAAACTCGCCTTTCGTTCTAGGTAAAACTTTGGTAATTGAGTTTAAGTTCACTATAGTGGAGCGATGAACGCGCTTGAACATATCGGGATCTAATTCTTCTAGCAGTTCTTTAAGTGTAATGCGTTTTATGTGAGTTTCTCCATTAGAGTGGATGCAAGCATAATCGCCCGCTGCGTCTATCCACTGTATTTGATCTTGCTCAAGTATGTGGATCTCGTCTCTATCTTTCACTACTATCTTCGAATAAGAGTTAGGTTTTTCCGCTGCTTTATCTTGCTCGATAGATTCGGATGATTCTGATGCTCCCTCGGCATAAGGTGTCTTATTTTTAATTTCTTCAGTTGCGTTTAGTAAAGCTTGTTTATTGTCTTGTTGCGTATTTAAACTCAATCGTTGTGAAGCTCTTTCAACGGCCCTTTTTATTCTTTCGTCATCTATTGGCTTTAATATGTAGTCAACTGCATTGGCATTAAATGCATCAATTGCATACTGCTCGTATGCGGTTGCGAATACGACGATTGGCATTAAATCGCTCTGTATCGTTTGTATCACCTCAAGTCCGCTCATTCCAGGCATTTGGATATCTAAAAACAACAAATCGGGCTGTAATTCCATTACTTTTTCAACCGCTTCTTGGCCATTTTTGCATTCATCGATAACTTCAATATTATCTAGTTTGGATAACTTTGCATAAAGTAATTTTAATGCAAGAGGTTCGTCATCAACTATGAGTGTCCTGATCTTGTCCGTCACAAATTTACCTTCATTCTTTTTCTAGTGGAATAACGATATGGGTGGAAAGTCCCCCGTTTTCTTTAAATTCAGTCTCTATACTATAGCAATCTTGATAAAGTGCTTTTAATCTTTGGTTAGTGTTTTTTAGACCTACGCCTTTTCCTTTTGAATCCACTTGAAGCATTTCACTTAAGATGGCTTTTTGCAATTCTCCATTTCCACTGTCTTGGAGCGAAAGGTTTAAATTGTTTGCTTTAACTGAAGCTTTTATGGTGATGCTGCCGCCGTCTATACTTTGAGCAATAGCATGTTTCATTGAGTTTTCAATAATTGGCTGTAAAAGTAAACTTGGCACCAGGGCCGATTCGGCTTCATGGCTTATATCTACCACGACTTTAAGTCGATCGCCAAAGCGCGTTTTTTCGATTTCTAGATACAGGTTTAACGCTTCTAACTCATCGATAAGAGGGATTTTTGTGTCAGGATCATTGTCTAACGAGTAGCGCAGGAATTCGCTTAATTGTACGGTCATATCTTGTGCTTTCTTAGATTCTTCAATTTCAATCAGTGAATTAATTGCATTTAAAGTATTACACAAGAAATGAGGATTTAATTGATATCTAAGCATTTTCAATTTGGCATCCCTCGCTTCACTTTGAGCCTGCAGCCTCTTAACGTGCTCTTCTCGTGAGGTTGCTTCAGCTTTTAACATGATCCGATGTTCAAATTGCAGAAGATCATAGTATCGAATCCAATGAAATAAGCCTGTCCAGCAAAGGAAAATAAAAATGCCACTAAAATACCAGCCACCGAATTCGTCCCATACATCTTCAAATCCGGTAAACAGCACGAAAATGTGCATATGAGATATAGTCCATATAAACGCGCAGGCCAGTACTAAAAAAAGTCCAAAAACAAAACGAGAAGTCAGTTTGATGTGATCTAGTTTACCAAAGACATAGTGTAGAAAGAGAGAGCAAATAAGTCCTACAACAGCCTGCATTAATACATGACCAACGGTAGCTGCATTTGCTTCAGCGTACCAAAGTATGAGTGTAAAGAATCCCACTACGCACATGAACAACCAAAAACCCAGTTGCCAGAGCCAAAATCGGTAACGAGAGTACCCGAGTTGCTCATCTTGAAAATTCATTGGGAAGTTGTATGACATAGAAATTTTCTCATTGATCTTGTCGCTAATGCGTCAAAATAGTTGGGTTTTCGAATTGGAAATAAAGTTCTTATTCGAAACGTTACTTATTTGTTAAATATTAACAACTAAAATGAGAATAGCCGAATGTTTTTTATCATGGAGGCATTATTAGGTATACGGGTTGTCCTTTCTCTAACTTGATAGACCTTGAAACTCTATTCTTCTTTGCATCTTAATCTAAAATGAAAACATGATTTCAAAATATGTCTTCAAACATTTGGTTTTTAAATAGACTAAGCTGTTATGATTTACATTTACACTAACACTTTAATTTATAGAGGATAAAAGTGGAGAAAACAGAGTTTATTCAAATCCGCCGCTTTATTGTCAAGCTTGGTAAAATGCTGCACAAATATGGAACACCGGCTTTTAGAATTGAAGCTCAGTTAATTGAGGTCGCAAGTCACTTAAACGTGAATGCTAGCTTTATTTCCACTCCCACTTCATTAACCTCGGTTATTTGGTCAGACAAACACGAGGAAGAATATACCCATGTAGCGCGAGTTCAACCTGGTGACCTAGATCTTGGTTCGCTTTCGCGAACTGATGAGCTAGTGAGTTTGCTGATTGCAGGCGATTTAAATCTATCACAAGCAAATGAACAATTAGACGAAATTGAGTCTAAAATAAAATTTCTTCATCCTTTTGGAATGATGTTGGCGTTTAGCACATCAACCGGTGCTTTCTCTGTATTAATGGGGGCGTCTTTACTCGACGCGCTCGCTTCAGGCGCAATTGGGTTGGTGATGTACTTATTCGTATTTTGGTCTCAGCACTCTAAGCGTGTCTCTTATATGCTAGAGCCTACAGTGGCGCTTGTATCTGGGCTATTGGCCTGTGCCATCGCGCATTACCTAGAGCCTGGGATCAATATTCGTTTGGTAGTTCTATCGTCAATCATTGTGTTTATACCCGGATTGGCATTGGCGATTGGACTAGCAGAATTATCTTCAAGGCATGTAGTAAGCGGCACCGCTCGAGTCATGGACGCGATCATGCAATTGTTTAAACTATATTTTGGCGCTTTTCTGGGTATTTCTTTAGGGTTTGTATTGTTCAGTGAAGTGGAACACAATCCTGTGATTAGACTACCCGAATGGTCCTTGTTTGTTGCCGTTTTGATACTGTGCTCCGCGCTTGTCCCTATTTTCAATATTCGACTGAAACATGCTCCGTATGCCATTGCATGCGGTTTCATAGGATATTTTTCTACTTATTGGGCATCTAAATATTTAGAGTTTGGGTTAGGCACATTTGTTGGCGCATTTTTGGTGGGTGTCTTTGCTAATCTATTTACTCGTGTTGCTAAAGCTCCTGCGACAATCGTTTTAATGCAAGGCCTTATTGTACTGGTACCTGGGTCAAAAACTTACATTGGCTTAAACTCGTTTGTTTCTGGACAAGATTTCGTTCAGGCAGAACATATAGGTCAAGAAACCTTTGTAATTTTCATGTCACTGGTAGCGGGTTTAATTTTTGCCAACGTGGTTTTACCGACTAAAAAAGCGCTATAGTGTTGCAGGTGCAACGAATGCCAGAGGCACTCAAAAAATTGGACGTTAATTTCAAAACAGCATCTAACCACAATTTCTACTACTAATAAGCAATTACATTTAATTGACTGAGTTGAGATCTTCCCATAGTGCTTGGACCTAACAAACGGACAACAGATGAAACTTAGCTTGAATTGTCATCTTAAGTTAATAAGACTGTCATAGTTCCTTAAACAAGGATTTCGATAATCGCTTTCCAAGTTAACTACTTGAGAGTCGCTATGTTTAATCCAAAATTACCTGTAAAAACAGTAAAACATCATTCAGCCATATTTCTTTCTGATATTCATTTAGGTAATAAGGATTGTAAAGCCGAGCATTTACTTGATTTTTTGAAGTACAACAAATGCGATAAACTTTATCTTGTTGGCGATATAGTAGATATGTGGCAAATGACCAAACAGTTTCATTGGCCCGCATTACACAACGAGATATTACACACTTTCATTCGTCTTAGTCAAAATGGTACTGAGGTGATTTATTTGCCGGGTAACCACGACGAGCCAATTCAGAAATACTCAGGCGTAGATATCGGTAATATCAGCATTCAACGAGAAGTGATTCACGTCACCAAAAAGAACGAGCAATTTGTTGTTCTTCACGGAGATCAGTTTGATGGAGAGGTAACCTTAGGGAAATTTCATTCTTGGATTGGAGACAAAGCTTATGATGCACTTCTCTGGGCTAATCGCTTGCATAGCAAATACCAAAAACTTCGCAAAGGACAATACTGGTCATTAGCTGGTTACATAAAAACCCGAATTAATGGCGCTAATAAGGCCATATATCGTTATAAGGTAGCGTGTTGTGACTATGCAGATAAAAAACGTTTAGACGGTATAATATGTGGTCATATCCATCACCCTGAAGACGATTTATTAGGTGGCGTACGATATATTAATGACGGCGATTGGATAGAGAATTGCTCTGCGTTAATTGAGGATGAATCAGGTAACCTGAAACTCGTAGACTGGGCATTAGAAGTGCGAGAAAGAGATTATGCAGTCGAAGACATAACTGAAAAATTAAATAAAAAAGCAGCTTAACAAAATGTACAGCGCGATGTTTTTAGGCGTGGGCGCTAGCAGTTCAATTGAGCGGAACTCTAATCGGGTCGTGCAGAAGCTGTTTTACGGTGTCCCTCAAAAGGAATCTTTGTTTTACTAGAAGTATAATCCAGAGCAAACACTGCACATAAAAGTTGAAGCGATATCAAAATTTAATCTATCCTTAATGGTAAACATTCAAAGGGGTAAGAATAATGTCTTGTAGAGCTGATTTTATTAACCAGCAGTTGTATCTAATTGACCATGCTTATGCGGGAGAAGATTCCAAGAAGTATAATAAGATGCGCACAAGTCCTTTTGTCTTCTACAGAGGCTCCGCTCAGCTCTTTTATGCTGATCTTTCAGTGGGTAACCTGAAAATGCCTGAAGGCTTCTTAGATACGCCTCTTACTACTGTAATGGGCGATTGTCATACATCCAACTTTGGATTTTTTACAGAAGAGGGCAGCCATGGTGACGAGGTGGTGTTCTCGTTAAATGATTTTGATGATGCCTGTATTGGCTATGCTTATTGGGACATAGTACGCTATTTAACTAGTTTGAGTTTGGCGGCCGATCACGGGCAAGGACTAGCCAGCGCTCGTTATTCTGAAGACAAAGACTTTTCCAATAAGCGAGCCGTGTGCGACAAACAACTCGAGCAAGCCATAAATGCTTTTTTGGACAATTATCTCTTAATACTAGATCAAGGGCTGATCAGAAAGCCTACTCAGCCTAACTTCTTAGATACGACGTTTGGAGATTTCGCGACGCCCTCTCCATTAGTAAAGCGCTATAAAAAGGCCAAGTCTATTGCTCTTGGTGGTGAGCTGTTTTTAACTAAAAGCTCACTTGCCAAAGCAGTCGACTTAACGACTTTTCCATTAAAGTTCGTAAAGAAAGAAGATAAATTCACTCGAGACGGAATAAACACCGAGCAATTAATCCATCATTTCCAAGCCTATTTTTATGACCATATCTTGGACATTGTTAAGCGGGTTAATTCTGGTACTGGGTCTGTGAATATGGACAGATACTACTTGTTGGTTGGGCCGAAAAACATTAAAGATACGTGTTTAATCCCGTCTTGCCACGTGGTTGAAGTCAAGCAACAGCGCACCGCTGCACCACTCTACTACTTCTCTGATTTACATCACCAGAATCATTTAAATCCAGCACATTTAACCGTTAAATGTCAGCGCAGAATGTTGAGAAAACAAGATTATTGTCTTGACGATTCTTATTTTGAAGAAGCCCATTGGTTGATACGTTCCAGACATCACGCAAAAGTGGGTATCGATCCTCACCATATTACATTAGGAAAAATTAATACAGAGCAGGGTGGTTTCGCATTTTATGCGGGAGCTTGCGGACAGGCACTAGCAAGAGCGCATTGCCGGGGGGACAAAAGCTCATTGAATTTTGAACAATCTAATCTAGCCGCAATTAATCAACATAGGCAGGAATTAATCGATATTTCAATGGACTATGCACTTGGGGTTAAAAAAGATTACGAATGGTTTTGCGAGCAGTATTAGAGGGACTTTGCTCGACTAGGATATTTTATGTTTCTAATAAGTTTGCATTACAAGTATATTGTGAACATCCGTGTTCACCGTGAATTTACAAACGTTACTTAATGCGTTTATATACAACCAACATAATTGAATAAAATATAAGCATGAAAATAACCGAAGGAGATGAAACCTGCATGGCATCAACTGCAGCATGAGCAATCACTTGATGACCTGCCGCAGTAGGGTGAACCGCATCCCAAAGCAAATATTCGTCTGGATTATTGCACACTGACATTCCATCAAAACATGGAGTATCAATATTAGTAAAACCGTAATCATTAGGGTTTAATGTAATGTCTAAAAAAGTAGAGAAGGCATCAAACTGGACAATATTCAATCCCATTATATTATCAAGCGCATTGGCCAAAACTGCGTTGAAGGTTAGCGTCCATGCATCAGCAATAGGGACGTTCGGAATTAAAAAATCAACCGCACCAGCAGCAGCAAGGTTATTGACACTATCAATAATATTATCGACTGCGGCAAAAGGGGTATAGGTTCCTTCAGGTTGATTCTGAAAGTTATCATTTGCTCCTGCCCAAATAACATACAGTGCATCAGAGTCAACCGAATTGCCATTCAACGTTAAAAATGTAGCAACCTGACCGTTTTTTACTTGATCGGTTCTTTGCCCACCTATCGCCCAGTTTGTTCCACCAGAGTAAGCTGTTTCTGCCGATACTCCTAATTCATCCGCTACGAGTTCAGCCCAAACAGGACCGTTTGAAAAACGACAGTCGAAATAAGGGTCAGGAGGGCAGTTTTGAGGTGATAATATACTTAAAGCCCCCGTATCTGAAAGCGAATCTCCGAATACATACATACTTGAGATAACACCTGCCGACGACATGCATGAGAAGGCTGTTAATATCAATGCCAGAACAAGTGATTGCGTCTTGTCTGTTATTGTCTTTATCTTATTGCTTAATCTTTTACTAAACAGTGTATTTATTGTTTTCATATTCAGCGCCTTTGTAATCAAAATGTTATTATTTTGTTAGCAGATTTAGTTTAGCGGTAATTGAAACAAAGTCAAAGCGTAAAAATTGAGCTTGTTGACGCACGACAAGGTGAGTGGACAAGTTTTACTAATGACGGCGAACACTAGTTACCGCCTAGTCATTAATATAAATGAGGCTATTGCACTGGGCCGCGCAATAGCCTAGGTAGAGAGGTGTATTTTTCAATTAAATGAAAGTTCTAACGCTCAAGTTATTCGACAACAACTAAAAACAATTAACTTAAGTTTTTACCACTTTTTGCGAAATCTTTCCAAATATTGATTGTCCGCTCTCATCGAACATTTCAATGCTCACGGTATCCCCAAAACTCATAAAACTGGTGCTTGGTTTGCCATCTTGGATCGCTTCAATCATTCGCACTTCAGCAATGCAACTATAACCTGCACCACCTTCTTTGATCGGTTTGCCCGGTTTATCGCCCAGTTTATTAGAAACTGTTCCTGAGCCAATGATTGTTCCAGCGCAAAGCGGACGTGTCTTAGCAGCGTGGGCGATTAACTCACCAAAATGAAAAGTCATATCCACACCGCCATTTGGCTCGCCAAATTTTTCGCCGTTATAGTGGGAAACAAGCGGTAAGTGCAGTTTTCCGCCTTTCCATTTATCGCCAAGTATGTCTGGTGTAACGCATACAGGGCTAAACGCACTAGAAGGTTTTGATTGAAAGAAACCAAACCCTTTTGCTAATTCACCAGGGATCAAACCTCGAAGTGATACGTCGTTAACAATCATCACAAGGCGAATATAAGAAACGGCCTGTTCAGCATCGACTCCCATTGGTACATCATCTGTCACAACGGCTATTTCAGCTTCAAAGTCTATGCCAAAGCCTTCATCTTGAGGCATCACTATATCGTCAAGAGGTCCCAAGAAACTGTCCGAGCCACCTTGGTACATTAATGGATCTGTCCAAAATGATTCTGGCATCTCTGCTCCGCGCGCTTTTCTAACAAGCTCAACATGATTGACATAGGCACTGCCATCAGCCCATTGATAGGCTCTTGGTAGGGGAGAATCGAGTGCTTCTGGATTAAAATCTTCACCCTCAATTTCTCCATTTTCCAAGGCCAGATAGCGTTGCTTTAGTTTATCTTCAACTTGGTCCCAATTATCTAGGGCATATTGCAAGGTTGGAGCAATAAAATGAACGTTAGCCATTTTGTCTAATGCATTATTTACGACTACTAATTGCCCGTCTCTGCCTTGTTTTAGACTTGCTAATTTCATGCTTAATCCTTTTTGTTTGATTCTAAAAAATTAAATTAAGTGTTTATTTCTCGCTAGGTGGAAATCCTTCCCCAGTATGTAGCCACGCAGCATGATTTGGCGCTTTCTTTGTTTTTGCCCATTCATCCAACATGTCAGGCGCTACACGCTTAAGTTCAGACATCATTTCAGGAGTACCGATATTAGCCGCTAATTCAATTCTATGCCCGTTTGGGTCGAAAAAGTAAATCGACTTAAAAATTCCATGATCGGTTGGGCCAAGGACATCGATGTCGTTTGCTTCTAGATGTTTCTTTGCCTCTTGTAGAACGTCTACACTCTCCACTTCAAAAGCTATATGTTGAACCCATTCTGGTGTGTTGCCATCTCTACCCATAACCGGCGAATTAGGCAGCTCAAAAAATGCCAAAACATTTCCATTGCCCGCATCTAAAAAGACATGCATATACGGATCGGGCGCTTGAGTGGAAGGCACTTTGTCTTCAGCAATTGCCAATTGAAAATCCATATTCAACATCTTTTGGTAAAACTCAACGGTCTCTTTGGCATCCTTGCATCTATAAGCAACGTGGTGAATACGGGACAATTTTACACTTGAAGATGACATTATGCGTCTTCCTTTTCATCTTTCGACTTGCCAATTACTCCTCTTGAAAGCTGATCTCTTTCAATGGATTCAAATAACGCTTTAAAGTTACCCTCACCAAAACCTTGGTCTTCTTTTCGTTGAATAAATTCAAAAAATACCGGACCTAATTTAGGGGCAGAGAAAATTTGTAACAGTAGTCTAGGCTCGCCACCTTCTGTTGTGCCGTCTACTAAAATCCCCCTAGATTTTAATTCGTCGGTCGGCTCTCCATGACCGGGGAGACGTTCTTCAAGCATTTCATAGTAAGTTTCTGGTGGTGCAGTCATAAACTCCATACCGTTGGCTTTTAATTTATCCCAACATGCGGGCAAGTCGTCACATGCAAAGGCGATGTGCTGTATACCTTCGCCATTATACTGCATCAAGAACTCTTCAATTTGGCCACCGCCGCCGCCTCCAGCTTCTTCGTTCAATGGGATCTTAATTTTTCCATCTGGTGCTGTCATTGCTTTGGACAGCAAGCCGGTATATTCGCCCTTGATATCGAAATAGCGGATTTCTCTGAAATTGAATAAGTCTTCGTAAAAATTGGCCCAGTATCCCATGCGGCCTCTGTAGACATTATGCGTAAGATGGTCAAGTGTATGAAATCCGCAACCTTCTGGGTGTTTATCGACACCTTCAAGCCATTCAAAATCAATGTCATAAATGGTTTCGCCTTCTTTATACCTATCTATCAGGTACAAAGCAGCGCCGCCGATTCCCTTTATTGCAGGCAGTTTAAGCTCCATGGCTCCCGTCTGCATATCCATAGGTTGAGCACCTTTCTCTAGCGCTAATGCGTATGCTTTTTTTGAATTTCTTACACGAAACGCCATTCCACATGCTGACGGACCGTGTTCAAGGGCATAATAATAGGCAGGGCTGTTTTTGGTGTAATTCGTTATGAAATTAATATCACCTTGTCGCCATAACGCCACTTCTTTTGATTTATGATTGGCAACATGTATAAAGCCCATTGCAGTGAAGACTGTTTCTAAAATGCCTTTTTGGGGAGCGGTGAATTCTACAAATTCAAACCCATCAAGTCCCATTGGGTTTTCGAATAAATCTGCCATCTGTTAATCCTCTTTGCTAAAAGCCGTTTATAAAGTTACAGAGTCTGTGTATAAACGCACTATAAATTAATTGACATTAGGGAATGAACCCGCGAAACTAGTTGCATTTGCAACTAAATTAGTTGCTTTAACAACTAATGTCAAGTACATCTGTATTTTTATACGAAAAGTAAGTGTTTTTGATTGAACGTAAACTGAAGTGAGAAAAGTTATGGAAGATAAAACTAAGGCAAGCCAAATGTCCGAGGAATCTCTATTGACCTTAGAAAGATATTTGCCATATAGACTGTCTATATTGTCCAATAAGGTAAGTTCGCTAATAGCAGAATCGTATAATCATCAGTTTGGTTTATCTATCACAGAATGGAGAATTATGGCTGTGTTAGGAGAATACACAGGCATAAGTGCCGACGAAGTAAGTATCAAAACACAAATCGAGAAGTCGCTAATTAGTCGGGCTATTAGTAAATTGCTGAGTCGTAAACTGATCACTCGAACCATTTCTGTTGAAGATAAAAGGAGGTCTGAATTAACGCTGTCTGACGCGGGTTATAAAGTTTACGAGCAAATTGTGCCCATGTCATTGGATTATGAAAAGCAGTTACTGTCCTGCCTTAATGAAGAACAGCAAGAGCAATTAAGTTCGATAATTGAAACCTTATATAATCACGCTGAGAAACTTAAACTTAAATAATATGCGTTTAAATTTCAGTAGGACCGCCCTCTGCCTTCCATGAGTTAAAACCGTCTTTTAGATGTGATGCCTTAAATCCCATTTCTTGTAAAGTCGCAACAGTCAGTGCTGAACGCCAACCAGACGCGCAGTGAAACACAAATTCTGCATTGGGTGTGGCAAAAATATCTTTGTGATAGGGACTTTCAGGATCTACCCAAAACTCAATCATGCCTCTAGGGGCGTGGTAGCTTCCAGGTATAAAGCCAAATTTTTTTCGCTCTCTTACGTCTCTTATATCGACAATAATAAGGTTGGAATTGCCATGCATTTTTAAGAGCGTTTTAGTGTCGATTTCGCATATTTTACTGCGAGCAGATTCAACTAAGTCAGAACATGACTTTTTTAATTGTTGCATACATTGGCCGTTGTGAGTATTTATGATGACTTATTTTTCACGTTTTTTTTCTTTTTTTATACTATACCATTGTTTAATAGATGCGAAATTGAAATGGGTGATTCTTACTGATTGTCCAAATTAATTTATCTTAGGCTATACATTTTCATTACTCTTTGCCGATACAATATTTTATCTAATACTTGCGAACCCAGATTCATTATTTAGGTTAAAACCGCAGAAAAGATATTGGTAAAACCAATGTTTTAACGAGAGAAAGTCATGAAAAAAACAATTGTCCTATTATTGTTCTTCTTTTTTCCCGCGCATTCAATATCTGCGCAAACAAGCGATGCTCCAGCTCCTCTTCCTAAAGCGTCAAAGTCGCAAATTGCAGAGTGGATATCTCAGCACGTCGTGGCTTGGGATGAAGCTACCAAACTAACGGCCAACAGTGACCAATGCAGACTCCAAATCTTGAGAAATAACAAAAGCACTATTATGAATTTTAGCGGAGTATTGTTTCCAATTGAGGTGTTTGCCAAGAAAAATACCAACAACGCATATGTAAGAGTCCGTTTCAAAGATAGATATTCTGGTGATTATGGGATGGAGAGAGTGTGTAATAAAGAAAATAATTTTTGCAAAGACAACATTGGGAAATGGTCTCCCGTGTCTTTTTATGATTTTACTGTAACAGACATCAGAGCTTATGAAGGCCGAAATAATGACATAAACATTAAAAAATCGAGAAAGCTTGCGCGTGCGCTTACCCATTTTGCCAGACTTTGCAATTCTACCGACTACAATTTTACTTTTTGATATCTAGGTGCTTGAAATGAATACGAGAAATTTAATTTTAATATGTTTATTCATAACTGTATTGGCAAGTGGTTGCACGACGACAAAGGTGTCAAATGTCAAATACGTAAAAGGCAAGCTTTTAAAACAAGAGACATCCCAGCCAGTTTGGATGAAAAATGAACCTGTGCTTAAGGTTACTCAAAATGAAATCATTCTTAGTAATAAGGATATCTATCAAACAAAAACCATCAAGATATATGAGAAAATTCAGAGCACTAACTTAAACACCAAAGGCACGACCGTAACCGATAGTCCATTTTGGGCCATAATAGGCACGCCAGGCGCTTTATTTCTCGATGCAATGACCCTAGGTATGATGGGGGCGACTGCCGAAATATGGACTGAAAAAGAAAATAGTTGGAAGACGGTGAAGAAAAAACTAGAAAATGACTTTATTGTTGACGAAAAGGATCAGTATTCAAATAAGCTTACACCTTTGCCCGGTCAAAATATTGCAGTCAGTGTAAACAACGTTTACGTAACTTCTTTGGTTACGAACAATAATGGTAAGACAACTTATGATTTTACAGAGGTTCTGTTGACCGCCAATGTATCACCTAAAAACCTGGTAAATGATCAAGGTGTGGAAATACAGGTAGCCTATGCAGACCAAACAAAAAAGCAGACCTTTAAGAACAAGGATATTCCAGAGGCTTTTTTTGCGCGACAATTTATCAACATGCAATCCAGCCTAAAGCAACGAGCTGGTAGGTTCGATAATTGTGAATTTATAGCAGCCAACAAACGAGAATTCTTTGAATGTTATTATCAATGATTGGCTGTATAGACCTATAATTTTTAATCTCTTTTAAAATCAAGCCAGAGTCATTGTTTGCATAATCACAAGCTGTTCTTTGTGCGACATTATTTGTTATTGCATCGAATCAAGATGAAAGCACGGCTGCTCGGCAAGCGTAAATCAACCCTATTGATGTATCTTAAATATCATTATCAAATAGTGAAACAATTCCGATTTATTTATTTAAGTTTTGCATAGTTTGCTAAAATAAGGGTATCGTTAACCCTTATACAGAGGACAAAATGAAAAGAAAAAATATTATTGCAATTATACTAATCACACTGAGTTGCATTGTCGCTTGCTCGCCTGAAGTTGGCAGTACTAAATGGTGTGACAATCTTGAAGATAAGCCTAAAGGAGATTGGACTGCAAACGAAGCAACCGATTATGCCAAACACTGCTTAATACAGAGTAGAGAAGACAACTAACTTTAACGGGTGGCTAAAGCTCGGTTTTTACCTTACATGGGTTACCCATAGCAATACAATTATCTGGAATGCTCTTAGTCACCACACTTCCTGCACCTATGGTGGTGCCGTTACCAATGGTCACGCCTGGCAAAATGACCACATTGCCACCGATCCAAACATCATTTCCAATATGAATCGGTTTGCCAAACTCGGTGCTTCGCCTTTCCAAAGGGTCAGTTGGATGCGTAGCACTTGAGATAAGTACATTTGGTGCAATCATAACGTTGTCTCCAATATGTACTTCACAACAGTCTAAAATAGTTAAATTGTGATTGGCATAGAATTTCTTGCCAAGATAAATATTGTAGCCATAATCTACCCAAAACTGAGGTTCAATAAGCGCAGAACCCTTCAAGTTCAAAAGCTCTTTCAAAATTTTGTTTTTCGTCTTTTGCTGTTCAGGTGGCAGTAAGTTGTATTTATGACAAAGCTGTTTAGCTCTTTTGCGCTGAGCAAACAGCGTTTTATCCCATGCATTGTAGGGTAAACCCGCGAGCATCTTGCTTTGTTCATCCATCTGTTTGTTTGCCTATTCAACACAACTCATAATTTCAGCATGTAAATCAGTTAATTGCTTACTAACTTTGTGTTTGGGATAGCCTAACACGATAGGGCGCTGCTCGGCATGAGACTCTTTGACTTTTATAGCACTGTTTATATAAGTGTCGAACAACGGCAATTCCATTTCTTGCAAACTGGCAATTAACGCTTTTGGGTAGTTTGCTTGACTGGTGAATTGGTTGATTACTACTCCCACAAAAGCTAAATCAGGGTTGTGATCAGATTTTATTTCCATAACGTTGTCAAGCAGGCGAGTGACTGCTTGTACAGAAAAGTCGTCACAATCTACAGGGACAATAAAAGCATCTGCGGCAATTAAAGCTGCTTTTGTATAAAAGTTAAAGTTAGGCGGAGTATCTATCCAAATATCGTCAAACTCAGATTCAAGAGATTTAAGTGCGTCTCTTAGCTTGAACATTTTGTAGCGCGTTTCTAAATCGCGTTCTATCGAGCTTAAACTTGAAGAGGAGGGCATTACGCTAAGATTTTCATGGCAACTATTGTGGATGTAGTCGGTTGATTTTGTCTTATCGGCAAACCAGCCAGATACTTGTTTAAACATGTCTGCGACGGTTAATGCTTTTTCTGGTAATTCACAATTTGCATAAAATGTACTGTTTCCTTGGGCATCTAAATCTATCAGTAAGTTTTTTTTACCTTCAATTGCACCGACGGTAGCCAGATTTGTACATAATGTTGATTTTCCTACACCGCCTTTTTGGTTAAATACAACCCATTTCATGTGTTATCCCTTTTTTGATTGATTTTTTTTTAACATCTTTTTAAGTATATACCGAACGAATTGGATATTGGTCGAAAAATTGTCCGATTGAAGTGAATATTGCAACTTACTAAGACCTTGGTCTAGATTTGGCCACTTTATTCGCAATTTCATTGCTATTTACTACCTTTAATTAATGCTAAGCACAATTTTTTATGTTTCATAGTGCTAATATCATGCTATCGCGGAGTCTCCTATGACGCTTATTTGGGTCGATTATTTTTTGGCCGCATTCTTCACTTTTGTCGCTGTTTTCTATACGTGTTTGATTATTTTCAAGCAAAAAAAAACCAAAGAAGTTTCTTGCGTTAATACTGGAGAGAGATTTTCTGCACATTGGTTCAATCACCTCTCTTTTCGGTTATTCAGAGCCGCTATTTGGGTTTACTGCACAGGTCGCCTTTTCATTCCCAATATAGACCAATATATCCCATTATTTGAAAATATGGCGAGTATGTCTGTGCGCAGTATTGGCGCTGGCTTTATGCTCGCTGGCTTTTTGTTAGCATTGGTCAGCAACATGACTATGCAAGACAGCTGGCGAAGTGGCATCGATTCTCGAAATAAGCCAAAATTGATAACAGAGGGCTTTTACGCTGTGAGCAGAAATCCTAGTTACATTGGGGTTGTACTAGCACAGTTCGGTTTCTTTTTAGCTATACCCAATGCGTTTAGCCTTATTTGCTTTCTCGTTGGTATAATAGCTTTGAGGCTCCAAATCAAATTTGAAGAGTCGTTTCTATGGGAAGCGTACGGACTTCAATATAAGGAATATACTCAACGAGTGCCACGCTTCCTTTAAACAATCAGGGTAAAAACAATCAAACGCGCTAATTTACTTTGACGGTTACCCATACCAATCTGTGATCTGAAGAAATTTCCTTGCCATTACCCCATTTCCCCACCCTTGGATCGTTAAATAATAACTCACCAGTTTCGCCTTCAGCTTGCCAATACACACCTGAATCCACAACGTCTAAAGATGCCGAAGGAACAGCATAATCAGCCCTTACGCCAAAGGTAGAGGTGCGAATTTCAGGGATGTTGTGGCCTCTTGAATTTTTCGCTTGTTTAGCTCCCTCAGACTTTGGTACCCATTTCCCACTTGCTTGAGAAATCGCTTGATTGACTTTTCCGTGACTCATTAATTGTTTTATGCCATCAAAGCGAGGGTCTGCTCCAGTGCGCAAAGTAGCATCAGCATTTAAATCACCCATAATTACAAAGTGATCTCCAGAAAAGCCCCCTTGATAGCCTTGGTCGTCATAAATAAAATCGTCCCCATTTAGGTAATGAAGCCAAAACAGGTTTTCTTCACTATTTCTGTATTTATTATTATCGCTAAAAGTATCAAATGCCGGTGGTGTAGGGTGAGCCAAGAGAGCATTAATTGTTACATCGCCATCTTCTGTAGGAACAATAATGGGAGCATCCACATGATTTTTAGATGAAAGCCTTAAGGCGTCCCATTGCTTAACGTTAAACCAGTTGTCGCCACATTGCATTTTATCTGGTAGCGGTTTGTCACTGTCACAAACATTGATGGTGGGCATAACAGCCGTAGGTAAATCTTTTCTTTTGAAGGTTTGAAAGGTGCGCGTGTTGTCACTGTCTATTTCAAATTTTGAAAACAGGGCGAACGCATAATGGCCATGGTAAAAACCAAATCCAAACGCATCATTTGGATCGCTTTCACTTAACCCATTATTGTTTAAATCTATGTCTGCATGTAAGCCCGTATTGGTGGCATAGGTCTGTTTATAGGGGTAAATGATGGGTACTTGTAAATCGCCGCCGTCAACGCTGTTTAAACTTTGAGGGTGAGCGAGATAGTTCTGTTGAAAACCTTGAAGAGCAGAGGTTGACTCACCAATACCGTCATTATTAAATTCATTTAGAAGTAAAACATCTGGCCTAACATGTTGAATGATTGCCGCTATGTTCCGTATTTGTATGACCCTCTCTGCTAAACTCTTGTTTTGCTCATTTAACTGATTTAATCGCCATTGCTCAATTAGCTGATTTTGGGTTGATAAATCTATATTCATAAATTCAACCCATTGTTCAAAGTTTTCATTTGGATCGCCATCATGTGCGAATGAAACATTAAATTGCGCAAATTTCACAGTATCCACATAGGGTTCCTCGGGAGATTTACTCGCATTAGAACAGGCCAATAAGCTTGTAAAAAGACTTAGAATGGCAAGTTTGGAAATAAAATTTATCATAAAAGCCATGGATTTATATGCCTTATGTTAGGGGAACCCTATATTAAAAATGAGACACTATTGTGTATTGAATGTGTCATTTCGAGTTTAACATTAAGGCCGAAATGATGTGTTTATTACACAAGGTTCACTTTTATAATTAGATAATAAAAAGGATCCTTAAAAATAGAACCCTTTTTGTTGATATCAAAATAGCTTCAGCTATCTTCGATCATTTACTCACGTCAACTAAGCAGCGACCCTTGACTGAGCCATCCATAAATTTGCTAGCATAATCAATGGCCTGACTAAGTCCAATAGTGGTAGTCAACTTGTCTAGTTTACCTATGTCTAAGTCTTGCGCCAATCTATTCCAAGCTGTCTGCCTTGTAGGTTGTGGACACATTACGCTATCTACTCCCGCCAATATTACCCCCCTTAAGATAAAGGGCGCGACCGTCGCTGGAAAATCCATGCCGCCAGCAAGGCCGCAGGCCGCAACAGCGCCACCGTATTTAGTCGATGCACATACGTTCGCCAACGTATGCCCGCCAACTACATCAATTGCGCCTGCCCAGCGTTCTCTGGCTAATGGTTTGCCTGGTTGTGAATACTCTGCTCGGTCAATAATGGAGTCTGCCCCCAGCTCTTTCAAAAAAGCTTCATCAGAGGTTTTGCCTGTCATTGCGACTACTTTGAAGCCTAGTTTTGACAAAATTGCAATGGCAACGCTGCCCACTCCCCCTGTCGCACCGGTCACCAATATTTCACCATCTTCAGGAGTTACGCCCTGTTTTTCTAAGGCCATGACGCACAGCATTGCAGTATAACCGGCGGTGCCGATTGCCATTGCTTGCTTGGTGTCGAATTCTTTGGGGAGTTTGACTAACCACTGTGGTTTAACAATGGCTTTTTCAGCTAATCCACCCCAGTATTTTTCTCCTACACTCCAGCCGTTAAGAACGACCTTATCGCCTTCTTCAAACATATCAGATGTGGAGGCGGTGACGCGACCGGCAAAATCTATTCCGGCTACAAGGGGAAAACTTCTAACTACTGGACCTTTACCTGTGATAGCTAGCGCATCTTTATAGTTTAGTGTTGAATGAGCGACATCAACAAATACTTCCGATGCGTCTGGTTCTTGTTCCGTTTTAAAGCTTGGAATATCTGATTCGGATACATCTGTGTATTCTGCTCGGTATCCTTTTTCATCTTTTTTTATTACAACGGCTTTCATTTAAATCCCCTTTTTTCTTATTTTAGTCAGCATAGTGGTTTAGACTAAAGTGTTCAAATTTATATTCTAATAATGTATTCGAAATCACATACAAATAAAGTCCTTAATTGTGACAGGAGCAGTATATTTCTAATGAATTTACACTATACAAGATTAATTAAAGTTATGATTTTTAAAGTAAAATTTAATTGAAGCAATAATATCACATAAACGTAAAATAACTGTCATTTGAGGTGCTTATTGTTAATAGTTTATAACAATAATCGCTAGTGACCACTTTGCAGAAAAAGTGGCTGTCTATCGTAAATTTAATTCACTTTATGAGCTGATCATTATGGACAAAAAGTACGCCTCTGTTCCTTCTTTAACAAGAAGACGTTTTTTATCACTTAGCGCTAAAGGAGTAGGTCTAGCCATTGTTTCCCATGGATTAATGGGATGTATAGATAGCAATGATGACGATTCAAACGTTATGCCTGTCGAGTTTACTCACGGTGTTGCAAGTGGGGATCCAACCCAAACTTCAATTATTTTATGGACAAGAGCTCAACCCACTGACCCTAATTATAGTGGGTCTATTGCAATAGGTTGGGAGGTGGCGACAGACAGTCAATTTACCAATATGGTTACCACTGGTTTTGCGCGAACAAGTCCTGAAAAAGACTACACTTTAAAAGTCGATGCAATTGGCCTTGCTCCAGGAACCGAATATTTCTATCGGTTTATGAGCGCAAGTGCAATGACTCAAACTGGAAAAGCTAAGACGCTGCCCGAAGGAACAGTTTCTTCAGTTAAGCTTGCAGTGATGTCATGCTCCAATTATCCGGCGGGTTTTTTTAATGTGTATGATATGGCATCCAACGAAACAGACTTAGATGCGGTTCTACATTTAGGCGACTACATATATGAGTATGCTCGAGATGGCTATGCTAGTGAAAATGCAGCTAATTTGGGTAGAGAAGTACTGCCGGATGCAGAGATTTTGTCGCTGACGGATTATAGAACTAGATACGCGCAATATAGAAGCGACCCGAGCTTACAAAAGCTACATGAAACTATCCCATTTATTTGTGTTTGGGACGATCATGAAGTTACCAATGACGCTTACCGAGACGGAGCTGAAAATCATCAAGACGACGAAGGCGATTATGAAGTTAGAAAAATGGTAGCGCTACAAGCTTATTTTGAATGGATGCCTATTCGTCCCGTGATAGAAAACGACAACGAAATTATTAATAGAAGTTTTAGATTTGGTGATTTAGTTGACTTGATGATGTTGGACACTAGGATAGTTGGACGTGATCAACAGCTTTCATTACCTAGTTACATAGACCCAGCAACAGGACAATTCGATAGTAACAGGTTTGGAGCAGATGTTTCAGATCCAAACAGAACACTCTTGGGCGCTAATCAACTACAGTGGTTGCAAGACGAAATAGCGACCTCTACGGGAACATGGCAAGTGTTAGGTCAACAGGTATTAATGGGAAGAATGAATCTGCCAGCGGCAATAGTGACTCAGCAATTAGGAATAGCTGAATATGCTGAATTGGGTCAAATTGCTATATTATCGCAACGAGCGGCAGCTAATGACCCTTCGCTCACGCCTCAAGAGATTGCGTTTCTTGCCGACAATGCCTCTAGGCTAACTCCTCAAGTACAATCTTTGTTAGCATTGCCAAATATTCCGTATAATCTTGATGCATGGGATGGCTACGCAGCGGAACGAGAAGTGATTCTGGCAACCGCCAAACAGCTTAATAAAAACTTAGTAGTGCTAGCCGGTGACACGCATAACGCTTGGGCTAATAATATCAAAGATATGAGTGGTGACGTTGTTGCAGTTGAGTTTGCGACTGCTAGCGTATCGTCCCCTGGTCTAGAGAGCTTTCTGGGAATAGCTCCAGAAGAGGTCCCTGCAACCGAAGCCGGAATTGTCTCTTTGGTGTCCGATTTGCAATATTTGAACGCCTCCGATCGTGGGTATATGACGATTACTTTTACTGCTGAGCAAGTAACTAGTCAATGGCACTTTGTGGATACCATTTTATCTGAAAATTACTCTGAGTTAACTAGCAGAGCGGCGACGCGTTCCTCACTGGCAGGAAATCCAAGTGTTATTTAATCAATAAAATCGAGGGCTGTGGACACGAAGTCCATGGCCTTTCTACCCTCATTAATGAGCTAGTAATGCCAACATATTATTGAAGTACGTTAATTAAAACTGAGTAACAAATGAACATTTCACATCTGGACGCATATTAACTGCTTTGACCTAAGAGTGAATGGAATGCTAAACGTCATATTATTTGTTTTTACGCCTTTGGTTTTCTTATTATTCAGTTCCATTAGTTCTGCATCAATAGCTGAACGATTCGCGCCTTATGAACTTCAGCAAAATGGCAAGATCACGCTAACTCCCGTTTTTACACCAGACGGCCAGCAAATCTTTTTTGCTCAATCAGAATGCTCACCCATCTGGGAATGCCCGCAAAGGTTAAAAACGTCTTACCTAACAGACAGCGGTTGGAGTGCCCCCAAATTAGTTAAACTTCCAACTGAAGATAGGGTAGATTGGCCAAATATTACACCTGATGGTAAAACTTTGATTTTCTCTTGGGCTGCTAAACGACCTGAGTATGAAAATTTGGATATAGACACAAATTTTGATTTATACCAGTTGGATCTTACTAAATCCGATGCACAGCCAATCCCTTTTAAAGACGCCGACATCAATAGGCCTAGGTCCGGCAAAGTTAAAACACTCAGGTACGTACACAATGAAAGCTACCCTAGTATTACGTTAAATGGAGATTTGTATTTTATGACTGAACGCTTAGACGGTATCGGAGAAAGAGACATTTACTTTGCCAAAAAAAACCAATTGGGTAATTTTGAGACAGCTCGCCCGTTGCCATTTCCAATCAATTCTGAAAACAGAGACGATGGCGTTTGGGTAAATCCTACTGGTAACCTGATGCTATTGACTTATGACTATCGAGGAGGACTGGGAAGCGGTGATATTTTTGTTTCTATTAAACAAGGTGGCGAGTGGCAAATACCGGTAAATGCAGGGCCTACAATCAATTCAAATTTTGCAGATTTTGGTGCTAAATTAAATCACGATGAGACTAAAATAGTGTTTACATCAAATCGACCTGTAGAAGGACAGCAAGAAAGGATACTTCAAGTATGGGTGGCTGATTTTGATAAAAATTTATACATGATGACACCTGATTTACAAAATCAGTAATACATCTTCCTGCTAAGTATTTACATGTATTAATAGCGAGTTCGATTTGTACTACTATTTATTAATGAATTATCGCCTTTCCTTGTATTTTAACCTGTTTTTTGTGACGCTTGTTGAAACAAAGTTAATGAATAGATGAATATGAAAAAAATTAAATGGGGCGTGTTAGGCTGCGGTCATATTTCAAATACCTTTATGACCTCTATTAACGCGGTTGAGAAAGCTGACGTGATCGCCTGTGCTGCGCGCGACGAAGAGAGAGCTGCGTTTTTTGCGAAAAAATATGGGATCAAAGACAGCTATGGTTCTTATCACGATATGTTGGCCGACCGCTCTATCCATGCAGTTTACATTGCGACCACGCACAACTTTCATTTTGAGCATATAATGCTTTGCCTACGAAATGGGAAGCACGTGTTATGTGAAAAGCCCCTGACCTTAAATTTTGAACAGGCCAGCAAAGCTTTTAAACTAGCGAAAGAAATGAAACTGCTGTTAGTTGAAGCAGTTTGGACGCGATTTTTACCAGCAATTTTAAAAGTGCAAGAGCTTATTCAACAAGGCGAAATAGGCAAGGTACAAGCTCTTCACGCTAATTTTAGTCTAAATCGAGATTTAGATACATCGCACAGATTGTTAAATCCAGACCTAGCCGGAGGCGCGCTTCTTGATCTAGGTATCTATCCTCTTACCATCGCAGATATCGTGTTTAACCAACAGCCAGAGCATGTTCATAGTAGTTTTATTAGAGCATCTACTGGTGTGGATTTGAATTCATTTTATACATTGAAATACAAAGAAGGCCAAACCGCGCTGTTATCTGCAGGCTCTAAAATGAGTGGGCAAACATTTGCAGAGGTTATGGGCGATACGGGTAGAATATTCATTCCAAATTTTCTAGGCGCTCAGGCATTTACATTGTATAAAGAGAATGAACCCGAGCAAGAAATTACATTGCCATTTGCACAAGGTCATAATTTTACCGCAGAAATTCACAGTTTTAACAAGGTCCTATTAAATGCCACATCGAATGCTCAAACGCAATCCGTGGACGATGATATTCAGTTACAGTGCCTAGAGATGCCACCGGGCAATACACTGCGTATTTTGGGAATAATGGATACTATTAGGCAACAGTGGGACTTAAGTTATCCGGATGAATAATAACATGCACTTTTAGGTTGGTAAGTGTTCACATTGAAAGTATAAAAACATACGATTTACTTAAGCTTGCATAGGAATTTCTTGTTTTAAGTATTGGAAAACTTCTCTTGCAGCAATGGGGGGCTTATTTTCTTTTGCTTGTTTTTGAGCATTTCGTTGCAGTTGTCTTAGTTTTTGTCGTTCAAGTACCGGGTGTTGGGCAATGACTTCGTTAATACCATCGTTACCGCCGTTTAAAATCAGGTCGCGTAGAGCCTCTAATTTATGAAAGTGTCTATTAGCAGCTGAATCTGAAGATTTTAATTGCGCCAGCGCTGTCTCAATGGGTTCAACTTCGCACCCTCTTAGTTTTTTACCTATCAATTGCAATTGGCGTCTAAAACCGTCTTTTTTTCTATTTATTCTAGTCGCTAACTCAATTGACTCTAATAAGTCATCGTTCAAAGGGATCTTATCGCGTTCGCCTTTGGTTAAATCGACCAATGCGAGGCCCAGTTTTTTAAGTCTTTCAGCTTCTTGTTTAATTTGTGTTTTACTGAGCGACTCAGCGTCTTCAATTTCATTCTTTGTATGATTTGATTGTTTTGTCATCTGCTGTTTTGGTTGATTTAATGTTAGACTTTATTGTAACTAGCACACAATCAGAATAATAGTGAAATATCATATGCAAGTAGAGCAACAACTTAGTGAAATCCAAAATATTGTTGAAGAAACTTTAACGTATGCCAAAAAATTAGGTGCAACCTCGGCTACAGCAAGTATGTCAAAAGTTCAGGGGATTTCTGTTACCACGAGGCTAAAAGAAATTGAAACGCTAGAGTTCACAAATGATGGTGGTTTAGGCATTACCGTGTTCGTTGGCAACAAAAAAGGCAGCGCATCTAGTGCAGATCTATCTTCTGACGCACTTAAGTTGGCGGTGACTAAAGCGGTTGAAATCGCTAAATATACAAACGAAGACGATTGTTCTGGACTTGCTGATAAAGACTTAATCGCCACTGAATTTCCGGATTTAGATTTATATCATCCTGAAGTTTTAGATGCTGAAAATGCGTTACAAAAAGCACTTGACTGTGAGACAGCAGGTCTTGAGCATTCAGATTTAATTACCAACAGTGATGGCGCTTCCTATAACGCCAATTTAGGAGTTAGGGTTTATGGTAATACACATGGTATCAATGCTGGATATCCAAGCTCACAATACAGTTTAAGTTGCGTTTTAATTGGCAAAAAAGATGGTGATATGCAGCGCGATTACGCATATACAGTATCTCGCAACCCCAAAAATCTGGATAGTCCTGATATTGTTGGTAAAAATGCAGCGCAATACACTATTGAGCGGTTAGGTGCGCGCAAAATTAAAACGACTCAAGCGCCCGTAATATTCAATAAGGATGTTGCTTCAGGATTGTTTAGACATTTAATTAGTGCAATTAGTGGCAGTAGTTTGTATCGCAAATCCAGTTTTCTGGTGGATAAGCTAGACCACTCTATTTTTCCAGATTGGTTTAACATTCAAGAGTTACCTCATATCAAACAGGGATTGGCCAGCTCTAATTTTGATAATGAAGGGGTTCAGACTCATAAAATGGACCTCATCAAAGATGGGGTCCTTGCAAATTATCTGCTTTCTAGCTATTCCGCTCGAAAGCTGAATATGCGTTCAAACGGTCACGCAGGGGGCATTCACAACTGCATTGTCAATGACACTGGACACAGTGATAAAGAGTTACTTAATACTATGGGTACTGGCCTTCTTGTGACAGAGTTAATGGGGCAAGGAGTCAATATTGTGAATGGCGATTATTCCAGAGGAGCGGCTGGATTTTGGGTCGAAAATGGCGTTATTCAATTCCCTGTGCATGAAGTTACCATTGCCGCCAATTTAAAAGACATGTTCTCTAATATTATCGCAGTTGGTAAAGAGAGAGAGGTCAAAGGTGCGATCCAGACAGGCTCTGTGCTAATTGAAAATATGAAAATTGCTGGTGCTTAATTGAATCATTATTAAGCTTGGATGTAGCCTATTAAGGCTTTTTAACTGGCACTATGATGCTTACTTATTTTTACAGATGTTAAATAAGTAGGCGTTTATCTATATCAACAAATTCATCTGCAGAGTTAATAAGTGTATGTGACGTCAAGTTCAATACCCCATATACGATACATCTGCATTGGCACTTTCTTTTAATTGCATCTAATAAGAGTGCAAAATCTCCATCCCCAGACAACAAAATGATTTCATCTATATGAGGTGCAGTTTCCATTATGTCTATAGTGATCCCTACATCCCAATCGCCCTTTGCACTCCCGTCTTTGCGCTGAATAAAAGGTTTAAGCTTTACATCAAAGCCAATGTGTCTAAGAGCCTTTTGAAATTTACGCTGGCTATCGTTGTTGCTGTCGATAGCATATGCGTTCGCGCACACAATTTCGTGGCGCTGTGCTAAGTACTGATAAAATGAACGGTAATTAAATGATCTGTTGAACGTATCTTTTGTTGTATAGTAAATATTCTGCACATCCGCAAATACAGCGATTCTAGTCAAGATTATTCAGCCATGTGTGTTGAAATAAAAAAATAGCCTGCTGAGCAGGCTATTATGATTTGAGTAGTAATCTATAATACTTAATCTACTTCACCGCAAAAACGGTAGCCTTCGCCGTGTATGGTAACAATTAACTCTTCTTCATTCGGCTCTGACTCAAAATGTTTGCGAATTCTTCTTATTGTTACATCAACGGTTCGGTCGTTAGGACGCAACTCTCGACCAGTCATTTCCATAATCAACTGTTCACGAGTTAGAATTTTACCAGGATTGCTCAAAAACAAGTGAAGTGCTCTGAATTCGCTTCTAGGGAGTCTGAATTCGTTACCTGCAGGAGAAATTAAGCTTCTGCTATCACCGTCTAGAGTCCAACCATTAAACTTTACTTTACTTGGTAAATCATCGTCTTCTGATGCATTGCTAGTGCGTGAAAGCAAGTTACGAGCGCGAATAGTTAATTCGCGTGGATTAAACGGCTTTGTTAAGTAATCGTCAGCGCCAATTTCTAATCCTAAGATTCTGTCAACGTCATTATCTCGACCGGTTAAGAATATTAAACCTACGTTTTTCCTATCTCGTACTTCACGAGCTAATATTAGTCCGTTCTTTCCTGGAAGATTAATGTCCATTATCACTAAATTAATATTGTTATTTTCAAAAAAAGAATGCATCTCTTCGCCATTTTCGGCTTCAAAGACATTATATCCTTCCGCTTCAAAAAGGCTCTTCAACGTTGTACGAGTTACGATCTCGTCTTCTACAATAAGGATATTTGGCGTTTGCATATTTGTTCACATTTTCCGTTTAGTCACTACACTGTTGCAAGTAAGGATGTTTTTTGGGCAACAAGTTATCATGGAGAAAGCCTACTGCTCAATATATTGTCAATATGAATGAACTAAAACTTAAGAAAAAACACCAGTTTAATTCACTCCCGAGCACACCTCCCATAATGTTAACAGTATTTCAAAAAAATTTACATTTGAAAAGCTACTTTTTACCAGCACTGCAAATAATCGTTCGACATTCGTATTATTCGTTACTGCAAGTACACATTTTCATAGGCTTTTGCCGCGTTTTCCCATGTAAAGCGAGTTTTCATACCTCTTTTAATCATTTCAGAAATGATAGATGGCGTTTCATGATATGTGAGCAATGCATTTCTTAACGTACTAAGCAACGCTTGGCCGCTAGGTTCGTAAAATTTAAAACCGGTACTATTGGCTAAGTTGATGTCTATCACCGTATCAGCTAAGCCCCCTACGCTTCTTACAATGGGGATTGTTCCATAGGCAAGGCTGTACATTTGATTCAGACCACAAGGCTCAAATTCTGAAGGCATAAGAAAAAAATCAGAACCAGCTTCAATTAAATGAGCCAATTTCGGGTTAAATGCTTCAAAAAATGCCATTTTATGTGGGTGTTTCTTGGCCACACTGACCAACTGTGCGGTAATTTTCTTATCCCCAGTGCCCATTATGATCAGTTGTGCCTTATGCCTAAGAAATTCCTCTAATATTGGCAATAAGTAGCCAAAGCCTTTTTGATTGGTAGCTCTGCATACCATACCAATGACCGGCGTTGATTTATAAGTGGGTAAGTTAGCGTGTTGTTGCAATGCTTTCTTACACACAGCTTTACCTTTGAAGTTATCCAATGAATAAGTCTTAGGAATAAGGGAGTCTGAAGATGGATCCCATTGGCTGTAATCACATCCATTCAATACGCCAACCACTTTATTGGGAGAATGATTTATTACGTCTGATACACCGTGGCTGCCAAGATACGAAGTGATCTCTACAGCATAAGTTGGTGATACAGGACAGACTTTTGAGCTATAGCTAATACCGGTTTTCAACATGTTGACATGATGGTTATCTACATAAATAAGCGAATAATCATCTTTGGTCAATAATGGCACTTTATCTAGCGACTCGACTCCTTGAAACGCGGCATTATGAAGCGTAATGACCGATTTTGTATCTGCGTAAAAATTTGGGTCTTCCACTAACTCGTTGCGAACTAAATAGTCGCTGTGCATAAAATATGGTGTAAGAGCAGTGTGCCAATCATTGCAATGCATGATATCAGGCTTAAAATTTAAATAAGCACTAAGATGCAAAGCGCACAAGGATAAAAGCGCAAACCGCTGTGCATTAGAAGCCATGGACTCATCAGCATATGGGCTATTTGCATGGCTAAAATAAGGATGATCGATAAGGTAAGTTTTTACCCCATAAAAATCTAACTCCTTGACTGCGTAGCTGTAATGGAGGCCGTTTATATAAAATGATTGTTGTTTTATGGGTTCGTCTAATTTGAAGTCCTGCTCAATTTGCTTATAAAACGGTAAAACAATACTGACCTCATTGCCTCGATTTTTGAGCGCGATGGGTAAGGCCTTACCCACATCCGCAAGCCCGCCAGTTTTAATAATATCTTCAACTTCTGAAATGACGAATAGAATCTTCATAATTCAAGTTGTGCTCCAAAATGTTATAAAGCTATCAATTAGAATAATCGTTCAGACTACGTTTTCTTTCTCGCTTGGTACACCTTATATTGATTCGTGGCCGCTTGAATGTTGCATGTGCCATAAACTTTGGTCAACATTTCTGGATAAGGTAAAAATTTGTTAGCTACTAACATGATATTAGCACTTTGATTTGAGTGTTTGAATGCTTGAATTATAAACTTTTCAGTGATGCTGTAGTCGTTTTTAATCCCTTTATGAAAAGGCGGGTTGCTAACAATGAGATCGACCTTTTCAGTCAGCGCAGCAAAACCATCTGCGGCTATCACGCTAATGTCAAACCCGTTCAACTTTGCGGTTTGTTTACTGCAGAAGACCGCCAACGCACTATTGTCGCTCATGCTAATTTTACGAACAGCAGGTTTAGGCTCATTCTTTTTTGCCATTTTTGCTAAATAACATCCAATCACGCCTGTTCCACATGCAAAATCGTAGATATGAGCGTTTCCGCGTTTAAGCTCTATATGGGCTAATTGGTTTAACAGTAAATCTGTTCCGGGATCAAGTTGTTTATGGCCAAACACGCCGGGCAACGAGAACACTTCGACTGACACATCATTGATGCAGTAATGTTTTTGTACTCCATAGCTCGATAGGTCAAACGTCGTTATTGGTCGTGTTACAGTAACCGCAACAAGGCCGCAGTGCTTAGCACTGTCAAGCTTATTTACTATTTCTCCATGCTTTTCTAAAACCTTATTTACACTTTTGATGCCTGCTTTATTTTCACCAACGATCATTATTATGCCGTTTGCTTTTACTAATGATGAGGCATTGTCTACAAGCATAGAAAGCTGTTGTTTCGACTTTGGTAAGTAAATCACTATTCCATCAAAAGGCTCTTCTCGATCATTAAGAGCGAATGCCGCAGCGAATAACTGCTTGTGCTTAGCGTATTTTATACAAGCGTCATACTCACTGAAATTTTGATGTAAACCCACAATGTTGATATTGTCTAAACACTCAAATATGTATGCGTCAGCAGGGTTAATAAGCCCCCACTTACCTTGTTTGAAATAGTCTTTATTTCTTATCAGTAATTGACTGGGAGAGGAAAGATTAGAATGAGCCAAATTATTACCTTTTGGATAAATAGGTGTTGATGAGGTATGAGTTAGTCATCTTTTTTAAAAATAATGTCCCAAACACCGTGCCCTAGATTTTGGCCTCGCACTTCAAACTTGGTTATGGGGCGATAACTCGGCCGTTCAACAAAGTCATTGATTGGAGATGTGTTGGAGTACCCTTGCGCTTTATTCATTATGTCTAGCATATGCTGGGCATAATTTTCCCAGTCTGTTGCCATATGGAAAACGCCGTTTTTGCATAATTTATTTCTGACCAATTCAACAAAGTCAGGTTGCACTATCCGTCTTTTGTGATGCCTTTTCTTATGCCAAGGGTCAGGGAAGAAAAGTTGTAGCCTATCAATGCTATTATCTGGTATTGAATGTTTAAGCACTTCAACCGCATCGTGTTCAAACACTCTTAAGTTTCTCAGGCCAGCTTGTTCTGCTAAGGCTAAACAAGCGCCCACCCCAGGTTTATGTACTTCTATTCCAATAAAGTCCATATTAGCGTCGGCAATGGCCATGTCGATTAAAGATTTGCCCATGCCAAAGCCAATTTCTAGCACCCTTTTGACTCGCCTGTTGAATACGTCATCAAGATTTAACATGCCTTGATCAACAGAAAGCCCCATAGTGGGCCAGTTATCTTCAATAGCCTTTGCCTGAGCGTTGGTTAAACGGCCTTCGCGTTTTACAAAGCTTTTTACCTTTGAAATGTAAACACCCGCTGCCCTTGCTTCGTCCTCTGAGTTATAGCCTCTCATAAAACAGTCACTTTTTACTTTCTAAAATAAGAATGTTGGGTATTATCCCTGTAGATCAACTAAAAGCAATTTTTATATCGTAAACAATTACGTTAAAACAATTTGCGATGCTGTATTTAACATGTAATTGACCTTTACTTTTAGTCAATGAGTACAAGTATGGCAAACATAGAAGCGAAATAAAAAGAGTAATGCATTCACAAAACTTTAGTTTCAGTTTACAGCTTTTAGACTGGTATGACGCACATGGTCGTAAGAATTTACCTTGGCAGCAAAATAAAACTCGCTATTCTGTTTGGATTTCAGAGATCATGCTGCAACAAACGCAAGTAACAACCGTTATCGGTTTTTACAATCGGTTTATACAAAAGTTTCCTGATATTTTAAGTTTGGCTGACGCAGACCAAGATGAGGTTTTGCATTTATGGACCGGCCTAGGATATTATGCTCGAGCCCGAAACTTGCACAAAGCGGCCAAGTTAGTAAGGGACGAGCACAACGGTATTTTCCCAGATAAATACAACGATGTAGTAGGATTGCCTGGAATAGGCAAATCAACTGCAGCGGCTATTTTAAGTTTAGCGGATAACCAAGCCTATGTGATTCTTGATGGTAACGTAAAAAGAGTGCTGGCGCGTTTTTTTGCTGTGGACGGCTGGCCAGGTAATAAAAAGGTAGAGGATTACCTTTGGGAGTTGGCATTAAGTTTAAAGCCTGATTTAGACGCAATAAGTTCTTTCGAAAATGTCCCTGGCAATAACCAAGACACATCCAACGTATATGGCCGTTACACTCAAGCGATTATGGACTTTGGGGCGACTTTTTGCACTCGAACCAAGCCTAAATGTGAACAATGTCCAATGAGACAGCATTGTTTAGCTTACGCTCAAGGAAGACAGTCTGAGTTACCACATAAAAAGCCTAAAAAGGAAAAACCAATAAAACGTATTAACATGTATATTCCATTTCTTAATGGGCGTGTGTATATGAAAAAAAGACCTCAACAGGGTATTTGGGGTGGTTTGTTTGGATTTTATGAAAGTGAGGATAGATTTGATAGCGGTTCTGGTAAAAAGGCGTTGTTAGAGAAAATAATAGACTCTGAAGATTATCAGTGGATTTCGAAGAATATTGAATATACTAAGCTGACTGAAATGAACGAGTTCAGGCATACATTTAGCCACTATCATCTTGATATTACACCTATATTGATTGAGATAAGGGTTGCTGAATCAAAGGTTGAGAATGTCGATAAACGCGATAATGGATTTGACAAACCACTCAGCGTTCAGGAACCAACGAGAAAAGAGCAACGCATAACACATTTGTGGTGTGACGTTTTTAATGCGCCAAATGTTGGAGTCGCTGCCCCTACGCTGAAAATTTTTGAAAAGATAAAAGAATCCATTTAACGTTTGTGTTGTCCCAGTTTGTGGACATTAAAATGGATGGCACTCTCTTAGAATGCTATTCTACAAGCCTATTTAAAATACAAATTTAACACTCCAACACGAAGATTGGAATAATAGGGGTTTTTATGGCAAGAGAAGTGTATTGCGAATATTTAAAAAAAGACGCTCCAGGTTTAGATTTTCAATTGTATCCCGGTGAACTGGGAAAGCGCATTTTTGACAATATCTCTAAAGAAGCATTCGGTTTGTGGCAAAAAAAACAAACCATGCTGATAAATGAAAATAAGCTTAATATGATGGAACCTAATGACAGGAAGTTTTTAGAAGAAAAAATGGAAGCCTTCCTATTTGAAGGCATAGAACCCACTATAGAAGGCTATGTTCCGCCTACAAAGTAATCACTTAATATATTTTTAGTGGTTTTAATGGTAAAAACTACAAAAACCTGTTGACTTAGAGGGTCAAAATCCGTTTAATACGCACCCACAGCGAAATACATGTATTTCTGCCTCGATAGCTCAGTTGGTAGAGCAGCGGATTGAAAATCCGCGTGTCGGTGGTTCGATCCCGCCTCGAGGCACCATTATACTTAGGCCCTGCTCATACGAGTGGGGCTTTTTGTTTGTGTAAACCGACACGCGAGTGCGTGTGCGGTGCCCATTCGGTCAGTTGCGATCCCGCCTCGATGAGTCAGCCTATCTAGCAATGCAGTTGTGAGCTTTGCATCACCAAACACTTTCGACCATCCAGTGAAATTAAGATTAGTGATAATAAACACACTGGTGGTTTCGTAAAGCTTGCTAAGCAAGTGAAACACAAAGCATCCGAAAGCCAAATGTACAGTTCCATTATTTGAACATTCAATAAAAATGTTCTTCTTGATTATTATTTAATGCCCTAGCGCCTAAGTCTATATTTGGTTAAACAGGAGTTTTTAAATTTTGAGTAAAAAGCAGGGAGATATTCAAATGATTAATACTTTGATAGGAAACCGCTTGGCATGACTTAGCAATAAAGCCTAATATAAAAACAACAACAGTACTAGTTGGCGGATAGAGTTGATTAAAGATAAGCGTTTGTCAATGAATTATGGATGTAGATAACGTCATGCTTAAACTGGCAAAAATTCTCTTTTTATTAAGCTTAATTGTAAGTTTGGTTGTTTCTCAAGTTTCCTTTGCTCAGAACTATGAAACCGTTTGCGGCCCTCGTCAATGTATGAGCTGTAAAGGAACGGGTACCGCTACTTACAAAAACAGCTATCGCGAATATGAAAACCTTACTTACAAGGATACTGGCGGCTGGAACCAATCGCGCGAATACTATTACACCAACTCATATATCAAATCAGAACAAGTGACTGGGACCTGCCATGTTTGTGGTGGTCATGGTCGCTATAAACATTGTAAGCAGGTATACCACCCAAGTAAAAAGGTAAAGCGAGCGGTGGGAACGAGTTCGAAAAATCAGTCATTTTATAAAGCGAAAAGAGACTTCGCAAAAATCAAAAAGGACTTGTTAAACGGTTTCTTACTTGTACAAGATAATAGTGGCCAAAAACACGTTATTGCCTTAAACAAAAATAGTGCTAGCTATCGTTATATTGAAAAAAATGTGAATTTTCACAATGGCGTTTTAAATACAGCAGGCAAGTACATTTCGCATAAGGTACATTCAAAAACAAAAAATGGTGAAAAAAAAGCGAGTTTTTATGACAAAAATTTCAATTTAAAATATGTCATTAAGGGAAATCACATTGCGCTTGGTTATAAAGATCTGTACTGGGTAGAAAGTGGCGGATTTGATAACTATTACGCTTATGGCAAAACGATGAAATTTCCCAAGGTGAAACTATATAATGCCAGAACTAGAACTTACTTAACAAAAAACACCTACGTTTTGGGTGTAGAGCCACGTGAAGATGAGCTTGTGATGATACAAGATGGCTACATACCCGCATTTGCAATGGTTAGGGACATAGATGGAAAGTGGGTAAAAAGGATGGGGGTTATCGACCTAAATGATAGAGTCGTTGTTCCCTTTGTAAATAAAGAAATAAGCGAGTACGAATCTAAACTGGGTTTGGTGACGGTACTAAATGCCTTTGATACTATCGATTACTATTCTATTGAAAAGGGGCTAATAGAGCCCGTTGGCGACATAAAATACACCTGCCCAGATGGCTCGGTTGTTCGAAAAGTAAAGCGCCAAGTTATTGATGAGTTTTCTTCACGCCCTAGAGACCGAGTGTTGTATAGCTTTATGGATGGCAAAACCAAAAGGTCCTTTCCCTATATATTTACATCCACCTCTTGTTATGAAGATGACAAATACTTAACAGTACGAACACTAGATGGTTATGATTATATGATTGTGGGTGACGATAGATTTTATAAAAAAGCCAATAGTGGCTTTTTAGCAAACCACAAAAAAGAACCCGTCTCAATGGAAGGTGCAAGTCCTTTTAAGCCGATTGACCTGCGATACCAAGGCAGAAGAACAATATTTAACCCTAACAATAATAAGGTTGGGCACAAATATTATCAAGATGGCGCAACTGTTTTTGATAAGCTCACTCGGTTGGCAGGAGGCATATATAAAGCAGAACAAAATGGAAAAGAGGGCTTGTTAGTCAAGCATGAATTTGAACAAAAAATGGAGCTGTCTTTTCCAAAGGTTGAATTAGGTGATAGAAGTTCAAGGAGATTGATTCCCTTTAAAGGTGACACTGGAAAATGGGGACTAATGGATACGCGATTAGATTTCTCGGAACAGGTAATTTTAGACCCTAACTATGATGAAATACGAATTTTTTATCAATATGCATTGGCATATAAAAACGGGCAAGAATTTTTATTTGAATTTGATTTTGATTGGCAGAAGCCGCACACCATTAAGGAAATTCAAATAGGCAATTATAAAGACAAGCGCCAAGAGTTACTGGTAGAGTATACTAGGAAGTTAAATAACATTAATTTTACCTTAAGAAACAAAGCCTATGGTCATTTGCGTGCTATATTACCTGACGATTTTACTGTAATTGGACAGCAAGTTGTCGGGAGAGTGCATAACTACAGAATAAAGAACGAAGGGCTGTTAGTGATATTTCCCGATAGTGAAGGTAATGCAATTTCTGCAAAGCTTGACGATAGAATCAAACTTTTATCTTTACTAGAGGAAGACTCAAAAAGAGGCAATTATTTGTTGTTAGCTGAATACCACACTGGCATGAAAGGACTAGTACAAATTTCTAAAGGAAACATAATACCGGATACAATGGATGGGAAACCTAATGGATTTAAAGTGCAGACCTATAAATATACTGAAATTGTTGATGATACCTTTGGATTCCAGCATTACTACAATACGGCGTTGAAACCTAAGCCAAGTTATATATTTTCAAAAGCTGACAAGTTCTATGGGGTATCAAAAGATAAAGAAAAAGATATATTCATTTACCACTTTACGCCATTCAAATTAAGATAATCACCAGGTCAGGTTCGTTGAAGACTAGGTTTTCAACCAACTTGACTGTTTAATCTACCTTTGATCAATAAAAACAGAATGTTTATATTTAGCTTCATGCACTTGAATACCGATGGCGGCCAGTTATGCAATCAGAAGAAGTAACCTCCAATACAGATAACATTGTTAAGCCTAAAAACAAATTTTCTTGGTCTGAAGGCATAGACCTTTATTTGCTCCACGACCAAACTAGGGTGTGCGTCAATGTGTCATCGTGGTCTGGTTTTGAAACCATTTATATTAACGGTGAACGGGCGTTTCGAAAATGGAATCTACTTAGCCGCAATAGTGTCTACAATTTTTCAGACAATAACATCGAATATGTTATTCAAGTGCGAGTAGAAAACTTCTTTAAAGGTGAAATAAGTGCGACTTTACATGCCAATAAACAGCAGGTTGATCATGAAAAACTTGTACTGGAGGACTGGTTTGAGAAAAATAGAACACCTTAACTCATACTTCTAGCCAAATCATTTGATGACGAGAGAAAGGCAATTGCCTTTCTCGATATGAACTAGTCAGATTCTTTTTCCATTTCAACGACAAACAAACCTCTAAGTTGATTAGCGTCGTAACCGATAGCTTTATCTTGCGGATATAAATCTTTAATGACTGCAAGGGTTTTTGAATCGATCTGCTTTTCTGGTTTGCCATGACACCCTAAACACATTCCATTAGTAACAATCGGATAATAGCCAACCATTTTATCAGTATATTCGACTACTTTGGGCGTAGGCTTTTGCCCTTGGTTCATGTCTTGCTTCAATGAATTAATAATTACTAATTCTGCCTCACTTGCCGCATTATTGGGGTTACGAGGACGGTCACTTACTCTTTTGATGCTGGCGTTTAGCTTGTTTGACATACCGTTTGTAATTGGAATTGCCTGCTCATTGCAAAATGAAATCGCACCATTAACGCCTTTTTCACTCTTTGCTTTTTTTAATTGAGAGCCAAGTGCACTTTTGGTCTGCATGGCAATCATTAAGCCGTTTTTCTTGTAATCTTCTTTTGTGTTAAGTGTTTGCCCTTTAGAACGTTTGTATTTACGCGCATCTGATTGAGCCGTAGATGTGTTCCAGTCAGCACTCTCTAATGGTGTATGGTAGATATAATAAATGACGTTAGAAATGGTCTCGTCGTCTAGGGACAATTTAGGCATCGCTCCAAATTTTGCATGCGCTCCTTTCATTTTAATATTTGCGCTGGGCTCATTTATAAAATTAGCCATCGATTCCTTAAATTCTGAAAAAGAAGATGTGTCACGAAGATAATGAAGCTTTACTTTAGAAATTGGTGGAGCTGCTCTACTGCCTGTTTCGAAACTGTGTGTGTGACAAGAAGAACAGATTGATTCAAAAGCCTGAAATCCAGCTTTCATTTTCTCTGAATTCACAGTATTTTCAAGCGCACTGACTTGCAAGTGAACCAACACAGAGTAAGAAAAAGTAAGCAGATAAAAAACAGTTTTTAACAGTGTAACCATACAAGCATGTATCCTTTTTTGATATTAAGTATAATATATATTAAAAAAGAATAAAGGAAAGCATATTCTTTGGTAACTTTGTGTTTTACGCCTAATTTATAGGTTTTTACTACTAATGTATGTAAACACTAAGGTAGCTAAAAAATGCAAAGAGTGGTGACGGATTGGAATTCTCAGTTAATGCTCAATAGCCATCAAACTTTTTATCTAAAGCAACGCAAGCAGGTAAATCTTCGCCATTCTCAAAGTCTTCGCAACTCTGCTCCGCCATTTCTATGTAACATTTCACTAGATCTTTTTTTATATCAAAGACGTCGACAAACTCTTTATAAGCAAATGCTGATTGGCAAGAAGCGGCCGCGAACTGGTCGACCATCGCTAGCATCTCTTTTGTTGCAGCCCCTTCTTTTTTTAGAGATTCTTTAGTACATGTGACTATACGATTACAGGCTTTTTCGGCAGCTTCTTCTAAGTCTTTATCATTGTTCGCTACGGCACTTTCTATATTTACAAGCATACATAAACCTAAAAGAGCCCTGACCTGAAACCAAGGGTAAATTTTCATCGTTTTCTCCTTATAAAATTAAGACTATCTCCGTTTATAAAGGAGTGTCTATTCTCGTTTATTCGCGTGCCGTATTTCGCTATGTTTGTGAAATTACTTACTCTTCCTAATGTTTAACTTGTTCGCCATCTAGCTTATACACTTTTCCGCCTTTCATCACAAAGTCGACGCGTTGTAACAAATTAATGTAACGCAAAACATCGCCCTTAACTGCAATGATATCAGCGTGTTTGCCTTCTGACACAGTCCCATATTTATCATTGACTTTCATTAATACGGAAGGCCAATACGTAGCGGCTCGTATGGTGTCCATTGCTGAAATTCCCATTTCATCTACCCACAACGCCATTTCATTCCAAGTGCTCTGGCAGTGAAATTTCGCAGGAATGCCACTGTCTGTGCCTACAAGTAACACTACGCCCGATTCTTTTAGTTGTTCTATTTTACGCTTAAGTGTGGGTTTACGAAGCGGAGTGAGTTGCATATAGTCGAGCTGACCAATGTCGGATATAGATGCTTTTATATCCTTAATTGTGCTTTGTTCGAGACCTTGATGCCAGCAGTCATTGTCAAGTTTTTCTGGATTTTCAACGGTGAGCTCGTAATTCCACAGTCCTTCAACGGTAGGAGTCCAATACAAGGGACCGCCAGCCACTCTGCCTTTTGCGGTTCGTTCAATCAATAAGTCGATTACATCATCGGGAAACCCTGGCGCAGTCGTTAATCCTGTGTGCTCAAAATTGTCTACACCGATTTCTAGTCCTCTTCTTATTTCGTCTGGTTTATGTGAATGAGCAACTACTATCAAACCGCGTTCGTGTGCTTGATCCACGACAGCTTGCGCCTCTTCCAGTGACATTATGTCATGGTCAATGAGTTTGATAATGTCTACGCCAGCGTCTGCTAATTTGTCTACTTTGCGTTTGGCGTCTCTAACTCCGTTTATGCCCCATCTGAAATTTTCAGTCCCAGGGTATGGCTTGTGTTGTAAAAATGGTCCCGACACATATAGGTTTGGTCCCGGTATTTCGCCTTTTTCTATCTGCGTCTTAATCTGTATTGATTCTTCAAGGGGCGCCCCTAAATCTCGCGCGCTGGTAATACCGGCTAACAGCAGTTGATATGCACTAGCAGGCATAATCTCCGTCCCAAGTTTATCGGCGTACTCTTTATCCCAATGCTCATAGTCGGAGTGCCCCGCAAGCATCAAGTGTGCATGGTTCTCCCATAATCCTGGAAGCACATCCATACCTTCTGTAGATATTATGTTATAACTTTGTGGGATTTCTAGCGTATCGATTGTTCCCACTTTTTCAATCATACCGTCTTTTATTAAGACAACGCTGTTGCGAATTGGTTGATGACCAAATCCGTCTATTAATCTCCCTCCCACTAAAGCGGTTTGTTCAGCGTATGCTAAAAATGAAGACACTAAAATAAGTAAAAAGGTTATGGTTTGTTTGAAACACGGGATGGTCATATTTAGCCACTTATTGGTATTTTTATAGAAATAAGTGTAAGCCTGAAGTGCAGATTAATGCAAGTTCATTCAACACCGCAAAAAGTCAGATTTATGTCTAAGTAAGTGGCTTTTCATACAGTAATTAATGTTGCCTTTGGCGAACTCAGAGTCTAATCGGGCAATTATCCGTAAAAACTCAGCAATAATAAATTTTTCTTAAGCTTTTCGATTTGAGCTAATTCGCCAAATTGTGCGTTAACATTGAATATAGATAGTTGTATGGTGAAAAAATGAGAGTGGATAAAGTTGTATTGTCAGGTTTGTTTATAATTATTTGTAGCTATTCCAATCTGGTCGCTAGCATGAGTAATGATACAAAAATTGAATTTGAAAAAGATAATGAGCTAAATAACTGGGTGGTAGTAAATGATACCGTTATGGGCGGTCGTTCAAGAGCAGGCATTGATATCCAAGATGGATTTTTAATGTTTGGAGGAGAGCTATCTCTTGAAAACAATGGCGGATTTGCATCGACTCGCAGGGTATATGAACCTGTATCTTGGCAGGCAGAGCGACCGCTTGAAATCAAAGTGATGGGTGATGGCAGAAAATACCAGCTTCGATTAAGAAATAATGAAAGATGGGATTCGTATGCTTATGTCGCGACTTTTCAAACCAAAAGAGGTGAATTAACAATTCATGAATTCTCATTGAGCGACTTTACCCCGCAATACAGAGGTCGAAAAGTTAGTGGCGCTCCTGATCTGAGATTTGAAGATGTGCAACAACTTGGATTAATGCTAGCCGATAAAACCCCAGGAAAATTCTTTTTAAAAATAAAGTATATTCGTCAAACCCCACAACTTATTTAGCCGTTCTGCATCTTGACTTGTATTGGTAGCTCAATGTAGCGGCTCATGTACGTTGAATTTAACAGTTTTCGAGTCAGTAACTTTCTCTTTTAGTTTTAAACAACTATTATTAAAGTTTTATTTTTTATAAATTACTTTTCAAAAGACGATGCTATCTAGGCAATTAATCTCATTAGACATAATTCTTCAAGAGCTTGAAGAGTTAGACTTGTCGCTTGAAAGAACAGAAATGGAAGCTTTGGAAGAGCACGATGCCGATTATTTACAAAAAAAGCATAAAGATTTACTTAAGCAGTGTGTGGGAGTGTTCCAACAAATACTTAAAAGTAGCGCAGATTTAACGGAATATGAATTCAAACAAGTTCTTGAGCAATCAGAATTAAATCAAAATCTCGGCTCTAAGCAATTATTATCTATTCATTTAAAATTACTCATTTGGGTATTAGATTTCTACTCGGCTAAATTAAATGCAGAGGGGATCAGTGATTCAGATCTTTCTCATCAAGCAGAAGTGAAGCTCGACTTGTATCATACAAAAGCAAACAAAGCCAAGAATCAAATAAAAGCCCTCGCTCATGCTCTAGGAGCAAAGGAGTATAAAATATTTATTAAGCGTTTTAATCTATCGCACTCGATTCTAGCTCACACATTAGATAATACGTAACTCATAAAATAAGCTTAACTCGTTATTATTTTTAATAAATTGTTTCAATTTGTATTAAAGAAAATTGCAAATCGAGCGATTTTTCCTATATATTCCGTCTCCCTAGATTTAGAACAGACATCCATTTGAGCTTCTTGAACAATCTAATAAGTTGGGAAAGCAGTTATTTGTAATAATAAGTATGTTGATATGAGCAGTAAGTTATCTTTTTTGTCTACTCTTTTAATGATAGTTGTGATTGTAATATGTCAACTATTCAACATTGGTATGGTGAGTGCTCAAACTTACGAACAGCCTGAGCACCTACAAAAACGATTCAAACAAAACGATGTTTTATCGTTAGCAAAAACGTTTCAAGTTGATGTACCTTATATCGCTAAACAGCCGGTTATTGATGGCGTTTACGACAAAAACGAATGGCAAGGTGCCACTCAAACAAATTTACCATTCATCACTAGACCTTTTGAAGAGCTTCCCGCCCCAGTCGACACTAGGGTAAAAATTTTTGAAAATGGCTCAGACGTGTTTATTTTGTTTATTGCTTTAGATCCAGATCCTGAGGCTATTCGCGCTTTTTTACGAGATAGAGACAGCAGCAGAGGAGAAGATTTAGTTGGGGTTAAATTTGATACCTTCAATGATGGAAGATTGGCATATAACTTTTTCATAAATCCGCTAGGCGTTCAGTCCGATTCGATTGAAAATGAAATGACGGGTAGTGAGAGTTCTAGCTGGAATGGCATTTGGGATTCAGCCGGACAGATTACGTCAGATGGATACATAGTAGAAGTTAGGATCCCGCTGCGGTTAATGAACTTTGAGCAAACTGAAAAGGGCAAAAAGTGGGGCATTGAGTTTGTCAGATTTTATCCTCGAGAAGATTCCTATCGATTATCAAGTGTTCCCTTTAATAGAGATAATTCCTGTAATCTCTGTCAAATTGGTATAGCAAATGGATTTGCAAAGGCAAAACAACAAAACAATTTGGCGGTTGTTCCTACCCTTGTGGTTGGCAAATCAAGAAGCCGAGATCCAATAGCAACACAAAAGTGGGACCAGCTCACGGATCAAGAAGTTGGCTTAGATATTAATTGGGGAGTCACTCCTGAGATCACGATTACAGGTACATTAAATCCAGACTTTTCGCAAGTTGAAGCTGATTCAGGGCAGTTAAATATTAATCGCACATTTGCACTGTTCTTTAATGAACGGCGCCCGTTTTTTGTTGAGAATGCTGACTATTTTTCATCTACTCAAAACTTTATTTATACTCGAAATATCAATGCTCCCGATTATGGAGCTAAGGTAACAGGTAGGGTCGATAATCATTCCTTAGGTATGTTTGTTACTAACGACAATACGACCAACTTTCTAATTCCTGGAAATCTTGGATCTAGTATTGCGTTTTTGAGCGAACAATCTACTAATTTTGCGACTCGATACCGCTATGATTATTCTGATGAACTCTCTATAGGTTTAGTGGGAACATTACGACAATCAGACTCTTATAAGAACGCTCTGCAGAGTGCCGATATAAGGTACAGAGTGACAGATGTTGATACATTTCGAGCTCAAATTTCTTATTCTCAAACTCAATATCCAGAATTTTTAAATAAAGATTTCTGCGATAACAATTGTGAGCAGCCAGACGAATTATCTGAATCAGCATTAAGAACGAGATTTGAAGATACCTTTGTAGGCAGGGCAGTTCAGCTTATATATAATCGCGACACCGATAATTATTATATTAATGCACGCCATAACGATACCGATTCTAATTTTAGAGCGGACTTGGGGTTTATCTCTAACGTAGATACAAAAAAGTCGGTTTTAGGTGGAGGATACTTTTGGCGAACGGACGATGATTGGTGGAATCAGGTTCGCTTGAGAGGCGATTGGGATATTACCCATAACGACGATAATGAGTTAATTGAGCGTGAAGTTGAAGGCTATTTGAGTTTAAGTGCGGTCTATCAAAGCTTTGCAGAAATCGGTTTTAGAGAACGAACCAGAGTCGGCTTGAGACACGACCCCTCAAGCCTTGCAATCACCGACAATACCACGCGATTTAGTGAAATGTCGCATTCGTTTTATGCCGAAGCGACCCCTAATCAAACATTTAGTTTTGGCACCTTTATTCGTAAAGGGGATACCGTTGATTTGCCCAATAATCGACTGGGAAAACAGACATACATTGAGCACTTTATAGAGGCTAATGTTGGGAAGCATCTTAGATTGGAATTTGAAACTCAGCGCAGTCGATTAGAGGTTAACGATTTGCCTTTATTTGATGCTCACCTATACGATTTCCGCACGACTTATCAATTTGACGTGAGGCAATTTCTAAGGCTTGTAGTCAACTATTCAGATATAGACAGAAATCAATCAAACTACACTTTCAGCGTTGATGAAAATTCAAAAAACTTAGGTGTACAAGTGCTGTATTCTTATAAGGTCAATCCACTTACCAAGTACTTCATTGGGTTTTCCCAAGGCGCTTTTGACAATGATGACTTGAATTCATTGAAGGCTGATAGTCAAAACCTGTTTGTGAAGTTTAGTTACGCTTGGTTGCCACAGATATAAAAAAGGCAGGGAAATGTTTTCCCTTAGTCTGATAATTGATTTGTATCTATAACGTCAAATACATGTTCTATTTGTTTCGGTTTTTGAATGTAAAAACCTTGGGCAAAGTCTATATTATATGACCTTAACTTTTCGAAAATATCTTTACTCTCCACCCACTCGGCAACGGTCTTTAAATTTTTAACGCGCGCTATTTCCGCAAAGCATTTCACGGTAACTTCGTCGATTGGATCGTTTAGGATATCTTTGATGAACTGCCCATCAATTTTTAAGATATCAATTTTAAGATTTTTCAAATAACTAAATGAAGACGATCCTGAGCCAAAATCGTCCAACGCTATTAATACATCAAGATGTCTAATTTCCTCAAAGAAAAGCGATGCTTGGGTTAGATTTCTGATTGCCACTGTTTCAGTGATCTCTATACAGAGTTTTGTTCTAATACTGTGCGGCAAATTATCCAACAAATCACAACAAACTTTCCTGAACTCTTTATTATCAACTGATTGACCTGAAAGGTTTATGGTAATTAGGTCTAATTTATTCAAGTGCTCTTGCGATAGCGAAGCTATCCACTCAATTGTTTTATTGAGCACCCACTGGTCAATTCTTGGAACCATGTTATATCGTTCTGCTGCAGGTAAAAATGCGCCTGGCGTAATGACATCGCCTTGGGCGTTTAGGCGCAAAAGTATCTCCAGATGAAGCTTTTCATTACTTTGGTCCAACGGTTGAATGATTTGAAAATAGAGTGTGAAATGATCGTCGCTAAGTGCTTGCTCTAATCTATTCACCCAACTTATGTCACCTTGACGAGCTTTTATGATTTCGTCAGTTTTAGAATACTCATACACTCTGTTTCTGCCAAGTTCTTTGGCTACATAGCAGGCTTCATCTGCTGCTTTCATTAAGTCTGACGGTGTGCCAATCGAACCACTAATGGCAACCAAACCGATACTGGTGCCAATCCTAAATTTCATGTCTAAATAATTGAAGCGATAGGTTTCCATTTTATCGCATATTTTTTGTGCAAGGGATCTGGCTTTCTCAATAGAGCAATCTTCTAATATTATTCCAAACTCATCTCCGCCCAACCTTGCGACTAAGCCAGTTTCTGGAACAAGCGTCGCAATATTGTTGCTAACGTTTACTATTGCTTCATCACCAATTGCATGACCACAGGTGTCGTTGACAATTTTGAACTGATCAAGGTCAATAAACATAAGTGCGTGGCGGTTTTCTGCGTGTTTTTTATTCGTTATTAATGCATTAAGCTTTTGTTCAAATTCCGTTCTGTTTTTTAAACCAGTTAATGCATCATGGCTTGCTTGATATGACACCTTTTCGGTCAATCTTTTTTGTTTAGTGACGTCCCAGTTTACACCTGTCATCTTTATTGCGTTATTATTTTCATCACGCTCTATTTTAGCTATTCCTCTAATATAGTGGACGCTTTTGTCTGACCATATAATCCGAAATTCCGAATCGAACTTAGATTTACACGCAATAGCCTCATGAAATGCTTTTTCAATATTTTCTCTGTCATCAGGATGCAAGTGTGATGCCCACAGCGAATATGTCTCCGCTTGTGTATTAGGGTCTAAACCATATAATTTGTACATCCACTCATCCCAAATAAGCGTGTCGTTTATTAGGTCTAATTCCCAAATACCTATTTGGCCGCTGTCTGTGGCAAGTTTCATGCGTGATAGGGCTTTGTCAAGTAAGTCACGTTGTTGTGATTGGTGTGATATGTTCTGAATTACGCCAAATAAGCGGACGCACTGACCGTCATGAAATTCAGCCTCTCCTAAAGTGCTTATTTGAATCTCATTGTGTTTGGCGGTAATAAGAGTTAACTCTAGACTATATGGCGTTCCGGTTTCTATTAAATCTTGTACCGCAGTTTGTATCAAATCTCTGCTTTTGCCTTCTTTGTAAAAATTAATCGCTGTGGAAACATCTGGTTGATAACTCTTATCGACTTCGTGTAGAGCCTTTGTTTGCTTGCTCCAAATAAGCTCATTACTGCGAAAATCAATTTCCCAAGTTCCTATCTGAGCAACGCGTTCAAGTTTTTTTAGGGTCGTATAGCTACTTTTAAGCTGCTCTAATGCTTGTAGCCGAGAAATTTCTGCACCCAACCACTGTGCAATCAGGTCTACATAATCTATTTCATCGGATGAAAAAGGCTTTCTAGGGGATAGCGAAGTGAAGTTTACCGTTCCGATTACCTTCCCTTGAACAAAAATTGGCGCGCCAATGTAGGATTCTAATTTTTGGTTGATATAGCAAGGATGAGTGGCTATTTCACTCTTACCTGCTTCATGGAAACTTACTGCTTTATTCGCTGCTAAGGTATATTTGCAATAGGTGTCGGCAACGCAAAACTCCAAACCAGGTTTTATGAACTTGTCTGTGCTAACCGAGTGTTTTATTACATATGTTGAATCATGGACTTTACTGACGATACCGGTATCAAGTCCAAATAAGTCAAGACCAAAAACTAGGGCTTGGGTTACTTTTTCCTCAAAGGTTGTATTCTGATCTGAGGTGACACTATGAAACTGAGGAAGAATATTCATTGAACTTAACTCATTTGGAAAATGGCAACTAACAAGTCAAATGGTCAATCGATTATTGTACAGGCAACAGTGCTTTGCACGGCATTAACCAAACTAGCGTATGAAACACATTGGTAAGTTTATACTTAAGTCTGAGCAATATTACATAATATTAAATAAATGCCTATCTTTTTTGACACTGTATGCATATTTAATGGTAATTTATTACCAAGTGCAAAGGTGCTAACGATGGTTAAAAAAGTGTATATTAATATTAACTTTTTAACGCACAGCCAGAGATTAATAATAAATGATAGAAAAAGAACAAATAAGACAAACGGTAAAGTTGCAAAAGTACACTAATGATATTGCTAAACCAGACTGGCTAGACAATCCTCCCAATTATCTACGAGCCGCCAAGATGGAAACGATAGAAGCGATCGATCATTTGTGCTCATGGAAATGGTGGAAAGCAAATAAGCCTGATTTTCACAATGCTGCAATGGAAATGGTGGATGCATTGCATTTTATTATTTCAGAAGAGTTAGTGAGGTTTAATGGTGACATTGATAAGGTAGCCGAACTACTGACCTGTTATTTTGCCATGCCTATCGATTATGAAGCAATTAATGACATGTCGGCGGAGGACGCAAATGTCGTTCTAGACAATATGGCAGCAGATTTCACACTTGGTAATATCCATTATCAACGGTTTTTCGTTGCATGTGTGTTTTTAGGATTAAAACCGAATCAATTAATAGATTGGTATTGTGGAAAAAATGCATTGAATAACTTTCGACAAGCTCACGGATACAAGACAGGTGAATATGTTAAAAATTGGTTTGGTGATGAAGACAACGATTATTTAATCAAGATAATTGAGTCGCTAAGTGCAGACCAGCATAAAGATAGTTATGCCGTTATTTACCAGAAGCTAGGAGAAATCTACGAGCAGGCACTAGAGCATGAAAGACAAAAAAGTTAGATTATAAAAACTTGGCGTAATCAAGCCCTTGATTGCGTACCCATGACTTTAATTCTGTTGTCTCAATATAGTTAAAATCTTCAAAGCTGAAGCCAGGGGCAACAGTACACCCTAAAAAAGTATAAGAGCCGGTTGAACATGCGGCTTGATAATGTCTTCCTTTAATCACTTTGTGAAAGGCAGAGATATTTTCACTGCTATTGTCACCAATGATATCTTCTTGTATCGGTGCTTTAGGCTTGTCAGCGTCAAAGCTCAATATTCGCAATGGGTCGCCTTCATAAACATGCCAAATTTCATCGTGTACTACACGATGCCAACGGCTTATATCACCTTGCGACAATAAAAAGTAAATGTGGGTGAGGGTATTTCTAGGTGACTTGTTTTGCGGAGAGATAATCACATCAGTACTGCGATAGATCTCACTGTAATATCCGCCCTCTGGATGCGGTAGCAAGTTAAATGTTGATTTTAAAAACTGCACTCTATTTTTCCTCATATCTTTATTCCCTACTCAGTTAACTTGTTTGAACGCCAAAGAAACAATGGATTAATTTTTAATTTAATCAATCGAATAGTTTAATGTCTAACTATTTTTCTCAAAGGGCTAAGTCTTACTTGCGCGCTTTCATTTGTTTCTGTAATATACGCGCCCTTGTAGCCACCACTTAATACTCCTTGTCTTCATGATAGACGGCTACACTATCCGAGACTACAACCGTAGGGAGCAGTAATGCGTCATTACGAAATCGTATTTATGGTTCACCCAGATCAAAGTGAACAAGTACCTAGTATGATAGAAAAATACAAAGGTATTCTTGAAACAGATGGTGGAAAAATTCACCGTCTAGAAGATTGGGGCCGTCGTCAATTGGCATATCCAATCGATAAACTGCACAAAGCTCATTATGTTTTAATCAACGCAGAAGCTACCGCAGAAGCAGTCGAAGAGCTTGAAACAGCTTTCCGTTTCAACGACATTGTTCTTAGAAATCTAGTTATGCGTACTAAAAGTGCAGTAACTGAACAGTCTCCAATGGCTAAAGAAGAGCGTCGTGAAGAGCGTAAAGAAAGACCTGCTCGCACTGAAACACCTGCGGCTAAAGCAGAAACTACTGAAGAAAAGGGAGACGAATAATGGCTAGATTTTTTAGACGTCGTAAATTTTGTCGTTTTTCTGCGGAAGGCGTAGTTCAAATTGATTATAAAGATACCGCTTTGTTGAAAAACTACATTACAGAAAGTGGTAAAATAGTACCAAGCCGCATTACTGGCACAAGTGCTAAATATCAGCGTCAGTTGTCAACTGCTATAAAGCGAGCTCGCTTCTTAGCATTGCTTCCGTACACCGATTCACACAAGTAAGTTTGGCAATTTAACGAGGTAGCAAAGATGAACATCATCCTACTAGATAAAATCGCCAACTTAGGCGGATTAGGTGACAAAGTCACTGTTAAGTCTGGTTACGCACGTAACTTTTTATTCCCTAAAGGAAAAGCAGTTCCAGCAACTAAGGCTAATGTAGAAAAATTTGAGCAGCGTAGAGCAGAGCTTGAAGCTAAAATAGCAGAAGAACTTGCTAACGCAGAAGCGCGTGTAGAGAAATTAAATGCGCTTGAAAATGTCACCATCGCGGCACCCGCTGGAGATGAAGGCAAATTGTTTGGGTCTGTTGGAACACGCGACATTGCTAATGCTATTACTGAAGCTGGCGTAGAAGTTACCAAAGCCGAAGTAAAACTTCCAGAAGGCACGCTCAGAGAAACTGGCGAATATCAAATTGATATACAAGTTCACTCAGACGTTATGGCAACCGTTAAGCTATCTATCATCGCTGAAGCTTAATTTGGGGTACATATCTTATGTTAAAAATACCGCCTGACTAGGCGGTATTTTTTTGTCTAACGAGATATTGACATTCTAATACTGAAAAAGTGCCTTCACCGAACTGCCACTTCTAAAGAACGCTGACCACGACAAACTCTTACCCTCTAGTCTTTTTAGAAACTCATTATCGAACATTAGTTTTTTCATTACCGATTTCATGAATTTGATGTGTTAAAGCGATGTCGCTATTTTCAATAGCGTCTCTTAGCTCAATCTGATATTTCCCGTCAAACATAAAATGCATATTCATCCGTACAATCTCTTTTTCGGTGAGTATCAGCATGATTCAGTAATATTTATAAATATTAAAAAGTATTCATCCGATTTTGATTGGATATATTTGTAACTGAAAACAAAGATAACTGAAGGTCTACTCATAATGAAAGAAGCTGTGATCGTCTCTACCGCTCGAACCCCAATTGCTAAAGCGTATAAAGGGGCTTTTAATAATACTAAATCTCCTACTCTTACTGCCCATGCCATCAAACACGCCGTTAAAAGAGCTAACTTAGAAGGTTACGAAAATGAAATCGATGACGTCATTATTGGCTCTGTGTTAAACGCAGGAAGCGCCGCGGGCAATATAGCGAGGCTCTCGAGTCTAGCGGCTGGTTTACCTTATTCAGTTTCTGGTCAAACCATTGACCGACAGTGTTCATCTGGTGTCATGGCCATTGCTACTGCAGCAAAACAAATTATCGTAGACAAAATGCAAGTGATAGTCGCCGGTGGGCAAGAAAATATTTCTGAAATTCAGCAACCCTACTTCGAATGGGCGAGTAAGTGTAATGATGATAATGTATTAGCAAATGCTGAGCATGCTTATATGCCAATGTTGCATACAGCGGAATACGTCATTAAAAAATATGGTATATCGCGCCAAGCACAAGATGAGTATGCGTTATTATCACAGCAAAGAACTGCACACGCTCAAGAGCAAGGTTATTTTGACCATGAAATAGTCCCAATCACGGTAACGAAGGGTGTGTTTAATAAAGAAGATAAGAGCATTAGTTATCAAGAGGTAACTCTTGAACGCGATGAAGGAAATAGGCCGTCAACTACATTAGAAAGCCTAAAAAGCCTAAACCCTGTGCTTGAAAACGGACGAGTAACTGCAGGCAATGCTAGCCAACTATCTGATGGCGCAAGTGCATGCGTAGTAATGGATCGCGGTTTTGCAGAGAAGCGCAACTTAGAGGTTTTAGGTACATACAGAGGAATGGCTGTCGCAGGAAATGAACCTGAAGAAATGGGGATAGGTCCTATTTATGCTATTCCCAAGTTGTTAAAGATACATGGGTTATCAATCAACGACATTGGGCTGTGGGAGCTAAATGAGGCGTTTGCCTGTCAAGCCCTTTATTGCAGAGACAAATTAGGCATTGACCCTGACACATATAACGTAAATGGTGGAGCGATTTCCATCGGGCATCCATATGGCATGACTGGGGCAAGAACGGTAGGTCATGCATTGTTGGAAGGTAAACGCAGAAATGTCAAATATGTTGTTGCAACAATGTGCGTTGGCGGCGGTATGGGAGCGGCTGCGCTATTTGAGATAAATCGCTAGTTCAATATTTAAGTTTGATAGTCACATTTTGGGGCTAATCGGTAATTAAGTTCTGATTAGTCCCTTGTTTCAAATAAACTGGATATAAAATTAGATTAAGGTTATTGGTAAAGCTGGCATGTGTCAGTAAGTCTCACACTTTTTTGAATATTGAAATTAACAATACAGTGGAGGAGTTATTGAATTTGCGCTTAAAAAATAGGCAATAATCATTTTTTTTGCAGCTTTTTTGTATTATCAGTAACTTTTGTTAAATTATCCTTGTAATTCATCTGATTAATCGCATTATGTAGTAGCATTTCAAGATTCTTAATATTCAATGGGCCGTAACATTTTATGATAATGCTAGAGTTTGTACATGTTTCGTAATCAAGGTCCAGATACAGACAATTCTAAAAACGTGTTTCAGGATGATCTTGATAGCCATTCAAATCTCATAGAGTCATGCCAGGCAGAAATTGTAAATAAACTAAACATACTCTCATTAGCTGTTGGAGATTCGTATTGTTTTGTGTATTACCTTCCCAACCGGGTTTACATCGACTATCCGGACGATTATGACGATGACAAAAGTCAAATAAATGTAGAACGCCTAGCCGAGTTTTTATCTTCTAAATCAACAAAAATGCAAACTGTACATGCTGATGAACATCTTGGTATAAGCCCTGGCTACAGTTGCTTATGCAAAAAAACTTGCTTTGAAGCAAAGTTTGTAGCTGTTGTGGGCTTGCTATTCCCATTGAAACGCCCATCGAAGCGAAACGCAAATTTATTGGTCGCCAATAAGCTTGAGACTCAACAAAATAAAATAATTAAACTCGTATTCGAAGATATCGATAATTTTATACAAGGGAAACAATTGCTAATTGCACAGAGTATCATTCACTCTCAGCATATCCAGTTGTCATCGTTGAATCAGGATTTTATTGCCATAAAGGATGAAAATCATAGATTAATATATGCTAATCCGGCGTACTTAAATAGCTTCCCCGCCAATGAGCGCTCATCCTTGTTGGGCAAAAGTAATGACTATCTTTTTGATAAAAAAAGTCAGAAATTTATTTTAGAGTCTGATTTGTTTGCGCTTAGGAACTCAATTTACATTGGCACTCAAAATTTAACTTTAGCCAACGGTGAAGACAAAGTTCTTCAAACAACAAAGAAAAGCTTTGTTGGAGTAGATAATAAAAAATATATCATGTGTGTGTGCAGGGACGTGACTGAAAAAGAAGCATTGATCAATAACCTGAAACGTTCTAATGCTGATTTAGACAATTTTGCTTATGTTGCTTCACACGATTTAAAAGCGCCGTTAAATGCAATTAAACGACTAGTTTCTTGGGTGTCAGAAGATTGCGCTACGATCTTGCCAAAAGAAAGCCGAGAAGATTTGCAAATAGTATTAAGCAGGGCGAATCGAATGGAGCAACTTTTAAACGACCTCTTAAGTTATTCTCGAATTGGGAGAGATTATCAAGAGGCAACTGAGATAAATCTAAAGAAATTTGTTATTGAGTTGCTTTCACTCATCGATTTGCCTATGGGATTCGTGTTGAAATGCGATGATGTTAAAATTAATGTCCCTGTTGTTCCTTTTAAAGTAGTCATGCTTAATTTGGTATCTAACGCAATAAAGCACCACGACTCAGGAAACGCAAAGATAGAGATTAAAGCAAGATCAAATGCCAAAGGATGCACGATCACTGTAATGGATAATGGGCCAGGCATTGATGAAAAAAACAGAGAGCGCGTATTTAAATTGTTTGAAACGCTTAAATCCAGAGACGAGATTGAAAGCAGTGGTATTGGATTAAGCGTAGTTAAAAAAATTATCGAATTTTATGGTGGCTCTATTAATGTAGAAGCAAACCTTCCCAGAGGGGCGAAATTTGTATTCAAATGGCCGCAAAAAAATATGGTTAGAAGCGTATTAAATAGCCTAAATCAAAAGTAAACTATAAAAATAATAATAGATGAGTTTCGTAAATGGAAATGAAAAGACGATTGCATGTGTTGCTGGTGGATGACGATTTAGCAGATCGTAGAATAATTCGAAGGACACTTGCAGAGGGCGCTACTGATGTAAAAGTGGTTGAAGCTGTCTCTGTTGAAACAGGGTTAGGTATACTCCAAGTTCAAAGCTTTGATGTTATATTACTGGACTATAAGCTACCAGGTGCCGATGGCCTTGAAATGGTGCAAGAACTTCGCTCAAGAAAGGATCTTGGCAGCGTTGCGATCATTATGATGAGTGCATCTGAAAATGAAGCGCTTGCCGTAAAATGCATTGAGTGTGGTGCCCAAGATTTTATTCTAAAATCAGATATACAAAGACTTAACTTACACAGAGCTATTGTCCATGCTCACAAGCGATTTGAACTCGAACATAAACTTCACCAAAATTATCTCAATGTAAAACATCTTGCTGAGAAAGATCCCCTCACTGGTTTATCTAATCGACATCACTTTAATCAAATGATGAACATAATCATTGATCCACAGAGGCACTCTAAAGTTGATGTGGCACTTTTACTTATGGACTTAGATAACTTTAAATACATCAACGATACCTTAGGTCATGATGCGGGCGACCGATTACTGATTGAGTTTTCCACTAGAGTCAAAAAGCTTTTACGGCGTCACGAAAGTTTTGCTCGCCTTGGGGGCGATGAGTTTGCCATCATTTTAAATGGAATAAAGTCTACCCAGCATTTACGACTTGTTACAAAACGAATATACGATTCATTAAAAGAACCTATTATCCTCAATTCTTCAGAAGTGCTTTGCAAGGTAAGCATTGGAGCCTCCATTTATCCTATGCAAGCAAGCGATAAAGAGACATTGATAAAATATTCTGATATCGCCATGTATCAAGCAAAAGCAGATGGTAAAGACAAAATGAGGCTCTACGACAAAGCGATGAGCGAAAAACACCAGCGTTTATTTGATATTCAAACTGGATTAAAAAGGCACATTCAAAATCGAACGTTTAACATGCAATTTCAGCCAGTATACGATTTGAATTTAGATAAAAAAGTGGGATATGAAGCGCTAGTAAGATGGCCTTCGAATGAACAACAGTACGTTCCAGATGAATTTATACCTATTGCAGAGAAAAACGCTGATATACATGCTATTGGCGAATGGGTTATAGATAGGGCAATAAGCCAAGTGGCTCACTGGCAAAAGACCTATGCGAATAATAATTTCATAGCAATAAATATTTCTCCGGTACAACTGCAGTCCACAGCAGTTACTGATTATATTATACAGCGTTCAGAAGCATATTCTGTTGATCCCAGCAAAATAGTATTAGAAATTACTGAGACTGCTTTTTTTGAAAAACAAACGGTCATTAAAAAGTCATTACAGGCGCTTTCTGAATATGGTTTTGTCATATCCCTAGACGATTTCGGTGTTGGCTACTCTTCTATTTCACATCTGATAGAGTATCCAATTACCGTAGTAAAGCTAGATAAGTCCCTATTTACCAATCAACAAAGTGAAATAAAGCGAAAAGCTGTGTTTGAAGCATTGGCTCAAATGCTTAAACGTTTAAATATGACTGTGGTTGCAGAGGGCATAGAAACGCAGGAACATCTTGATTTGTGCAAGTCGTTAAATATTGACCATGGCCAAGGTTTCTACTTAGGTCGACCAATGCATGCGACTGACGTAGAAACCCAAATGGTTGTTTAAATAAATAATCGCTTTATATTTTTCATGCTTCGACTTAAATGTCCTTTCCACTCGGGCGATAAAGCGTCTTGCTGCAACGCATGATCGGCTATCTCTAGTGCTTTTTCAGGATGCTCTATTTTTTCTTTTAAGTGTCTTATTTGCCATATTTGTTTAACCGAGACGGGACTATCCAGCCTATGGACTAATTCGACATTGTCACCTAGGTGTGCTCTGCCTTCTTGAACCACACTGTAGTACCACCCTGTAATCCCTCGTGATGCGATAAACTGGTCAATTTTGGGCTTACCATACCTTTCATTTATTCTGGAGCAGGGCGCTCTAGGCGAAACGACTTTAAGTACCGCGCCTCCGATTTTGTATTCATCGCCAATAAATACATTGGCTTCATTCATATTTGGCGCAGATATATTTTCCCCAATGGATCCTGCAACGAATTTACCGGCTATTTCAGGAAAATTTTCTTGTAATAGTTTATAGCTATTTTGGCCGTATTGGTGAACTGCCATAAAAGTCCCACCGTGGAGCTTTTTATTTCCCTGTTCGTCTTCAAATGCGCCTAATTTAGCAATATTAAGGAGGTTGTAGGGCTTTTTTTCTATACTACTAAGGGTTCTGCGTTTACCGTAAGGTTGAGGCTTTCCAGCAAATAACCCTTCAATTAAAGATATATCTGGCATATGAATAAACTCTGGGTAAAAGGCTATGAATTAAAGTGGCTTTAATCCTTAACACTCTATGTTAGTTATTAAGATTAATTACACACAATATGAGAAATTATCTTACCAAAAGACTAGCAGATTATATTACTTTTTAAACCTTTTAGAATTTTGAAGCGACTAATCTAATGAAGCAAACAATGATAATAAAAACGAATGGAAACAGGTGTGAAATTAGTAGAAAGCATATCCAGTTTGACAAGTGAAGCGGATGCTTTAAGTCAGGATGAGCACGAACGCTTGATAGCGAGCGCTCAGTCGGGTGATACAAAAGCATTTCGACAGTTGTATGACATTTATTTACCTAATGTTTATGGTATTTGCTATCGCTTATGTGCAGATAAATCTCAAGCTGAGGATGCTACTCAAGAAGTTTTCATTCAGCTCTGGCATAAAATTCACAATTATAACGGAAGGGCAAAATTTTCAACGTGGTTACATCGGGTGACTTCAAATATCACTATTTCATATATCAGAAAGCAAAAAGGATGGTGGCAAAAGATGTTTAACATTGAAGATACACCACATTTTGAACAGGAAGCAGAGTCATCGATGTACGATACAGATTTAGAAAAATGGATAAGTAGATTGCCAGAAAGAGCAAGGTTGGTATTCGTGCTTCATGCGATAGAAGGATATCGGCATGAGCAAATTGCCGACATGCTAAATATGGCCATAGGCACAAGTAAGGCTCAATTCCATAGAGCGAAACAACTAATTGAGGAGTGGATGGATGAGTAAAAAGTTAAAGCCATCTATCGAGCAGCTAATTCAAGAAATGCCAAAGCATAAATTGCCCCAGCGTGACCTCTGGGCTGGCATAGAGCACGAAATCAACTCGCAGCATCTGGGTGTAGATGAACCTAGGGACAAACGTTCCGTTCAACAAAATGTACTTGCCATTGCTGCTAGCGTTACGGTCATAGCAGTGATCGGATATATGAGCATCAATAGTTTTATTCAAGTAAACAGCCAAAACATTGTTGCTCAGATAAGTGAGCAGCATTTGGAGCAGAAGCAGAATTTACTCGCAAGTTTCGAAGGGCAGGTGGCTAATACTGATAACTGGCTACAGCAACTTGATGAGTTAGACAAAGCGGCAGAAGCTATTCGCAGCGCATTAGATAATGAGCCCAACAATGCCGCTTTATTGAAAATGTTGAAACAAGTACACCAACAACAAATAGTGCTAATAGAGCGGGTACATTCGCCAAAATGGCAACAGATTTAAATGAGGTAAAAATCAATGTTAAATAAAAGTTCGCACAAGACCACTAAAAGTATTTTTTTCAGCGTAATAATGGGGTTTATCTCATCCAACGTATTCGCACTAGAAAATATAGACCGCACTCTTACCGTCGATGTCGATAGCTTAATAGAGATAGAACATATGGATGGAGATGCTAAGATTCTTGGATGGGATAAAGATCAAGTTCGAGTTGTAGGTAAATTAGGAGAGAGAACAGACGAGTTCCGATTTGAACGAAAGGGAAAAACGGTTGTAATCGAAGTTGAAGTTAAGAAAATGGATAAAGGTTGGAGCTGGAATTCAAGTGAATTACAAGACGACCTTACCATTTATGTTCCTTATACAAGCAGAGTTAATTATCGTTCAATTAACGCAGATTTAATTATTAAGCAGATTTACGGTTCGACAGATGTTGATATGATAAACGGTGAACTTGAAGCAACAGAGCTAAAAGGTTCAGTCCGATTAAAAACGGTAAATGGCGAAATTTATGCCAAACAGATGGAAGGCGAGATCGTTCTAGATTCAGTTAATGGTGAAATTGAGGTAGAGCAATTATCAGGGGGTGAAATATACATCAACACAGTCAATGGTGATATTGAGGGAGCATCAAATGCTCAAGAAGTAAAAGCAACAACTGTCAATGGAGAAATAGAACTCAAGCTCTCAAGTGTTAAAGACTTAAATACCAGCACAGTTAATGGAGAGATAGAGATAATACTCAACCTTGCTGATGGTGGCACTGTCAAAGCAAGTTCGGTGAGCGGAAGTGTTGAATTGGCTTTTCAAAAAGACGTTGAAGCAAGGTTTTCCATTGAAGCTCATGCTGGCGGAAAAATTTATAACGAATTGACATCGGACACTCCAAAAAAAGCCAAGTATGGACCAAGAAGATGGCTGGAATTTTCTACTGTAAGTCCAAATGCATGGGTAGATATATCTACGGTAAGTGGAAAAATAAAAATCTCCTCCGAAGAAAATAGATAGAAGGTTAAATTGTAAATTTTGTATATTTTGTAAATGGGGAAGTATTTTTTTACATTTACGTACTCAGGTACAGTAATTATGAAACACTTTCATTGATATCATAAAGATTCGAGATGCAAATGAGCTTGGTTGATGTTTTTAATAGAGACGATGTCATAACAATGGAATGTTTGTGTTAGTAAGATTATTTTTCACGATGAACCACTAAAACTTACCCCGAGGGTAGAAACAAATAATAGGATATACAGCTATGAGAAATCGAGTCGGTAGAGTCGCAAAACTTTTATTATTATTAACTGTGTTTACGTCGTACATGTCCAATGCGACAGAAACAGAAAAATCAAACGAGAAAATTGAAGCCGTTGACGCTAGCAAATCACCTAGTAATACAGAGAACAAAAGCAATGAAGACGAAGACGTTGAAGTAATAGGCGTTGTTGGTGAAAAACCGCTGGCCTTTTTCCGCAAACAAATGGAGATAGCAGAGTTAGATTTTTATGATTTATTTAACGAGTTAGCCGAAGAAGAGAAGTATAAGATAAAATGTCGTAAAGAGAGAAAAACCGGCAGTAACATGATCAAAAAAGTATGCTATCCCCAGTATGTCTTAGATCGATTCGCCAGAGAAACACAAGAAGCAATGAGGTCGGGACGACCGTTCCCAACTTTAGAAGAAATCGAAACTCTTGTGTATAAAGAAAGAGAAAGATCCAACGCTTACGCAGAAAAAATAATTACTGAAAACCCTACATTGTTGAAGAAACTGATTGCTTTGAATAACTCTCAAGCTATGTATGAAAAGAAAAAAGCAGAGAAGTGATATTCCCCTCCCTTCAAAGCCCGATATCCTTGCTGATTGAGGGCTTTTTTTAAGTTCATAATTTCTCGTCCCATTTTCTCCTATTATAATTAGCAGCAGAAAATTTAAATTCACTGACGACTTCTTGTTTTGTATCAAGCATAATATTGAGCCTTGCAAATTTTGAGGATTCTTCGTGGTTCAAACAACAAATACTGCCGATAATTTAGCCGACGATGACATCGCTAAGTTAAACACTCCTCCTCATTCGATTGAAGCTGAGCAGGCCGTGTTGGGTAGCGTTATTCAGTCAGTTGATGCCTGGGACAAAATAGCTGAAATATTAATCGAAGAAGACTTTTACAATCGTGCCCATCGAATTATTTTTGCAGCGATCACTCGCTTGATTGCGGCAAATAGTGCAACTGACTTTGTCACACTGAAAGACGAGTTAGCTTCAAGAAATCAACTTGAAGACATTGGCGGTCAAACCTACTTAATCAATTTGGCTCGCAACACGCCCAGTTCATCTAATGTGACAGCTTACGCAAATATTGTCAGAGAACGAGCGGTAGTGAGAGAACTTATTGGCGCCGCCAATGATATCGCCGATGTCAGTTTCAATCCTGAAGGAAGAGACAGTAAAACGCTTTTAGATTTAGCTGAAACTAAAATTTTTGAGATTGCTGAAAAGCGAACGGCGGCAAATGAAGGGCCGGTGGGCGTTGCCAGTGCATTAAAAAAGACAATCGCTAGAATTGAAGCCTTATCTAAACAGAATAAGGATGTCACTGGGGTATCAACAGGTTTTACCGACCTTGACAAGAAAACAAGTGGTTTACAACCCTCTGATTTGATTATTGTTGCTGCTAGGCCGTCGATGGGAAAAACCACATTCGCTATGAATTTGGTTGAGAATGCCTTAATGCTAGAGGAAAAGCCCGTTTTAGTGTTTAGTTTAGAGATGCCTGCTGAACAAATTATGATGAGAATGTTGGCTTCACTAGGGAGAATTAATCAGACTGCGATCAGAACCGCCAACCTTGAAGACGATCATTGGATGAAAATGAACGATATCATGACGCTTCTGCATGAAAAAAATAACTTGTATATTGATGATTCCTCTGGTCTTACCCCTATGGAAGTAAGAACCCGCGCTAGAAAGCTTGCTCGTGAGCGAGGTGGCATATCAATGATAATGGTCGATTATCTTCAACTCATGAGGGTGCCCTCACTGTCTGACAATAGAACATTGGAAATTTCAGAGATTTCTCGCTCGTTAAAAGCGTTGGCAAAAGAACTAGAGTGTCCAGTTGTAGCGTTGTCTCAGTTAAATAGGGGATTGGAACAACGCTCAGACAAACGACCTATTAACTCAGATTTGCGTGAATCTGGGGCAATAGAGCAAGATGCAGACCTGATAATGTTTATTTATCGCGATGAGGTTTACAATGAAAATAGTGATCGTAAAGGTGTTGCTGAAATTATTATTGGTAAACAGAGGAACGGACCAATAGGCACGACTCCGTTAACCTTTCAAGGCCAGTTTTCGAGGTTTGATAACTACTCAGGGCCACCACTTGGTGAGGATTAAAAAATACCCCTAAAAGTAAGAATAAACGTTTAGGGGTATTTGTATTACAAGGTGTTATCGAGCAACTTTTTCTTCAACTAATGCCGTAACTTTTACTTCAATTCTGCGATTAACTCTGTGAGCTTCCGCTGTATTTGAGGTGTCTTTTAGTCTAGATTCACCATAGCCTACCGCTTCTAGTCTGCTTTCGTCTATTCGATAATCTTCGACTAATAAAGCTTTAACAGACTGAGCACGCTTCTCTGAAAGCATTTGATTGTATGCTGCATCGCCTACCGCCGAGCTGTGGCCTTCGACAACCGCTTGGGTGTTAGGATAGCGTTTCATGAAGGCTACAAATTCAATAATTTTCTCAGAATCAGGGTTGGAAATTACTGAACTGTTATTTGGGAATAGAATATCTAATTCCATTGAGACTTCTTTTTGTTCAAAGACGCTACATCCGTTTTCATCGACTTTATCGGTCATAGGTGTGTTTAAACAATTATCAACGCTATCTAATACTCCGTCGTTGTCGCTATCTAACTCTACTGCGCAACCTTTACTGTTTACTTCTGCACCTGGTGCAGTGTTAGGGCAACTATCTCGCAAGTCTATAATACCGTCGTTGTCTGAATCTTTGATTTCGCAACCTTTTGCGTCGACGTTGCTATTCATTGGTGTATTTGGACATTGGTCGAGTGTGTTTAGCACACCGTCGCCATCTAAGTCTATATTGCAGCCAGTTGCATCTACTTGAGTCCCCATTGGGGTAGTTGGGCAACGATCTACAGCGTCGTAAACGCCATCATTATCTGAATCTAGATTTCTAGGAGCGCTTTGAACTGATGGGGTCCCAAAAATATATGCTATACCTAGCTTGGCACTATAATCTTTATATCCTTGGCCAAAGTCGAAGTAGTAGCCCAATTCAGTGATAACACGCCACTTCTCTGCCACTTCCCAATGTTTGCCTACTCCCATAGACGCCATTCGGTAGTCTTCTCGAATTAAAGACTGCTCACGAATACCGCCAAAAACATAAGCAATATCGTCTTCGAAAAAATACATAGCGTCTAGGCCTAACTGTGTACCATCGTCTCTCAACCAGTCCACTCTATCGTTATCAATGAGTACTCTGCCAAGTTCAAATCTTGCGGCCCAGTTAGAGTCAAATCTAAAACCAACTTCACCACCAAACCCGCGTCCAGCGTCCAAACCACCAACAGGAGGGTTTTTATCGCTGTCAGCATTGTAATATTGACCAAATACTCCTACCCAATTTTCATAAGGTGGTGCGTCTTGTGCGTGTGTAATACCAGTGGTTACTATCCCAATAGAGATAGCAACTGCCAACGAGTGCTTTTTCATGAGCTCAATCCTTTCTATTCATTTTTATAAGTTCAACAAGGGTAAATCTATTAATTCTAATTGCGCTACTTTAGTATACTAAAATATTGAAAAGCTGCTGATTATTTTTAATATAGTTAGCATTATACTTCGTTGCATTTGAATGTGAGTCAAAGTTGTTGTTCAATTGGCAAATCTACCCTCACATAAATGTTTTATCAGCTTTAGTTGATAAATACTGAAAACAAATGTAAAGAATTGTACTTAGCAGGTGAAACAAACCTCCAGATAGGCATTGCCCTTTTTACTCGTAAAAGTAAGTATAATTTTTGGACCGTCAACTTTGTGTTGGATCACGTGATTGCTGCCTGCCACAATGACCGGAGTAGCCATTTCAAATTGGTAATTTTGTTCTGCTAAAGCGTTTTTAGCACCACCGCATATCATGTTAGTCATTTCGCCAACCATATCGAGGACTTGCTCGTCAATCTCATCCACACTTTCGCCAAGCATAGTATCCATGATATTAGCCGCAAGTTTTTTACTGAAAGTGATAGACATTGAGCCTCTCACTTGAGGGCCAATCATGCCTATTATTCCCGTCACGTCACCACAAGATTTATCATTGGTTTTTTTTTCTGGCTTTTGTGATTTTAAATCGACTTGGGCCATTGTGCTTAACACATTTTTTAAGGAAACAATAAACGGATTGATGAATTCAACTCTCAAGCGAATATTCCCTAGCTTTGGCAGTTAATACATAAACCGTGTGCTTCAATCGTTTGGGTGTGGATTTGGAAACTACTTTCCTTTGCTTGACTCTCCAAGGTTTCTTTGACGCCTTCGGAACTGATTTCTTGCACATCACCGCATGTGTCGCAGATCAAAAACTGAACGGGATGAGAGCAACCGAAGTGGTGACAAGCTTTAAAAGTATTGGTTGATTCAACTTTGTGGATTAACCCATGCTCCAAAAAAAAATCAAGTGCTCTGTAGACAGTAGGCGGTTTTGCAGAATCCTCAATTAATTTCAGTTTGTCTAAAATATCATAAGCACCTATTGAGGCGTCTTCTTCTAAGAGTATTTGGTATACTTTTGCTCTCAAAGGAGTAAATCTTGCGCCTTTATGTTCGCAAAAAGCTCGCGCTTTGTTGAACAGTTGTTCTTTACTTTCACTGAGTGTTTGTTTCACGATATAACGCCTAATGTTTACTTATGCTAGCTAGACCAACATATAACGAAACCGGTTAGTACGCCTGGTACTACTTATGCACTTCACTGCTTGTGCAATCCGCTTACATCTTTAGTGCAGTTTACATCACTTTTGGTTTTTAACTTATGCAATTGACGATTTTTTTATACTGTCACTAATCATTAATGAAAATAAAGTATATCATTGCTTAAAGACTAGACAAGTTGAAATACACTATTCGGCACTTTTAAATTAGTTCATTGGGTAAAGGAAATATAATGCAAAGTACAGATGATTTGCTGTTCATCTTTATAGATAAAAAGTTATTGGTCACCTTAAATTCTAATATAGAACGCGTAGAATCCGAGCGCGCTAATCTATCGCTTGATGACCTCCCAAATTTGCCGCAAGAATTAATGCATGAGCAAGATAATATTATCTGTCTTTCGAAAATCCATAATTGTCAGTCTCACAAAGTTTTAGACTTACATCATATTGATTTAGACAGTGATAAGTATTTACTGTTTAATTTAAGAGAACTGCTCGCAATGATGTCCCCGCATGATTTTCAGCATGTTGCTCAGGCATGGCAATACTCGTTGTTTTTAAGGACGCACAGGTATTGTGGTAGATGTGGAAACAGAATGAGGAAAGTAAATTGGGAAATGGCCATGCATTGCGACAAATGCAGTCATAGGGCTTATCCAAGGGTTTCACCTTGTATCATCGTCGCTATCCATAACAAAAAAGAAATACTCCTTGCCCAAGGAGCACGGCAAAAACCTCTAGGCTTTTATTCTGTGCTCGCTGGGTTTGTAGAAAGCGGTGAGTCTTTAGAGGAAACCCTACACAGAGAGGTAATGGAAGAGGTAGGCGTCAAAGTTAAAAATATTGAATATTTTGGCAGTCAGCCTTGGCCTTTTCCGCACTCATTAATGGTCGGATACATTGCAGAATTTGACTCAGGAGAAATCGTTGTTGACGGCAAAGAAATTTTGCACGCTCAATGGTATAAACCAGACAAACTTCCTAAAATTCCTCCTAAGCTGTCAATTGCTGGCAGGCTAATTGAAGAAACTCTGCATCGGATCAAGAAAAATAGTGCAAAATAAAGTATTCTTGCGCCAAATTATGTAAGGTCTGGTGTAAGGTCTTTGCCCATCAGAATATTTTGCGCTATTTTATCAGCGCTAATTTGAATTTGAGAACTGAGTTTTATGACTGAATTAAAAAATGATAGATATATTCGAGCTTTATTAAAGCAACCTGTTGACGTCACGCCCGTGTGGATGATGAGACAAGCTGGAAGATATTTACCTGAGTACAAAGCAACCCGAGCGCAAGCTGGGGATTTTATGGCTCTTTGTACTAATCCTGAATTGGCGTGCGAGGTAACCTTGCAGCCGCTGAGACGGTTCGAACTTGATGCGGCTATTTTATTCTCAGATATTCTTACTATTCCAGATGCTATGGGTCTGGGATTATATTTTGAAACCGGTGAAGGTCCGAAATTTAAAAAGCCTATTCAATCTATCGCTGATGTAGATAAGCTTCCAGTGGTCGATCCTGAAGTGGAGCTAAAATATGTGATGGATGCGGTTCGTACGATACGAAAAAATTTGCAAGGCAGTGTGCCATTGATTGGATTCTCTGGTAGTCCTTGGACGCTCGCTACTTATATGATTGAGGGTGGTTCTAGTAAAGCATTTACAAAAATTAAGAAAATGGCTTTTGCAGAACCTCAAACATTACATCGATTGCTAGATAAGCTGGCAGATTCAGTTATTTTATATCTTAATGCTCAAATTGCAGCTGGTGCTCAGTCAGTCATGGTATTTGACACATGGGGCGGGGTGTTAAGCCCACGCGACTACAAACTTTTTTCTCTTCAATATATGGAAAAGATTGTAGCTGGCCTAACTAGGCAATACGATGGTAAACCTATACCAGTCACTCTTTTTACGAAAAATGGCGGGATGTGGCTTGAGTCGATTGCAGCAACAGGTTGCGATGCAGTAGGTCTTGATTGGACCATTGATATTAAGGAAGCTAAACAGAGAATAGGCGATAAAGTCGCGTTACAGGGGAATATGGATCCGTCTATTCTATATTCTGGCCAAAACCGAATAGAGCAAGAAGTCCAAGATATACTGGCTGGGTTTGGGACAGGTGAAGGACATGTGTTTAATCTGGGCCATGGAATCCATTTAGATGTGCCACCTGAAAATGCAGGACATTTTGTTAAAGCGGTTCATAAATACAGCGCGCAATATCACAAGTAAAGCTTAGGATAGCGATGACTAATTACCAGTTATGAAAACAATCAATAAAGGGGTTACCTTTGTATTTTTGCTGGTCTCCGTATTCGCTATAAATGCATGCGTCAATAAAGACTGGCGTACCGCTTCAAGAGAAAGTGCTGGTATATCTGGCGATCCTAAAACAGTGAAAAAGGCGGTTATTGAGGTGTTTGCTGCAGATGCATTTAGCTGGCGAGGATGGTTTGCAGTGCATACATGGCTGGCGGTAAAACCCAAAGATGCAGATTTTTATACCGTATATGAAGTTGTGGGTTGGAATCAAAATAATGGGTTGCCGGCTTTAAGGCAATATGAAACAAAAACACCCGATAGATATTGGTATGGAGCAAAGCCAGAAAGAGTTTTATTTTTGCATGGTGAAAAAGCAGAGCGACTCATTCCAACAGTGCTTGAGGCAGTAGACCGTTATCCTTATAAAAACGAATATAAGTTATTTCCAGGTCCAAATAGTAATACATTTCCCGCATGGGTTGGGAAGCAAGTACCCGAATTAGAGTTGGATATGCCATTAAGAGCTATAGGAAGTGGATACGCACATTAAATATTTCGCTATATGGTAACTTAATCTATACCGTAGTCTTTGCTCAGATCTCTGGTCTTAAGCCCCAACTGCTTTGCTTTGATTGTATCTACAGATTGAAATTGTATTTTACAATTGGCGCTTATCATACTGCGCCATGCTTGTCTTATCTCATCAGGGTTCCGACCTTTCCAAAACTTCTCGGTTTCTGATATATAATCCAATACAGGGTCGATATAACCATCTTGGTAAATTTGTCTGACAAAATTAAAATCAGGTCCAAAAGCGCCGAGAACAGCAGAATCATCAATGCTGACTGATTCTATCAACTGCACAAAAGCGGATTCCTTATCTCCTTGACGATAAGCCACCCATGCCCTAGCTATCCCAATTGAATGATTTTCATCACTGAACCCATCAAATATCGAAGCGGCTAACTTTTGATCTTTGCGTAGGTTGTCTGCGTGATCAAGCAAGAGATCTATTTTATCTTTGACAGAATTAATAGGGTCATATTGTGCGCTGTATTTAAGATGCCTAGAAAGGTCGCTTATCGCTCGGTATGGATTTAGGTTAAGCTCAACGCTTGTCCGATACTCTCTTAAAGTGCGCTCTAACAAGCGTTTGTTATTTAATTCAATTTGCATAAACCTATCTTCGATGTATTGAAGATATTCAGGATCATTGCAACCCGAATCATAGAAACTTAAGGCAATTTCAACATAAAGAATGCAATAAAATGCAACCGCCCATTTACTCCATTTCAAGTTAAATTTTCGTTCAATGGGCATTGCTTTGAGTTAACTCCAAATTTCAAATTTTCACAATGACTAGGCGACTAACTCGTTGCCGCTATCACGTTTACAAATTTAATTTTTTACGTTCTAACTCTTTATAGTTGGTAAACCCTAAACTAGATCGATAGCAGCACCGTTACTCATCAGTCCGCTGTAAACATTTCGAAATAAAAACCGTACGCGAAAAATTTAGTTTCAATGAGCATGATACTGTGCCTAATAGGTTAATTACTGTTTGCTTTTTTCTCCCTGTTTGAGCTAATAATATAGCAAAGTTGGTCACCGTAATAATTGTCAGAATAGTTGCAAATCCTGAGGTTACCATCGCCTTTGAGCATTTTAAGATTGTCAGTAGTGATTACACGTATCGAGTTGATATTATTTTTCATAAATGGCTTCTCCTTGTTGGTTAAATAATAAGAGAGCATTATTGAAATAAGTAGCGAAATAAAACGATTCCCAATATCGCTTAAAACGATTAGATACAAACTTCATTACTTTTTAAATCTAAAAATCAATGTTGGCGTGTTTTTTTTGTAATTTTGATATTCTTCGTCATTGCCCCATTTTCTGTCGGCCTTTGCTTCTAGCATGGGTACACCACTTACCTTAGTGAGTAGCGTCAAGACGAATATAGGAGAAATAATGACCACATATTGCCAATCACTTATAGCAGGTAAAATTGCAATAGTGAGTCCTATCCATAACAGTATTTCTCCAAAATAATTAGGATGCCTCGAGTACCGCCATAGTCCTGTTGAAATAAATTTCTTTTCAGTATTCTTTTTAAACTGCAGTTTTTGATGGTCAGCAATAATCTCTATTATGAAGCCAAGGGCCCACAGTGTTGTTCCCAAAAGCACAAGTGAACTGAAGTCATTAAAATTCGATGATGTCAGAGTAACAAGTGCTGGACTAGATGTTAAAAATACCCATAAACCCTGAATAGTCCATGCTATAAAAAACGTATATTTGTTCTTTTTCAGTTGCTCAAACCTATCATCTCTTCCCGTTTCTTTTATCCTTAGAAATAAGAAGGCTCCCAACCGACAAGCCCAACAAACTACCATAAATGAAATTAAGAGTTGGTACTCAGTAATCTCTGGATTTGAGAATAAAGCAATAAGAGTGATTAACACAAAACTCAAGCTACCGGCCAAATCATAATATTTCTCGGTTTGCTTGATATAAGAGGGAATAAAAACGATCCACTGAACTAAAAACGCAATCATTGCGCACAGAACGATACTATCAAAACCGAATATGGAATTGCTTTCATTGATGGTACTAAGCACTATTGACGAGGATAACCCTAAACATACAAACAATACCAAAGCCGCTTTAAACATTTCTACCCTTTTTAATTCTTTTCGATACTTACTGTTCAAACGCTATTTTCTACCAATTTTTTTGATTAAATTTTTCTTAGTTTTTATTTATTTTTGTTAACACGGCTCGCTGAAGACAGTTCTTCTTTATCGAGATAGCGAATTAAACGCAAAATTAGTAACTTGTAGGTATTATCTTAATGTTGAGTTGAAACTTATACGAATTCTAACAAGGGTTAAAAAACAGATATAAACAAACGTTTATAATTTTAATATTGATCATCTATACTCTATGTCGATTGCAATATTTGGTTAACAAATGCCTATTTCATCAGAGATCAAAAACGCACTGACACCATTTAAGGAACGCCTTTCTAAGCAGCTATTGGCAGGTTTTACTATTTTGTGTATTGTCGCTCTACCTTTTTCCCTATCTCGCTGGGCGGAAATAGGCTTTCAATTTGTTTTCATCCATCATATTTTTATCACATTGTTGGTGTGTGTAGGTTATTTAAATAGACACAATACTAGCTATAAAATAGATTTGTCGATTATTGCGATATCACTTGGCAGTATGATTGTGTCGGGAGTCCTTACGTTTGGTCTGCAAAGCGGAGTAATTACATTTGTGCCGGTTGTGTGCATCTTGGTCGCATTAATTGCTAATATTCGGGTTGCAATATATACCACTATAGCATGGACAATGTTCCTCTTTGTCACAGGTTACTTATTCAGCAAAGATGTTCTAGACCTGCAAGTGTCACCAGACATGTATGCAAGAAATCTAGGAGCATGGTACGTATTAGCCGTTGGTTCCCTAATTTCAATTAGTATATTATTAATTACCGCCAAGCAAGGCTTAGATAGTTTACTTGAATTAATTGAAAAAATTCACGAGCAAAAAAGAAGAATTGGCTACTTAGCTGACCATGATTTTATGACCGGCTATAAAGTCGCGAGGCTTGCCATGCCTTTAATGGAACAAAATATAGCCCTCGCGAAGAGGAATGACACAAAGTTGGCTGCTGTTTTTATAGATTTAAATAATTTTAAGCATATTAACGATACTTATGGTCATTCAATCGGCGATGAAGTTTTAAAAGTGGCTGCTAGAACTTTCGAAAAATCACTGCGAGAGGTAGACACTAAGCTGCGAATTGGAGGTGATGAATTTTTGTTTATATTGCCTGAAATTCAAACAAAATGCGACATTGATACCATTTTGCAGAGAATGACCGCTAACATGAATCAGCATGTGATAGTCAATGAGCTAGAGATTTTGATTGAGGCTAGTATCGGCGTGGCACTTTATCCTGATGATACCGAATCCCCTACGCAATTAAAGTATTTCGCTGATATTGCAATGTATACGGCAAAACAAAATTCAATTAATACGCCCATGTATTATTCAGAGCTACAAGATATTGATAAACCAAATGAACCCAAGTTGTGTTGAATCGCAATGTTGAACTTTGTCGCCATTTCATTATCTTTAATACATATTACAGTTTAAAGGCAGAATCATGCTAAAAAAAATTAAAGATTTCTTTTCAGAAGAGTTAGATGTATCAGACTCAAAGGATCAAGAGCATAAACTCAAAGAGGCTTGTGCAGCGCTTCTTATTGAGGTCAGTCTTGCTGACTTACATCAATCTGATGATGAATTAAAGGCAATCAGTCAACTGTTGGCCAAGGAGTTTGACCTTGCTCAGGAGAAATTAGATGAATTGATGCAGTATGCGAAAGAAAATGGTAAATCGCAAACGTCCATTCATCCTTTTACTTCGATGGTAAATGAACATTATACCTATTCGCAAAAAGTTAATTTGATAAAGTTAATGTGGAAAGTAGCCTACGCTGATGGAGATTTGGATAAATATGAAGATCACATCATTAGAAATATCGCAGACCTGCTATATATAGCGCACAGTGATTTTATTAAATGCAAATTGGAAGTGAGCGAAACTGACTGACGTTACTTAATTTCGTCACAACTTGGTCTGCTACAAATGGGTTGTACGATTTTCTTCCGCTATTTCAGTAGTCGGCACACTGAATAGTCGATCACTGAACAAGACAAACAATTCCCCTCATTTGTTGAGCGTGAGTTTGATGATTTCTTGCTTTGTGGCCGACTTCAACTGTGGGACTTGAAGCTCCTTTACTGTAAAGTAAAACGCTATCTCATGGCGGGGCATTCGCGTTTATAATTACTCATCTACTGTTGGTTGATAAACGCCTTAAAACGAGCTTTGGTATCTTCATCTGCCTTTTCATACCAAAAATAAAGCATTTCTTCAGCAGTGCTTTTTGGTGCGCTCGGCGCGCTGCTTTCATTAACCATTTGCTTCACATTAGCTAATACTTCACTTTGAGGTTTTTTCATCGATGCTTGGACTGATGTTTTTGGATCGGATAGTTTAATAGCCGCAATTCCTTTTTTTTCATTGTACTGTCTAGTTTCGGCAACAAAATCTCGACCCAATTGTAATCCCATTTTCTCGAGTGTGTCTCCAGAATGTTTAATTTGCTTACCGTCGACATCCATCAATGACCAACTTAAAGGGTTCATTTCTTCCTTAGCCATTTCAGCATCAGTAAACTCGGGGAATTTAAATTTAAGTTCTGTGTCGTAAGCTTCGAAGCGAGCAATGATTACCTCACTACTTACAGACTGAACTTCACCGGCAATATCAAAAAATGCATTATAGCGAAATACTATTTGATTTACTCCATTTGGAAGAGTTATTGACTTAATGCCGCTAAAAAAACCACCGCTTTTTATCTCTGGCTTTGATTCATTAACCGCAAGCATGTCAACGCTGCCAACAAATTCTATTTTGACCTCAGCGAGGACAACCTGTGTGTTGGCTAAAATCAGAAAACTTAATATAAATCGAGCTAATTTCATTACAATAGACCACAATTTTTTACATATTACTAACAGTGCCAACCAAATAGGCCTTTTGCAAGTCAAACGAAATCGACTTTAGACTTAAACGCAGACATCTGATACTTAAAATTATAAACTATACATTCATTGAATAGGTTAATATAAGCCAGACTGGAGCATCACTTCACGTCATTACTTCAAGTATCTTTGATGATGACTTTTGAATAATTAAGCTCATACATTCTTGACTATATACTATTTACGACAAAGTCGCCCAGTAATAAGACCGACATAATCTCTTGGTAATCCCACTACTACACTCCAAACCAATTTTGTTTAGGCATCCCTTGGTAATCCTTTTTGTATAATTCGAATAAGGCGTTCCTGCTGGCGATTATCAACAGTTGTTTTCTTTTCTTTTTTTAATGTTTGTTGTTCGAGGGCCCACTGATAGTGCTCAATAAGCACTTCTGACTTTTCTTGTTTCAATGCTGACAGCAAACAACGCGATATGTTAGGGTCATATGGTGCATTACCCATCGCGACAGAAATGTTTCGGCGCCAATTATGTACCCCAATCCTACGAATCGGAGAGCCTTGAGTCTTTGTCAAAAACTCGTCTTCACTCCACTCAAAAAGAGTTACCAAAGAAACGTCGGTAAAACATTCTCTTCTGAAAAAGTCTTTTTCAGTTGTTACAGACGCATATCGATTCCAAGGACACACTAACTGACAGTCGTCACATCCGTATATTCTGTTGCCCATGGCTTTTCTATATTTAATATCAATAGTGCCCTTATGCTCAATCGTCAGATAAGAAATGCATTTTCTTGCATCGAGCTTATAGGGTTCTATTATGGCTTGAGTAGGGCAAATTGAGATACAGGCAGTGCAACTGCCACACCCATCTTCGCTGGGCTGATCAACAGGTAAGGGTAAATTTATGAAAAGTTCGCCAAGAAAAAACCAAGATCCAGCTTCTTTATTGAGTGTTAATGTGTGTTTTCCGGTCCAGCCAATACCGGCTTTATGAGCAATGCCATGCTCCAGAACAGGGGCAGAATCTACAAATGGTCGATAGTCGGATTCGCTACAATGGGCTTTAATTTTTTCGCCCAGCTTTTTTAGGCGATTTCGCATTAATTTGTGATAATCTCTACCAATAGCATAGCGACTAATGAACGCATGTTTATCTTGGCTGAGGTTTTTTGCAAATTCAGCTTTAGGCGGAAGATAGTTCATCCGTACGCTAATAATCCTGCAGGTACCCGGATAAAGCTTATTAGGATCCAATCTTTTATCCACATTGCGATCCAGATAACTCATACTTCCATGATAATTACTAGACAAGTATGACAATAGTGCTTTTTTATGTTGATTAAGGTCAATGTCGCATATGCCAACTTGCTGAAACCCTAGCGCATGGCCCCAAGCCTTGATATTGTTAGCGAGTTGGGTAAGCTGTTTTTCTAAATCCAGTTGTTCGTTTTTATCAGTAGAATTTACCAAGGACATGTATATATGTTGCAAAAGAAACTTGCCGTAAGCTTAACACAGAAGTTGTATAAAGGAGATCAAGTCAAGCTGTATGAAAAGGAAGCAGCAAAAAAAATGGGCATTGACCTATATGCTCTTATGCAACGAGCGGGCGCTAGTGTGTTCCAAAATAGCGTACACTTATTTCCGAATGTTGAAAATTATCTCGTGTTGGTTGGTAGCGGAAACAATGCCGGTGACGGCTACGTTGCGGCAATAACTGCTTATAACGCGGGTAAGAACGTGTCAGTTTGTGCAGTGAACCCAGAGCGAGAAGTAGATGGCGACGTTGCCAAAGCAAGAGACGCATGGGTTGCGGCAGGGGGAGAGGTTGAGTCCTTAGAAGATAAGCATATTGAAAAAGCGGATATCATAATCGATGCTCTTTTGGGTACAGGGATCGTCGGCACCATAAGAAACGATTATGCAAAGATAATATCTAAGCTAAATGCTTGCGAAAAGCCTATCGTGGCAGTAGATGTTCCTAGTGGTTTAGACGTTACCACAGGGGCCTCTTTAGGTGAGTGTGTTCAGGCAACAGCGACGGTGACATTTATCGGAATTAAAATCGGACTCACCACTGGGGCAGGAAAGCAAGCGTGTGGTAAGTTAATATTTGATGATTTAGGCGTAGGAAAAGCATTTTCTGACTTAGCTCGAAGCGATGCAAGTGCACTTGATTTTAAACACTTCAAAGGCTTGAAACCAAGAACAATAGACAGTCACAAAGGAAGTTATGGACGGTTGTTATGTATTGGTGGTAACACTGGTATGTCAGGCGCAATAAGGCTCACTGGAGAAGCTGCGCTAAGAACAGGTACAGGGTTAGTAAAAATTTACGCTCATCCAGAATCTATAAAACAAATTTGTACGGGTCGGCCGGAACTTATGGTGTCGAGTCATGATCTAAAAGAGGCCTTACAATGGGCGACATGCATTGTTTTGGGGCCCGGTTTGGGTCAGGATGATTGGGCAAAGCAAACGTTTGATGATGTTTTAGAGTATTGTCATCACAATCCTAAGCCAATTATAATTGACGCAGACGCGTTAAATTTAAAAGCAGTAAACACAACGTTTTTTGCTTTGCCAGAATGCATCATCACGCCACATGTCGGAGAGGCTGCTCGATTGCTAAACGTGAGTATAGATGAAATAGAAGCTAACAGGTTCAACACCGCTAGGCTTTGTTCGCAGCGATACGATGCGACCACCATTTTGAAAGGTGCTGGTTCAATAGTGGATAACCAAAAGCACTCATGGGTATGCCGACACGGAAATCCAGGAATGGCCACGGCAGGTATGGGGGATGTTTTAGCTGGAATATTAGGGTCTTTAATGTCACAAGGCTTGCAGAAAGATATGGCTGCGCAATATGGGGTATCGATTCACGCGAAAGCCGGTGATATAGTAGCACAGAAATACGGTCAACGCGGTATGTTAGCAAGTGACCTTTTTGATACCTTAAGAGTGTTGATAAACGAGTAACGATGAAGATAAAGCAGTATTGTTGCAGCGAAGAAGAGACCAGTGTTCTAGCAAGAGCACTTGCCAAACTTTATGTAAAGCATCATTTCGGTGGCAGTTGTACATTTTTAAATGGTGAATTAGGAGCGGGGAAAACCACTTTTTCTCGTTCATTGCTTCGGGCTTTGGGCCATAAAGGTTCTGTAAAAAGTCCGACCTACACGCTTGTAGAGCCCTATGAATTAAACGAAATAACCTTGTTCCACTTTGACTTATATCGTTTGTCTGACCCAGAAGAGTTGGAGTTTATGGGGATTCGTGATTATTTTAGTAAAGCTACCGCTTGTTTAGTCGAATGGCCGGAAAAGGGTACTGCTCTGCTTCCGGCGCCTGATATTATTATAGATATTAGTTATTGCAAAGATGGCCGAATGTTCGAAATATCTGGTATTTCGGAGTTTGGTGTGGCTTGTGTAACCGATTTACAGGCTAGCATATAGGATGTTTGTTGGATTGTTTTTGTCAGTTAAACGCCCAAACTCAATAAGCTTGATTATTCAGCAACGTCAATCGGCCATGGCTTGTATAATCGACAAAATGTTAAGGATAGTGATCCCTTTAATTTTTTTATTGGTCACATCATCAACTTATGCAAGCGATAATAAAGTTATCGAATTAAGGTTTTCCGATGCCACCGACCTTTCAAGGTTAGTGATTGAACTAGAGCAAGATATCAATTTCACCTATTTCACACTTAAAAACCCATATAGAGTGGTTGTAGATTTACAGGGTCTAGATAAAAACTTTTCATTTTCAGATTTGTCCATTACTGGAAATAAAGTAAAAAAAATTAGACACAGTACCCCGAAATCTAAGAACGACACACGTCTTGTCATTGAGACCAATAAACAGCTCAATCCAAGATTGTTCGTATTAGCCCCATCTAATAAAGGCGTAACTAGTGCTAATTACAGATTAGTGATTGAATTGGTAGACCCTAACCCTCCAGCTATTCCAGTGTCAGTTGGCAATAATCTACCTATTAATAGCGACGGTCCAATTAGAGACAAGGATATAATCGTTGTGGTCGACCCAGGTCATGGTGGAGTAGACCCTGGTTCGATTGGACCTCAAGGAACTTTTGAAAAACACATAACATTGAGTATTTCCAAAATGCTCGCTCTCTTAATAAATGAAGAAAGTGGAATGCGTGCGGTACTAACAAGAGAAGGCGATTATTACATTTCTCCTAACGAGCGTCCTCGTATTGCGGTAAAAGAAGGCGCCGATCTCTTGGTATCAATTCACGCAGATGCTTTCACTACACCGCAACCTAGAGGAGGTTCTGTGTGGGTTTTATCAAAAGGAAGGGCGGATAGTGAACTTGGTCGGTTGTTAGAACAAACAGAAAGAAGTTCTGAATTGTTAGGCCCAGCCGCTGATGTGATTGAGGATAGGGATACGGAAAGATACTTTGCTGAAACTATCTTAAATATGTCCATGGACCTTTTCAGAGCTTTAAGCTATGAACTTAGTAATGAAATAATAAGTGATATGAAAGGCGTTACCCGAATGCATAAAAAAACGCCGCAAAGTGCCAGTCTTGCAGTGCTCACTGCTCCTGAAACACCTTCTGTGTTGGTGGAAGTTGGATTTATTTCCAATCCTCAAGAAGAAAAAAACCTGCTTTGGGCCGAGCATAGACAACGCTTAGCTCAATCAATTTTTAATGCGATTAAACGGTATTTTAAAAAGACGCCTCCGGATGGGACACTATGGGCGAAACTTAAGAATCAAGCGCCGGTTGAGCATAAAGTCCAAAGTGGAGAATCTCTATCAATCTTGGCTCAGCGATATGGAGTAAGCGTGTCTGAGTTAAAAGTCGAGAATAAACTTAACTCAGATTTATTGCGTGTTGGGCAAGTCCTAGTCATTCCAAGATAATGCTATTTTAATTTCTGTAGCTTACAATAGAACTCAAAAATATAGACTTTACTTTTAAGGATGCAATGTCTTCTAACAAACCTATCAAAGTCCTGTCTACTGAACTCGCTAATCAAATAGCTGCTGGGGAGGTAGTAGAGCGGCCAGCGTCTGTTGTTAAAGAGTTGGTTGAAAATAGCCTCGATGCCGGTGCTACAGAAGTTCTCGTTGAAATTGAGCAAGGTGGAAGTAAAAAAATATTAATAAGGGACAACGGCAATGGCATCGAAAAAAGCCAACTTGAGCTAGCGCTAAGTCGTCATGCAACCAGTAAAATTGACAATATCCATGACTTAGAAAAGATAACAAGTATGGGCTTTCGAGGTGAGGCACTCGCCAGTATTAGTTCCGTAAGTAGATTAACGCTCACTTCAAAACCCGCAAACCAAAAAGAAGCATGGCAGGCATTCGCTGAGGGACGACAAATGGATATAGTTGTTAAGCCAGCTGCTCATCCAAATGGCACATCAATTGAAGTAATTGATTTATTTTTTAATACGCCAGCTCGACGTAAGTTTTTAAAGACACCAAAAACAGAATACCAGCACATTGAGGCACTTTTAAAGCGATTGGCGCTTACTAATCCCCATGTAAAATTCAGCTTGTTTCACAACCAAAAGCGTTGCTTAAATTTTTTACAGGTAAACGACATTAGAAAGCGTATTGAGCAAGTCTGCAGTAAGTCATTTATGCAAGAATGCATCCCAGTCAATTACGAATACGACTCGATAAGGTTAACTGGTTATGCAAGTAAGCTTGGAAAAGGCCAATCCACTAGAGAGCATCAATACACTTTTGTAAATGGCAGAATAATGAAGGATAAATTAATATCTCATGCGCTTCGTCAAGCATATGAAGATACTCTTCCTGCACAAACATTTCCCGCTTATGTGTTGTATTTAAGCCTGCCAACTGATGAGCTTGATATAAATGTGCATCCAGCAAAACACGAAGTTAGGTTTCATCAATCTAGGCAAATTCATGACATAGTCTATAAGGCCGTTACTCAAAGCCTTGGCGTTTCTGAGGTAGACGAGCTAGAACAACCTCAGCATGATTACATTATTCCATTGCAAAGCCAAACAAGGGATTTGAAAGAAGCTTTACAAACTGACAATAAACAAGCCTATACAAACACAAATAACTCAGCGGCGCATAGAGATTTCTCTAATACTGGGTCGTTTCGAAACACAAGGCCAACTAAAAAAGAAGTGTTAGCAACACGTGATTTTTACGCAAGTATTAGTACGAGAGCGCTAGACGACGCTACCGAGGGAGTTAATGCGTCTGGGGGAAATGCACAACCAGAATTGCATCGCGACAACAGCTCGGATATACAAGAACCTCAAAATGTTGGCGGTAGAATAATATATTCTGATCCATTTATTTTAATCAAAAATAGTGTGACGAATAAACAAGGATCAATTGACCTTATTCATGTTGGACAGTTGGCTTCGCTTGTAATCAAGCAGCAAATTATGCTTTCAACAACCAGCCAGCCTTTGCTAATGCCCGTCAGTCGACCGATAGAAACAGGTGATAAAGAATTATTCGATAAGCAATATGATTTCTTTCGAAAGTGGAATTTTGAAATTACTTTGAGTCATAGTAAGGTTATTTTGAAAAAAGTGCCTTCTGGATCTCGACATCTTCCTTGGGCTAATATTTTTGGGAACTTACGAGTCTTGTATAACTTTAACAAACACCCAGATACCCCCCAAGAGTGTCTGGCAGAATTTACTTTAGATGTCGCTAATGCATGGTTAAAAATAATAACACCCAGTGAAACTCAGGTTGCGAGCTGGTTGGTTAATATAGATAAGCTTGAACTAGAAAAACTTCTTAAGCGCAACAAAGTCAGTATCGATCTCCATCAAACATGGAAACAGTCACAGGGCGAATTTTGATATGACTAGTGAGACTGAGTTGGCTTCAAATCGCTTAAATAAAGTCGTTTGCATCATGGGACCCACAGCCTCTGGAAAAACGAGATTGGCTATTGAGGCAGCTAAAAAACTTAATGGCGAAGTAATAAGTGTAGATTCGGCGTTAATTTATAAAGACATGGATGTTGGCACTGCCAAACCGACTCCGCAAGAGCAAGACGGAATAGTTCACCATCTAATAGACATTCGTTTACCGACACAAAGCTATAGCGTCTCTGAATTTTTAAAAGACGCCAAATTAAAAATAGAGGAAGTGCTTGCAATGGGCAAAGTGCCGATATTGGCAGGTGGCACTATGATGTACTTCAATGCAATGGTAAACGGCATCAATACACTTCCTGCTAGTAACCAAAAAATCCGGGAACAATTGACGCAATTGCCGTTATCCGATGTCTACGACAAGCTAAAAAGAGTGGATCCCGCGAGTGCACAACGGATACATAGCACAGATAGTCAGAGGCTCATTAGAGCATTAGAAGTCTACTTATCCTCCAAAAAAACCCTCACGCAATGGCAACAAACAGAGACTAAAGGTCTAGGATATGAGTTTTATCAGTTTTGCATAATGCCTAAAGAAAGAGCAAGTCTACATTCGTTAATTGAACGCAGATTTGATGTTATGTTACAGAATCGGTTTGTAGACGAAGTTAAAGAACTTTTGGTCGATTATCAGTTAAATGAAAATATGACATCGATGAGATGTGTCGGTTACCGACAAGTATTGCACTATCTTAATGGTCAGCTCAGTTGGGAAGAAATGCGTGAAAGAGCTATTATTGCGACTAGACAATTAGCGAAAAGACAAATTACATGGCTTAGAGGCTGGGACAATATGTCTCAGCTGTATACTGAAGATAACAAAAATCTGAATTATCTTGTTCAAAAAGTGGGTGCAACCTGATAAACAATTATGTACACTAATCTTAGTCATGATAAACCATCACAATAAAAAAATAAGGATATCTAATGGCGAAAGGTCAATCACTACAAGACCCATTTTTAAACGCACTCAGAAAAGAACGCATTCCTGTAGCCATTTATCTTGTTAATGGCATTAAGTTACAGGGACAAGTCGAATCATTTGACCAATTTGTAGTTTTATTAAAGAATACGGTAAGTCAAATGGTATATAAGCATGCTATTTCGACCGTAGTGCCGTCTAGAGCTATAACTATGCCGACTAATCATCCGGAAGATGGCGCTCAAGATTAACCTTTTGGAGGATTTGATTGTTTGAGCGTTACGAAGCCGGTGAACAGGCGGTTTTAGTTCATGTTTTTTTTAATGACGAACAAAACAAAGAAGATTTAGACGAACTGCAGATGTTGGTATCTTCTGCTGGCGTCAAAAATGTTAGTGTCATTACTGGCAGTCGCTCTGCTCCTCATGCTAAGTTTTTTGTCGGCAGTGGAAAAGCGGAAGAAATTGCTGACACAGTCAAGGCGCTTGAAGCCAATGTAGTAATCTTCAATCATTCTCTCTCTCCGTCTCAGGAGCGCAACCTCGAAAAGCTTTGCTGTTGCAGAGTGCTTGACCGTACTTCATTAATTTTGGACATCTTTGCCCAGCGAGCGCGCACTCACGAGGGTAAATTGCAGGTTGAGCTAGCGCAATTAAAGCATTTATCTACTCGCCTCATCAGGGGATGGACCCACCTAGAAAGACAAAAGGGCGGTATTGGGCTGCGCGGTCCAGGAGAAACCCAGCTTGAAACGGATAGGCGCCTATTACGCGGACGTATCAAAGCTATTCTTAAGAGACTTGAAAAAGTACAAAAACAGCGAGAGCAAGGGCGTCGGTCAAGAAAAAGGGCTGAGATACCAACAGTGTCGCTAGTTGGTTATACCAACGCAGGGAAGTCAACACTGTTCAACACGCTAACTGAGGCTGGCGTGTATGCCGCTGATCAACTTTTTGCGACACTTGATCCCACTTTGAGAAAAATAGAGCTCGATCAAGTAGGACAGGCTATACTAGCTGACACGGTTGGCTTCATTAGACATCTTCCCCATGATCTTGTAGCGGCTTTTAAGGCTACATTACAGGAAACTCAAGAAGCGAATTTATTATTGCACGTTGTCGATTTCGCGGATGAAAAATACCGTGAGAATATGGACGACGTAAATGAAGTTTTATCCGAAATAGACGCAGACGAAGTACCACAGTTGATTATTTGCAACAAAATAGACCGGCTAGAAGGCATTGAGCCAAAAATTGATAGAGATAACGAAGGCAAGCCAACTCGAGTGTGGCTTTCAGCTCAAACAGGGAAAGGGATTGATTTATTAAAAATAGCCCTCACTGAATGTCTAAGAAAGGAAATGGTTAACTATACGCTAGCGATACCAGCAAGCGACGGAAAAGTCCGCGGGTTATTGTATGATTTAAACTGCATTCTCGAAGAAGGATACTCAGACACGGGCGACTGGATTGTAGAAGTTAATATGCTATCTGCTGATTGGCATAGGATAGATAAAAAAGTAGACAAAAAATTGAGCCAATATATCAAAATTAAACATAGTTAGGCGTCTTACTAACATGTTAATTTTAAGTGACAATAATATAAAACTTTAATTTCGTGCGACATAAACTATTAAAGTATTCATTTAGTATAAACCGTTAGATATTTAACTTTTGGAGTAAATGTATGGCTTGGAACGAGCCGGGTGGTAATAATAACGACCCTTGGAAAAATCGTGGTGGAAAAGAACAAGGTCCACCGGATATTGATGATGTGTTGAAAAACCTTTTTGGAAAATTTGGCAAAGGTGGAAATGGTTCGGGCAATTCCTCTGGCCCCAACCTTAGCGGTAAAGCAATTGCTTTAATTGTAGGGTTGGCTCTGCTGATTTACGCGGCTAGTGGAATATACACGGTTAAAGAAGCCGAGCGGGGCGTTATACTTCGGTTTGGTGAATTTCACGCACTCGCCGAACCTGGCCTTCAATGGCGGCTAAGGTTCATTGATGAAGTCACTCCAATTAATATTCAAACCGTTCGAGCGCTAGCATCCTCTGGTTCAATGCTGACCGAAGATGAAAACGTTGTGAGTGTTGAAATGGAAGTACAATACAGAGTGGTTGATCCTGCTCAGTGGATGTTTGCTGTAGTCAACCCTGAGCAAAGTCTGTCTCAAGCTTTCGATAGCGCGATTCGCTATGTGGTAGGACATTCAAGAATGGATGAAGTGTTAACTGAAGGGCGTGAAGTCGCTCGTCAAAGGGTGCTAGAAGAGCTCCAAGGAATTGTCGAACCTTATCAAATGGGTGTTTCTTTAGTCGACCTCAACTTTACTAACGCGCGTCCTCCAGAACAGGTGAGAGATGCATTTGACGATGCAATCGCGGCGCAAGAGGATGAAGAGCGTTTTATCCGAGAGGCTGAGGCCTATGCCCGTGAAATCGAACCAAGGGCAAGAGCTCAGGTAAATCGTATGAACGAGGAAGCGCAAGCGTACAAAGAGAGAGCTATCCTTGAAGCTCAAGGTGAAGTGGCTAGGTTTGAAGAGTTGCTTCCACAATATGAAGCTGCTCCTGAAGTTACTAGACAGCGCATATATTTAGAAACCATGGAAAGTGTGTTTTCAAGTACTACGAAAGTGATGTTAGATACAGAAGGTAGTGGAAACATGATGTACTTGCCTCTCGACAAAATTATGGAGCGACAGAACAGTAATTCATCGCCATCCCTGCGAACGGCTTTGGATAATCTGAGAAACCAAGGTGAAGATTTGCAAAATCAATTACCACAAAACGTTATTAACGGTCGCTCAACAAATAGATCTGGGAGAAATTAACAGATGAAAAATTTAGTAATCGTTGCAGTTATACTCTTAGCGTTGCTAGGACTAAGTTCAATTTTTGTGGTAAAAGAAGGCACAAGAGCCATTGTCATCACTTTTGGTAAAGTGAAGCAAACTGACGAAGGAACAACTAAAGTATATAAGCCGGGTCTGCATCTTAAAATTCCAATCTTTGATAGAGTACAAGCGCTCGATGCTCGTATTCAAACATTGGATGAGAGAGCTGACAGATTTGTAACAAGCGAGAAAGAAGACCTTATTGTAGACTCTTATGTGAAATGGAGAATCGAAGATTTTGAAACGTATTTTCTGTCAACTGGAGGCAATAAAATCCAAGCCGAGGCACTGTTAAAACAAAAAGTAAACAACGGCCTACGATCTGAATTCGGTACGAGAACGATTCAACAGATCGTTTCTGGCGAAAGAAGTGAATTGATGGACTCTGCAATGACTCAGGCGTCTGAGGGCTCTGGAGAGCTTGGGATTCGAATCATTGACGTTCGAGTGAAAAAGATTAACTTACCAGAAGAAATCAGTAATTCTATCTTTAACCGCATGAGAGCCGAAAGGGCAGCTGCGGCAAGAGAGTATCGTTCGGAAGGTAAAGAGCAAGGCGAAATAATTAAAGCGAACATTGACGCTCGTGTAGAGATAATGCTCGCTGACGCAGAAAGAAACGCCCGACAATTAAAAGGTGAAGGAGACGCACAAGCAGCTCAGATATATGCTCAGACATACAATAAGAACCCAGAGTTTTATGGATTCTTACGTAGTATGGACGCTTATCGGAATAGCTTTAATAGTAAGCAAGACGTTTTGGTTGTTGAGCCAGACGGCGATTTCTTCAGATTTTTAAACAACAGCAGTGGCGTAGCAAATTAAATAGCGGTCGCAAAATAAGTTAAGCCGCAAGTAGCCAAGGTATGTAAAGGGAGCGTTCGCTCCCTTTTTTTATCATTCAAGTCAGTCGCTTATTATGTTGACAACTATTGGCAATGGTACATTCATAACTTGATTAGTTATAAAAATCTTTTTATCTCTTTGTAGCATTAAGCATGAGTAATAGGAGATTGCAGAGAATCCTATCTGATTGGAAGATAATAAAGATATTAGACAGATAATAAAAAAGTTTATATTTCAGGGATAAATTAAATTATTGGTTAAGACGGTTGCTTTAGTTCAACATTCCGTTAGAAGAAGATTTGGTGTAATAATTAAAAAAAGCCCACAACCTGATGACAATTTGTGGGCATAAGTTATATTAATATTTCAGCGTTATCTAAATGCGCGTCTACATAGTAACGTGATAAAGCCAATAATTCCAAGTGCTAAGATACCAGGTGCAGATACTGGTTCTGGATCGGGTGTTATACTACCAAATGTAATGTCGTCAAAAACAATTTGGTTGGCAACACCAGCAAAACTTACAGATTTGGCTGTACCGTTAAATCCAATGCCAGAGGATACGAACGGGCAAAAGTCTGCGTTGAAAGTGCTAGCGCACGAACTTGATGTTGTGCTAAGCGATAAAGTTGCTAACTCATTCCCCGTTCCGTTGAGACCGTCAAAAACACTGACACTACCTGCCTGATTGACTGCAGAGTAGAAGAATGAGAAACCAGTATCAAAACCAGCGGCTACATTCATGAATGTTTCAGCGCCACTCAAAAAGAATAAGCCACCTAACTGTGAATTTGGATTACCCAGTCCACCTCTTGATGTATTACTGCAAGTAACGCCAGGCGTATTTAAGCAAATGGCTTGTGCGTTGTCGGTAAATTCGATACCAAAATTAGTACCGGAAGTGCCGTCAGAACTCGTGCCGCCGTCGTAAAAATCTTGAACAAAAGCAAATCCAGAAGGGTAGCTGGCATTCACACCCTCAAAATCTAAAACAATTGTTGCTGCGTTGCTTGCTGAAGCGATAAACAACAACATAAGACCGATGAATCGATTACGTTTCATGTGGTTCTCCTAAACATGGTTGATTTTTATAAGTAATATTTTTAATTAACGTTTTCAATTTGATACGTCAAATAGGTATCCTATTGAAAACCCAAACGACAATAATAAAGCATTTAATATACCAGAAATAGTAACTACCTGATTTGCGAGGTCTTATAAACTTAAATATTTAGATTACCTTCTAATATGTAAAAAAGCCTGACAAAAAATAGGTTGGATATTTCAAAGAAGGTGCATAATATCAGGTTTAATATGGTGTTAAGTGGCAGATTACAGATTTAACAAATAGCTTAAAATTAATCTTATGGGTGCCAAAATATATTGGCGCAGATATTAATTTATTAAAGTTTAAGTAAAGTGTAAGAGCTAAGTGCTTAAAAATAAAATACTGCTATACTTGATTTTTTGTATTGATTTTAATACTCAAACAATTCCTTATTGAGAGTTCACTATGCCGATTATACTAGCCTTTGATATCTATGGGACTTTGATCAACACGCATGCTCTAATACCAAATATGATGCAATTAGGTTTGAGTGAGAACGCATCTAAATCTCTTTCCATAATGTGGCGAGATAAACAATTAGAATATTCTTTTCGTCGTAGCGCAATGAATGCATATGTTCCATTCTCGAAATGTACTGAACAGGCGCTTATATACTCCCTTAAACATCAGAATATCTTACTATCTGAACAAATGATAAGTAAGTTACTATCCTGCTATAGAGACTTAGATGCTTTCGATGACACAAATAGTCTATTGCAATTAAAAGAAAAAAATTATCAGCTTTACGCATTTTCCAACGGAACTGAAGCGGACGTTCGGCGACTATTGGAAAACGCCAATTTGTTAGAAGTTTTTGATGATATTGTGAGTGTTGACGATGTAAAAACCTTTAAGCCAGACCCGAGGGTATATCAACACTTCATGACTAAGGCGCTGGGGACCAAGGACAATACAGTGCTGGTATCCAGTAATCCTTTCGACGTTATTGGAGCACTCAATGCAGATATGCGAGCTGTCTGGTTGCAGAGGGATAAGCAAGCCGTATTTGATGAATGGGGCATTCAACCGACTTACAAAATATCGAGTTTACAAGAGTTACGCAGTTTAACCTTGTAAAATAGGCCAATAGACATCAGGGTAAAAGAGCGCGTACAACACCAGCGGTGCACAAAATAAGTGGGCACGAAGGTTGGTTAACTGTTATAAAAGCGAGCTGAAAATACAACTCGCATCCTGTTACATCATTATAGTTGACTAGCGACTAAAGCTTGCTCTATGTCTGCTATGATATCGTCGATATGTTCAATGCCTACTGATATCCGAACCATTTCCTCTGAAACGCCAACGCTTGCGAGCTCTTCAGAATTTAGTTGTCTATGAGTCGTACTTGCTGGATGACAAGCTAAAGATTTAGCATCACCAATGTTGACCAATCTTAATATTAAGTTGAGAGCATCAATAAATTTGGATCCGGCTTCTATCCCTCCTTTTATCCCAAAACTTATAATGCCTGCGGCTTTGCCACCACAAATCCTTTGGCAAGTATCGTAATACTTACTCGATGGCAAGGCTGCATAGTTTACCCAAGTAACAGCGTCGTGATTAGTCAAATAATTTGCAACCGCCAATGCATTTTCGCAGTGCCTTTCCATTCTAAGTGATAAGGTTTCTAAACCTTGCATGATTTGAAATGCGCTATTTGGAGATAGCGCAGCTCCTGTATTTCTAAGTGGGACAACGCGGCATCGACCAATATAAGCAGCTTCACCTAAAGCTTCTGTGTAGACAACGCCGTGGTAAGATGGATCGGGCGTGGTCATCATAGGGAATCTATCTTTGTTAGCGGACCAGTCAAATTTACCTGAATCAACGATAACGCCTCCAATGGTCGTGCCATGCCCACCAATATATTTGGTTAATGAATGTATTACGATATCTGCGCCAAAATCGAATACTCTACAGAGTACTGGGGTAGCAACCGTATTATCTACAATAAGGGGCACACCCGCTGCATGTGCTATTTCTGCCCATTTACTTATATCCACCACGTTACCTGCTGGATTTCCGATTGATTCGCAGTATAGTGCTTTTGTATTTTCGTCGATCAGTGCCGCGATTGCGTCGAAATCGTCTGCTTCCGCAAATCTAACTTCTATTCCTTGTCTTGGAAAAGTATGAGCAAATAGGTTATATGTGCCGCCATACAATTGACTTGAACTGATAATGTTTGAACCGACGTCGGCTATTGTTTCTATTGCATATCTAATTGCAGCCATACCAGATGCGACAGTAAGCGCTCCTATACCACCTTCTAACTCAGTAATGCGTTGTTCCAGTACTGCATTTGTTGGGTTCATTATGCGACTGTATATGTTACCGGGGACTGCCAGGTTAAACAGGTCGGCACCATGTTGGGTGTCGTCAAAAGTGAATGAAGTGGTTTGGTAAATTGGTGTGGTGGCAGCTTTGGTTGTTGGTTCACTGCTATATCCAGCGTGCAACGCAATAGTTTCTGGTTTCATGTGTGTCTCCGTTTTTGTGTGGTATTGAGAGTAAGTGTTTGTTTATTCTATGTTAGTTAATTTAATGAAAAGCTTTAATGTGTTCAAACAAAATTTGTTAAGATTCGTCAAATTCAAAATATGTTAACCATAATTTAGCATCTCATCAGAGTATCATTTAGATGAAAAACGAATTTTTTATATCTTTGCAGATATCTACACAAATTAAATTAGCCATCAGTGCTTGTAGGTACCAAGCACTGCTTAACAAAGCGCCAAATCTTAGCGATGATAAATACAAAAATTTCTGATATCCTTTATTGCATAAGTCTTACGCATTACGCAATAACAAAAATAATAATGAGGCTGGTTTGTCTAACAATAATTCTAATCAAACACCTGACACTACATCTTCAAATCAAAGCGGTTTGTTTAATCGCTTCCTTGCAACTGTCGAATGGCTAGGGAATTTGCTCCCCCATCCAATCACTCTATTCGCCTCGTTGGCCATATTCATTGTTATCTTAAGCGGTATTTTAGGATTTTTTGATGTGAGCGTCATGGACCCTCGTCCAGAGGGTGCAAAAGGCAGAGAAGCTGATGGGATCATAGAAGTGATTTCGCTTTTAAATGCAGAAGGCTTGCGTCAAATAGTAACAAACTTAGTCACCAATTTTACTGGGTTTGCGCCATTAGGAACGGTTTTAGTTGCACTACTTGGAGTGTCGTTAGCTGAACATTCAGGCTTACTGAGCACTATCATGCGCTCTATGGTGATGAATGCATCTCCAAGAATGGTCACCATTGTAATTGTCTTTGCAGGAGTAATTTCAAATACTGCGTCCGAGTTGGGATACGTCGTTATGATCCCGCTTGCCGCCATGATATTTCATTCTTTAGGACGTCATCCGCTAGCCGGCTTGGCGGCTGCATTTGCGGGTGTTTCCGCAGGATATAGTGCGAATTTGTTCATTGGTACGGTAGATCCTCTCCTTGCTGGGTTTACTGAGACCTCTGCCAATATCATAGACCCTGATTATACAGTAAGTGCTGAAGTGAACTGGTTCTTCATGATTGCCAGTACATTTCTTGTGGCTGCAATGGGCGCCTTTGTTACTGAAAAAATCGTTGAGCCTAGATTAGGCAAATACAACCCTGGTGATGCCACGGTTGATCTTGGAAAGCAAGAAATTGAAAAGCCAACGGCATTGGAAATTAGGGGGATGAAGTGGGCTGGCGCCACGTTCCTTGCTTTGTTGTGTCTGTTAGCCGTTACCGTCGTGCCTGAAAATGGTGTACTACGTGATCCAGAAACCGGTCTGGTGAAAGGTTCACCATTTCTCAAGGGGATAGTGGTTTATATTTTTATAACCTTCGCAATTCCCGGTTTTGTTTATGGCAAAATAACCGGAAGCATGAAAAACGACCGCGATGTGATTGATGCAATGGCAAAATCGATGAGCTCTATGGGATTATATATAGTGCTTGTTTTCTTTGCCGCACAATTTGTCGCATTTTTTAAATGGACAAATTTAGGAACTGTATTGGCAGTAAAAGGCGCTGCATTTTTACAAGCGACCGGCCTTGATGGACCAGAAGTTTTTGTCCTTTTCATTCTAATGTGCGGCTTAGTGAATTTGTCATTAGGCAGTGCATCTGCACAATGGGCAATAACGGCACCCATATTTGTACCTATGCTGATGTTAATTGGCTATTCTCCTGAAGTTATTCAAGCTGCATACAGAATAGGGGATTCAGTGACCAACGTTATCACACCAATGATGAGTTATTTTGGGTTAATACTGGCAATAGGGGTGAGGTACCAGAAAAACCTCGGTATTGGAACACTTATAGCGACCATGCTCCCATACTCAATAGTGTTTATGGTGGGTTGGGTGATACTGTTTTACACTTGGGTATTCTTGCTTGGGTTGCCAGTAGGCCCTGGTGCACCAACCTATTATCCTATTACGCCCTAAATTTGGTTACTCATGCATTATTTAAATTACATAAATCTTATTTGATTATAAGGTGTTATCGCAGGATTTCTAAAAATTTCGAACAATACATGGGGCAATTAAATTGAAGTGCTGGATTACTACTAAGTCCAAATCCAGCACACTCGCGTATTGGTTGGTATTACATTAATTAAATACTTTTACTTATTTATATGAAATATTCATCTCAGAATTCGTTTTCTCATGGTCAAGAAGACAAAATAGGCGTTCTCATTACCAACTTGGGCACCCCAAATGCGCCAACTAAAAAAGCCCTTAAGCCCTATCTAAAGCAATTTTTATCAGATCCCAGAGTGGTGGAAGTGCCGAAGGTTATATGGTGGTTAATCCTAAATGGTATTATTTTAAACATTCGTCCAAAACGCTCGGCTGAGGCCTATTCGACGGTTTGGACTGAACAGGGTTCGCCCTTGTTAATGCACACAAAAAATCAAGCCAAAGGGCTAGAAGAAAGGTTTAAAAAGCATTGGGGAAGTCAAGTTATTGTAGATTATGCAATGCGTTATGGCGAACCAAGCGTTGAATCGGCTATTGACAATTTGTTAAATAAGGGGGCAAGAAAGCTTATCGTATTGCCTTTATATCCGCAGTACTGCGCTTCTACTACAGGCTCTACATTTGATGCAATTGCCCACGATTTTTTAAGTCGACGATGGCTGCCAGAGTTGCGATTTATCAACCAATATGTTGACTATCCGCCATATATAAATAGCATTGCAGATAGTATTGAACACCACTGGGAAGAGCATGGAAAAGCGGATAAACTTGTGTTTTCCTATCATGGCATTCCCAAACGTTATTTGTTAAATGGCGACCCGTACCATTGCCAGTGTCATAAGACAACTCGCTTGGTTGCTGAAAAACTCGATATGAACCCTGAGCAGTATATGACTACCTTTCAATCTAGATTTGGTAGAGAAGAGTGGCTTAAACCCTACACCGACGAGACATTAAAATCGCTTCCTTCTCAAGGGGTGAAATCGCTTCAAGTCATTTGTCCTGGCTTCTCTTCTGACTGCTTAGAAACCATAGAAGAAATTGGCGAAGAGAATAGAGAATACTTCATGGAAAATGGAGGCCAAAGATATGAATACATAGATTCTTTGAATGCCAGTGAGCCTCATTTAGATATGCTATATGGTCTGTTAGAAGAGAACATGCAAGGCTGGAAACAGCAATTGGATGACAGTGAGTTCTCTAAGAGAGCCGAACGAGCCAAAAGCTTAGGGGCTGAAAAATGAGTAAAAAAAATAGTACTTCAGATGAACTAAAGCAGATACTAGAAAACGACTCAGAACCTAGCCGGGTTAGGGACGTTGACAGTTCGAAAACACACAATGAATCTGATGTAGAAATTTATAATAGTCAATCTACCGTTGAGGTTGATGACGATTTTAAAGCGCCTGACGAGCTATTAAAGGCGCAATCATTAGCTAACTTGTTAGATACAGCGGTAAAATTACCTTTTATCAATTTTCGAGTGGGTCTTGACTCGCTTGTTGGTTTGATACCAGGGATCGGCGATACAATAATGTTATTGGCGTCTTTGCGTATCGTATATTTAGGTAAAAAAATTGGTATCCCAAAACACCTTCATAATAAAATGGTGATTAATTCAATGATTGATTTTGGACTGGGTTTTTTCCCAGTTATAGGTGACATCATTGACTTGTTTTTCAAAGCCAATCAGCGCAACGTAAGAGTTATGGAACAATGGTGGGTAGCTGAAAATAAAGACAAAATAGATGCCTTGGCCCGAAAACAATATGAAAAATGGCAAAAAGAAAACGACAGTAAATGAAACTCTTACGCTTTGTGTTCATATTTTTTGAGGATATTAAGCGGGATTATTTCAAGTGCTTTTTGGTTAGTTGCCTCTAAAACTACTGGAGGGGCTACTTGCGCTGATACCGCTTGATACCAGCGAATGGCACACAAGCACCATTTATCTCCGTGTTTTAAGCCGTCAAACTGAAACATTGGATTGGGAGTAATTAAATCGTTTCCCTGAGCTTTAGAAAATTGCAAGAACTCGTCGGTCATAATCGCGCAAACAGAATGATTGCCGAAGTCTGAATCGGGTACATAACAAAACCCTTCTCGTGTATATCCCGTATTACCACAACATAAATGTAATTGCGTTCCAAGAACATTGAGTTGGTTAGCCATTTTGACTCCTCGAGGTTTGTATGATTTAAAAGGAAAAGCGATTCCCTTGACAAGCACATTATACTAGATCAATAAAAGGATACAGAAGCATACGATGTTAGATAAAAGTAAGCTTACTAAAGTGAAAAAAAATTCTGATAGCGAAGGCGCTAATTTCAGTCAAAGCGAGATAGAAAAATTTGATGCTTTAGCTGAAAACTGGTGGGATCCCAACGGAAAATATAAAACCGCGCTTGAATTTAACCGCGCTAGAGTTGAATATTTTATTGAACAAATTTGTGACTATTACAATTTAGACATTAACAAAATAAAACCATTAGAGGGTTTGCGAATACTGGATGTAGGGTGTGGTGGAGGACTAGTGTGTGAGCCACTAGCAAAAGCTGGCGCAATGGTTACAGGTATTGATGTTAGCGAAATGAGCATTGAAGTTGCGAAACGTCACGCTAAGAAATCCAATCTTGATATCAATTATATTCATACTCATGCGCAGCATTTTGTCGAAAACCACGAAGAGCCATTTGATGTCGTTATTAATGCGGAGGTGATTGAACACGTTCCGAATCAAAAGGAACTTGTGGGACAATGCAGTAAAATGTGTAAGCAAGGCGGTTGTGTCATTATGGCAACCCTCAATAGAACAATTAAATCGTTCTTAGTAGGGATCATTGGTGCTGAATATATCATGCGATACTTGCCAAGAGGCACCCACAGTTGGTACTTGTTCGTAACCCCATTTGAGTTAAACAGTATGGCATCAATCGCGAGATTAAAATTGGTGACAGAGATTGGTATGGCGTTCAGCATATTTACTAAAAAATGGCGAACAAGTAAAAGCCTTGGAGTAAACTATGTGCAAATATACGAAAAGTTAGGCAGTATTAGAGACTAAAAAGCAATGCAAGCCGATAAATTAGGGTTTTGCTCTATTAGAATGGCATCAAGGCATCATTTATCGTCAGTGGCTTGATGTCCAGATTACACATAATAAAAATAACAAGGTAACCTATGAAAATTTACGAGACAGATACTGCACCGAATCCTAGAAGAGTACGGATTTTTCTGGCCGAAAAAGGGATCGATATGGAGTATGTTCAGGTCGACATTGCAAAGGGCGAAAATTTATCACCTAGCATGCGTGCAAAAAATCCAATTGGAAAAGTTCCAATTCTAGAGTTGGATGATGGTAGTTGTATTAGCGAAACTGATGCGATTTGTTTATATTTCGAAACGCTACACCCAGAACACCCATTGATGGGAGTGGACGCGGAAGAGAAAGCGACCATTGCAATGTGGCAGAGACAAGTGGAAATGTGCTTATTCTTTCAGGTCGGGATGTGTTTTCAGCATACTACGGGTTATTTTAAAGACAGAATGAACCCAGTTCCTGAGTTCGGTAGAGAAGCGGGAATAAATGCAAGTAAGTACTTACACATATTGGATAAGCGCTTGGCGAAGTCGAAGTTCATAGCAGGTGATACCTTTAGTATTGCCGATATTACTGCGGTTTGTGCAATAGATTTTGCTAGAGTGGTTAAAATTAGAATATCTGAAGAACAAACCAATTTGAAGCGTTGGTATAAGGAAGTGAGTATGCGCCCTTCAATGAGCGCGTGATGTGTATTCACTTGGACTCAATTTTGCGAGTTAACATTGAGGCTTAACCTAATGTAACGTCTTATGTGGCTAACCCGGATATGTTGTGTTTTAGCTCACGCGGGTAGGGGTATGCCGCATTTGTTTACTTCACTATTACGGACTTGACCGCACGCTCCTTCAATAATGACGTCATTATCTATGCTATTACGAGAACGCGTCACATACGTTTTCTGCTTTGCAACTAATCGCTATAACCTTGTTGTAACCAACACGCTTTAATTGTTCAGCGGCTAAAATAGCCCTCCCACCAGTTGCACAGTGCAAGTAAATGGGACGATCTGGATTTTTTTCAATTTCGACCAACTTCATTTCAAGTACTCCTCGCGGAATGTTGATTGCCCCTACCGCGTTATTGATAGCGTGTTCCGAGGGCTCTCTGACATCAATCAATAAGCCGTTATTTTGTGCTATTTCTTCTTTGGCTTGTGTGGCATCTATTTTTTCAACGTTTTTAGAGGCAGTTTTTATTAAATCTGGAATTGCTATTAACATGATTAATCCTCCAGGCCGAGTTTACGCAGTATGGTCATCATTGGACACCACTTAGTGAAAGCAGATTGTATTAAGTTTGCAGCGATAAACAGCGTGAAAAAGAACCAGTTGTGGTGGACAAACTGAGTAAGTAATAGTGAAACTATTAGCATTACACCAGCGATCAATCTTAGTGCGTCATTTGTAGTCATTTAAAAATTTACCTTGTATGTTATTTCCTAAATAATATATTAGAAAAACCTAAATTAGTAAAGTCTAATATTAGACATTTCTAATATTTTCGGTATACTTTGATCAATTGCATAGAATAAAGAGCACATGAGTATGATGTTAGACATGGAGATGATGGTTGAAAATGCCGCAGACGCTGAGCATTTTTTGAAGCTTATGGCGAATAAAAATCGACTAATGATTTTGTGTACTCTTAATCAAGATGAGCTAAGTGTGAAAGAGTTAAATCAAACGGTTCCTCTGGCGCAATCGGCCCTTTCGCAACACTTAGCTAGCTTACGCAATTCTGGTTTAGTTGAGACACGTCGAGAGGCTCAAACGATATACTATCGAATTGGCGATCAACGCGTGAGCACTATGTTAAATGCGCTTTACGACATGTTTTGCAAGCCGGAATAAAGTGTAATTAACATGAAGATGACGCATCCAATTGACCGTTTAGTAGCCACTTCTTTGAATGGCCGTATTCCACTGGCTATTTTTGTTTTTGCTATTTTCAGTGGCCTATTAGCGCTTAATTTTACTGCTCGAGAGGAAGAGCCTCAAATTGTAGTGCCCATGTTAGATATTCAGGTATCTGTGCCCAATATCAATGCTAAGCAAATAGAGCGACAAGTCACAATACCGCTGGAAAAACTGCTTGCTCAAGTACCTGGAGTTGAACACGTTTATTCGGTGACCAAAACGGGTGAAGCACTGGTTACTTTGCGCTTCTATGTAGGTGAAGACCGAGAATTAGCGATTTTGAATACTTATAATAAGCTGTATTCGAATCAGCATACAATGCCCAGTATCGTCGCCAGTTGGCAAATTAGACCCGTTGAAGTAGACGATGTGCCTATTATGATGCTGGGTCTTTGGAGTGAGCAGCCTGAAATTTATAATGATTACCACTTAAGACGTATTGCTCAGGAAGTGTCCACTCATCTGCAAGCCATCGATGATACCTCTGAAGTAAACGTAATAGGTGGTCGCCAAAGATCGGTTCAAGTTTATTTAAACCCCGCCAGTCTAGCAGCATTCAACACAACGGTAATGGATGTGTATAACGCGTTCAAAGTGTCGAATCAATTGGCTGCCGTTGGAGTGCAGGTTACTAACAGCAAATCGGTTGTATTGGAAGTTGGAGACGTATTTAGGCAAAGCGAAGAACTTAACCGCTTGGTGGTAAACGTGATCAATGGCAAACCAGTCTATTTATCAGATGTTGCTGATATTGAAGACGGCCCTAGTGAACCAACATCCTACCAGTGGTACAGCGAAGTTAACCAGAACAATGAAGATTATCCGCTAGTGACTCTTAGCATCGCAAAACAATCTGGGAGCAATGCGGTCAGTCTTGCCAATGATGTGCTCAAGAACATTGAAGCATTGAAAGGGCAGCTCATTCCTAATTATATCAACGTTACTGTGCTTAGGAATTACGGCGAAACGGCCGATGAAAAAGTAAACAACCTAGTATCCTCCTTGGCCTTTGCCGTGTTAACAGTGGTCGTTTTTGTAGGCGTGTTTCTTGGCTGGCGACCTGCCATCGTAGTGGGTTTGGCCGTTCCTATTTGTTATGGCTTGACACTTCTTTTAGACATGGCATTTGGATACACCATCAACAGGGTCACGTTGTTTGCTCTGATTTTGTCTCTTGGATTGTTGGTGGATGACCCGATAACAGGCATTGACAATATAAAGCGCTTTATGACTAAAGGAGGTGGCAGAGCAACTCAAATTGTCGCTGCAATGAGCGAAATCCGACCAGCGCTTCTCATGTCTACATTAACTATAGTGCTGGCTTTTGTACCACTGGCGTTTATTACTGGGATGATGGGGCCTTACATGGCGCCTATGGCATTTAATGTTCCTGTTAGTGTCATAATCTCAACGATGGTCGCTTTTTTCGTGACACCATGGTTAGCCAGTAAATTACTAAAAGATTCTCCTAACCAGGATAAAGAAAGTCAAAGTGGCGGTCTTTACGCTAAGTTGATTACGCCCATTCTTGAATCAAAATCTAGAGCAAAAATGGCGTTATGGATTACCTGTGGATTATTTATTGCAAGTGCTTTATTACCCGTATTCCGAGCGGTTCCATTAAAGCTACTGCCCTTTGATAACAAAAACGAGGTCCAGATATTAATTGATTTACCTGAGTCTGCCAGTTTGGAGCAGACCGCGGCGGTTTCAACAAAAATATCGCAACAGGTCAAACGCGTAGCCGAGGTACAAGCGTTAGCGGTTTATGTTGGTGAGCCAAGCGCCATCGATTTCAATGGTATGGTGAGACAGTATTACATGCGCAAAGGAGACAATCTTGCTGAAATACGAGTCATACTGGCTGATAAAACTGAACGAGAGCATCAATCTCATGCAGTCGTGTTACGACTAAGGGAATTACTGGCACAATTCAATACTGACGGTATCAATATTAAAGTGGTTGAAGTGCCGCCAGGCCCTCCCGTATTGTCAACAGTCGTTGCTGAGGTGTACCGCGAACCTTTTGTTGCCCTTGAACAACAACAGTTAGCCGCTCGTAAAGTAGCCGAGCGATTGGCTCGTGAACCACACGTGGTAGAAGTGGATACTTCAATGCAAGCTGAGCAAATCATTAAGCGCTTTGTCGTTGATAAAGAGAAGGCAGCTCTTTCCGGTATTGCAACTGAAGATATTAAGCAGTCTCTTATGGTGGCCGGATTTGGTGTTGAAGCGGGCGTGCTTGCCAACGAATTTGAAGCGGAGCCGTTGGCTGTTAAGCTGCGCATTCCCTTTGCCAGTCGAAATCAAGAAAGTGAACTTGATGGATTGTTCGTAAGAGGAAGGGAAGGCATTGCACATAATTACGTTGGGCTAGGCTTATCGGCGGCACCACAACCATTAGTCGCGTTAAGCGAGCTGGGTGACTATCAAACATTTACCGTTGAGCAGCCTATCTTCCGAAAAGATTTACAGTCTGTCATTTATGTCACTGCTGAGCTCAACGGTCGTACTCCAGCTGAAGTAGTAGCGGATATTAATGCGGACCAGCAAGAGCTACTCAATGGTGCACAGCCAGAGTCGGTTGATTGGCAACAGCGTCATTATTTGAATAATGGCGGTGGCGATCAATGGTCAATCCCGACAGGGACCTATCTGACTTTCAGTGGTGAAGGGGAATTGAAAATCACAATACGTGTCTTTAGAGATATGGGCATTGCGTTTGCCTTTGCGCTTACTGGTATTTTTATCATTTTAAGATTGCAAACTGGCTCTTATGCGTTGTCAGGCATCATTATGTCAGCAATCCCATTAACCGTAATTGGTATTATGCCCGGTTTTTGGTTAATGAATCAGTTTGGGGAGCGCGAAATTGCCGGTAGTCCTGAACCTGTTTTATTTACCGCGACAGCGATGATAGGAATGATAGCATTAGCCGGTATAGTGGTAAGAAATTCTCTAATTTTAGTAGAGTTTATTGGCGCCGCTCGAGCTCAGGGAGCTTCGATTAAGGATGCTTTACTTTTGGCTGGCGGTGTCCGCATGAGGCCTGTTTTACTCACGGCTGGCACAACCTTGTTGGGCAATTTAGTGATCATTCTTGATCCGGTTTTTAGTGGTTTAGCATTAGCCATTATCTTTGGCATCATTTCATCAACCCTATTTAGTTTGATCATTGTACCCGCAGTTTACTTCTTAGTATTTGACGAGTCGACAGACACACCAAACACCGTTCAGGAGCAATAATTCATGACAAAACAAAAATTATTTATCCCTATTCTGGCGATTTTATTGCTTGTGGCGATGATTATATTTATGGCGGGTGGCTTCAAAAATAAAATTGAACCTAATTTTGAAATGGTTCAATCAGGCGAGGTGAACACCATTACTATTAAACCTTATGTCTACATTGACCGACTCTGGTTGCCCGGTAATCTAATCGCAAAGCAAAATACACAAGTCGCGAGTCGTATTCTTGCAAACGTTATTAAGGTGAATGTGCGCGCAGGCGAAACCGTTCAAGCCGGGGACGTTATCGCTAATTTGGATAATCAGGATCTACAAGCTCAAGTTGGGCAGATTGCGGCTAAGGTTGAAGCAATATCTGCGCAGTTAACGCAAGCTTCCCTTCAATTAAAGCGCAATAAAGCCCTGCAAGAACAAGGTTTAATTTCCACAAATGAATTAGACAGTGTTCAGGCGAACTATGACCAATTAAGTGCCACTAAACTCAGTTATGAACAGCAACTTGAACAAGCTAAAGTGGCGCTTACATACAGCGAAATTATTGCGCCAATATCAGGCAAAGTCGTCGATCGATTAGTTGAACCAGGTGATTTAGTCAATCCAGGACAAGCTATTGTCGTTCTTTACAATCCTACTAGCATTCAAATTAGCAGTTACATACCTGAAAGCCAGGCCGTAACTCTAGCGCTTGGTCAGCAACTTCAGGTTGAACTCCCTGCACTAGGACAAGTGCGAACAGCACGGATTAGTGAAATTGTACCATTAGCAGACAGCGCCGCGCGCAGCTTCGAAGTTAAATTGGATTTAATAGGCGGTATCATTGACTTAACAGGTGTGATGCCAGGTATGTATGCCAAGGTGGGAATAAAAAGGGCTGAGCGTGATGTGATTGCAATCGATACACAACATATTCAACAATTTGGTCAGCTTTCTAAAGTTAGAGTGCTTGAAAATGGCATAGTCAATGAACGCTTTGTAAGATTAGGGCAAGCAATAGAGGGTAATCTTGTTATTATTGTATCTGGTCTAGCAGTGGGTGATCAATTGGTTATCTAAGATTCGATCATTTCAATTAAGGTTGCAAGGTTATCGGCTTCGCTAGCGGGTTTATCCCATCTTATTCGGTGGATTCTTGGAAAGCGAAGCGCAACTTTAGATTTATGTCGATTAGAACGAGCAACCGAGTCAAACGCCAATTCGAATACTAAGTCCTTTTTTACTTCTTTTACGGGTCCAAATCGCCCCACTGTATTTCGCCTAACCCAATTATCCAGCTTTTTTAGTTCTTCATCGGTAAATCCAGAATATGCTTTGCCGATGGGTAGTAGTTGGTTATCTTGCCAACATCCAAAGGTATAATCTGAATAGAAACTTGAACGTTTACCATGGCCACGTTGAGCATACATTATTACTGCGTCTATCAATTTTGGATCTCGTTTTAATTTGTACCATTGCCCTTTTGGTCGTCCAGAAACGTATGTGGACGATTTCTTTTTTAGCATCAATCCCTCGATGTATCCTCCAGAGAGCTCACTTGCAATGGTCTTTAATTTTACCAGTTCACTACTTGATTTAAATGCGATCTCGGTTGAGGCATATAGCGGAAAATGGGTACGTTCAGCGCTCTTTTCTTTTAAGTACAGAGTTAACTTTTCAGTTCTTTGTTGCAGTGTCAACATTCTTACATCGTCACTCTCAACCTCTAGAGCATCGTACAGTATTAACCCGGTTGGATTGGTCTCAATCAACTTTTTGCTAGGTTTCTTCTTATTCAGTCTTTGTTGTAACTGATTAAAGCTGGCGACGTGAGCATAGGCTTTGATAGCATTTTTTATTGATTGGATAGAGTTTTGGTCAAAAGACTGATCATCAACACCGCTTGGTATTTCTAATTGTTCATGACGATTGAGACTATCGGATGAGTCGATTTCATTTTTATTGTATTTCATCGCCAGTAACTCACCATCAAATCGACCTTTGATACTTGAATGGGCTATGGCTTCAATTATTTCAGGAAAACTATTAGAGATATCATCGCCAGTTCGCGAATATAATGCGACCCCTGTGTTATTCGATAAAAGTTGAGCTCGGATGCCATCAAACTTCCATTCAGCTTGCCACTCACTAGGATTAATTTGACCAATATCATCGTCGTTTAGCGGATGAGATAACATGACAGGCTGAAAAGTGAGCTTGTTCTTTATGTCAGGAACGGGTCCTTTACCTTCAATGTAAGATAATAAGTCGAGGTAGGGGGGAGTCACTCCGTGCCATATGCGTTCGATGTCTTCAATACTGAGGTCATTAGAAAGCTGATTGGCGTATTCAACCAATACTTTTTTCAAAAATCGTGCAGACATTCCTATTCTTAATCCGCCAGTACCAAGTTTTAAAAGTGCCCACCTTTGGGTTGGAGACATTATGTCTAACAGATTAACAAGATATTGCTTGGTTTTGTTTTTGGGTAAAGAAGCAAACGTCGAAATGACTTCACTTAAGCTTGGCAAGGAGGCCAGCTTTTGATTCGATTCGCTCACATCAATATTTTCATGAATTGTGGTAGACCATAAATGAGCAACGGTTTCACTCATTTCACCCACATAGTCATAACTCAAATCAAATAGGACAGGATCTATTCTTTCGGTAATGGCATCCTTAATCATTCGCCTTTTAAAAAACTCAAAGTCCAAAGTGTTCGCAATCGCGGCAATTGCATAGCCCCTATCCGGATCTGGGGTATCACGAAGGTATTCAATAAGGCGCTTAGATTTAGCAACGTTGCTGTTCAAAAAGTACAAGCTGTCGACTAATTTTGCGAATTCTTCCATTAATCCGTGCCTTTAAAAACATTGGCAAGTTTATTTCTAGTTATTCTAATTTTCATCACCATCCCCATAACCTATTAGACTTAAAGCCTTGGCTTTATAGCCCCTTTTGGAAACTTCATGAATTAATGCCTGCTCTCTGCCGTGAGTCACCCACACTTCTTTGGGATTGACCTGTTCAATGGTGTTGATAAGGTCATTCCAATCACTATGGTCAGACACAATGAGTGGCAGCTCGGCTCGTCTTTGCTTACTTCTAGCTCGAATTTGCATCCAACCTGAGGCCATACATGTCATCACATTCGGTAGCTTTCTTGACCATCTATCGGTGAGTGATGAGGGCGGAGCCAGTACAATTTTTCCTTTAAGCACGTCAAGGTCGGTAAGCGTGGATACTTCAATCAATTCGCCTAAATCGATGCCGTAATCCGAGTACAACTTGCATAAGTTAACCAATGCGCCATGTAGGTAGATGGGATGGTGATAGCCCATTGCTCTTAAGGCAAGAATAACTCGTTGGCATTTTCCCAGAGCGTAGACTCCAACTAAATGACAAGACTCAGATAATCGCTGTATCGAATCCAGTAACTTTTTCACTTCGGATTCTATTGGAGGGTGCTGAAACACGGGTAATCCAAAAGTAGCCTCAGTAATAAAAACATCGCATTGAATCGGTTCAAAGGGTCTGCATGTCGGATCAGGTTGTCGTTTACAGTCTCCCGTATGAACCAGTCGATAGCCTTGGTATTCAATCAATACTTGTGCCGAACCTAATATATGTCCGGCCGGATATAATGTGACTTTTCCCTGCTGCAATTGAATTGATTCGCCATAGTCAATGGCATGAACATATTTTGAATGACTTTCTCCATATCTAATTGCCATGATGTCGAGCGTTGCTTGAGTGGCGTACACATGCGTATGGCCTGCTCTAGCATGATCAGCGTGAGCATGTGTAATTACTGCGTGCTCGGCAGGTTGCATTGGGTCAATGTAGGCATTTATTGGTTTGCAATAAAGCCCAGTATCGTCTGTTTTTATCCAATTTTCTGGATGCAATTAGTAACCTATTGTGCATTTTATTTTAATTTACTTACGCAGGTGAGTTTAGTTTTGATTAGTCTTATTTGTGCTTTTGGCTTCATAGGCTGACGAAATTGACCCACTTGTATTTCTCTGCACAACTCATTGTTGGCACAAACATTACGTCCAATCATTTTGCCATCCTATTTTCTAGTAACCTATATCCCCTGTGTTATGACACATATCTATAGTTATTGCGTAGTAGTAGCAAGTTAACTGAAATCTAGGTTAGGGAAACGAATTGGACAATACCAAAAAAAGAGGCGTTATACCGCCCAGTTTTAAGAAATGGTTTGAGCAAAAGTCTTGGAAAATTCGTCCGTATCAACAACAAATGGTGACCGCTTTCGCTAATAAGCAATCAACCTTATTAATTGCCCCGACAGGAGCAGGTAAAACCTTATCTGGTTTTCTTCCCTCATTAATTGATATGTATAAGCTCAATCAAAGTGGGAAAAGCCCCAAACAAATTGGATTGCACACTTTGTATGTTTCTCCACTTAAGGCTTTGACTTACGATATTAATAGAAATCTTACGGTTCCCGTAAATGACATGCAGTTGCCCGTTACTATCGATTCAAGGACCGGAGACACCACCAGTTATCAAAGACAGAAGCAAATTAAATCTCCGCCTAACATACTTCTTACTACGCCAGAATCGCTGATGCTTATGCTGTCTTATGTCAATGCATCGGAGCTATTTAAAAATTTGAAATGTGTCATCATTGATGAGGCTCACAGTTTTGCCAATTCAAAGCGTGGAGATTTTATGTCTCTTGCATTGGCAAGATTACAATGGATAAACTCAGACTTTATTAGAGTAGGTCTTTCGGCAACTGTTGCGCACCCAAACTCCCTAGCGGGATGGTTAGGACCAACGGGTGAGCCAACGGAAATTGTCCAAGCTAAATCCAAAGTTAAACCAAGATTAAAAATACTGACCAACAAAAAACATATCCCCTTTGGGGGCTATATGGCCAAATACGCCAAAACAGAAATTATGGAAGCTATTAGCAACGCTCGAACTTGTTTGGTGTTTGTCAATACAAGAGCCCAAGCCGAACTGATTTTCCAAACACTGTGGGAAGAGAATACGCACGCGTTACCCATTGCAATTTATCATGGTTCATTGAGTAAAGAGCAAAGGCAAAAAACAGAAAGCTTGATGGCCAGTGGCAAGTTACGAGCAATAGTCGCGACTTCCGCATTGGAGCTAGGCATCGATTGGGGAGATGTTGACCTTGTCATTCAGGTTGGAGCGCCAAAAGGTGTGAGTCGTTTGATGCAAAGAATCGGTCGTTCCAATCATACGCTTGATGAACCCTCTCAAGCATTGTTGGTGCCGGCAAACAGATTTGAAACCTTGGAGTGTTTGTCAGCCATACAAGCGATAAAGAAAGGCGAGCTTGACGGAGAACCGCCCATGCCAGGAGGGTTAGACATTATTCCTCAGTTCATTATGAATTGCGCTTGCAGTCAAAGTTCAAGCATAGATGAGGTCTACCAAATTGTGCTTAACGCAAGTCCTTATTCAGGTGTAGATGAACAAACATTCAGGCATTTGTGGTCATTTACCCAAGATGGGGGGTATGCATTAAACGCTTATGAACGATACTTTCGATTAGTGCAAGAAGACGGGCTTTATAAGCCTGCAAATAAGCGAGTTATTATGCGCCATAGGCAAAACATAGGGACGATTGTTGAAGCAGGGCGTCTAAGAGTGAAGCGCGTAAAAAGGGCGCATCAAGGCAAAATAATTGGCGAAGTTGAAGAGTATTTTGCGCAACAACTCACCAAAGGAGACAGTTTTTATTTCGCCGGTGAAGTATTGGTTTTTCAAGGCATTTTCGACATGATTCTTGAAGCAAAACCTGGGAAAGGGAAAGAGCCCAAAATACCAAGCTATCAAGGCGGGCAGATGCCGTTATCTACTTATTTAGCCGATGCGGTGAGAGAATTAATTAACAATCATCAACATTGGAAGGGATTACCAAGACTCGTGCGCGAGTGGCTAGAAATCCAATCAGAATTCAGCGTTTTGCCTAGCATGGACAAAATTCTCATAGAGCATTTTAAATTTAGAGGTGCTCAAACGACACTCTTTTATACGTTTGAAGGTAGGAAAGCCAATCAAACTCTGGGCATGTTGATTACTCGTAGAATGGAGAAGCTGGGGCTAAAACCTATAAGCTTTTCGATTACAGACTACGGACTTTCCATTTCAAGCGTAGAACAAGTGCACCAGCGTCATATAAACGATTTTTTTAGCCCTGATATATTAGGCGACGAATTAGAAGATTGGATGTTGGAAGCTAGTATGCTAAAGCGCAGTTTTAGGCAAGTTGCTGTTGTCAGTGGATTGATTGAACAGAATTATCACAGCAATAAAAAAACTATGCGTCAGGTAACATTTTCTACCGATCTTATTTATGACACCTTAAAAGAGTACGATCCAGACCATATTCTCCTTAGAGTAACCAGAGACAATGCCCAGCGAGAATTATTGGATATTGATAGAGCTAGCAATTTATTATTTAGGTTTTTTGAAAATTTTGAATTTAAGTCGCTTGAAAAACCGTCTCCAATGTCAATTCCCATAGTATTGGACGTCCGCAGTGAGATAGTGACCGGAGCAGGAACACAAGCTTTGTTAGAACAAGCCAACTTATATCAAGAAGCAGAGATGATGCTAGATGAAGTAAGAGAGTTATTGGGAAGTGCACATTGATGATAATCGTCAGATTAAAATAACGCGATTTCTACCACTGCTTTTCGCCTCATATAAGGCAGAGTCCGCTCTCTCAAGCAGTGATTTATTTGTATCCCCTTCTTTGTACTCAGAGATACCAATACTTACTGTAACGTTTATAGTAAGTTCTTTTGAGAGTGCAAACTTATGATTTTCAATCCACTCTCTTATACGCTGAGCAACTAGTTCTGCGCCTTTTTTACTTGTCGAAGGTAGCAGAATTACGAACTCCTCTCCTCCATATCTACAACCAATATCCAATTTTCTCAATGAGCTTTGCAGAATCTGACCAATTGTTCTTAGGACTTTGTCTCCCGCTAAGTGTCCATGTGTATCGTTGAGTTTTTTAAAATGATCTAAATCTAAGAAACAAATAGAAAAATTGTGTTGATATCGATTGGCAGCCGCCATAAATTCTTCAAGCTTAATATAAAAGTATCGAGTATTTTTTAGGCCGGTGAGCATATCTGTAATACTGAGTTTCCGATAGGATTCTTCGCGCACTTTTAGTTCAAATTCTGCGTTTTTCCGATCACTTATATTAGTAAATGTTTCAATAGCTCCAATAACGCTTCCACTATCATTTCTTATAGTAGAGGCGCTGAAATGTAGCCATTCACCATTGTCTCCGCATTCAGGAAAAAAGTCTTCGGCTTCATAAGCACCATCAATCAGCTCAGATTTCTCGTATTTACCTGCGTAAAGTTGTTCTATTTTATTGTTTTGATTATTCTCTAGCATTAAATCCGCTAAACAAGGTCTAGGCTCATTATAAAAGGGACGCCACTGATTTTTTGTACCTATCATGTCCTCTTTTCTTAAGCCGCTGAGTTTTTCTAATGCTTTATTCCAATACAGAATGGTGTGATGTGTATCAATCACAAAGGTAGGTAAAATAATAGAATCGAAGACATGCACTAATATCGATTGCTCTGCATTTTCTTTGATTCGAGCAACAACCTGCTCGTTTTTTAAATTAGCTTTCAAAATTACTCGCTGTTCCTTATCATGCTAAATAAATATATATCGAGGAAACCCCAAAACCATTTAATACAACAAGAAATAAACAGGCTTAGTATTTTTTTATCGGACAAGGCTTCATATTCTTAAATTTTTTATTCTGCTTTTTAAAGTAAAAAATTCTTATTTAACGTGATGCATAATTTAATATTCATCGTATTTATCACCAGTGTTTAGTTAACGTCCATGAATATAAGTGATTGAAGCCGAAGAACTGCGCAATTTGCTCGTAAATAATCAAGTTATTCCAATTAAGTTTTTGTCTCATAGACTAATTTTAGATGCCAACGGTATATTGTTTTGGCCAAAATATGATTTGATTGTGTTTAGCGATTTACATTTGGAAAAAGGCAGTTTTTTAAGTCAATTTGCAAATCCATTGCCACGATTTGACAGTTCTGAAACCATCAAACGAATGCTCCGTATTTGTGAGCAATACAGACCTCAAAGTGTCATTTGTTTGGGAGATAGTTTTCACGACGGCAATGCATTGAATAGAATGGAAGTCAGCGATTTACAAGAATTAAATTCTTTAATAAAGCTTATTTCTAATTGGCACTGGGTGTTGGGTAATCACGATCCAGAAATACCCGAAATGGTGAAAGGGAATCGTGATAAAACTGTTCATGTTAACAATCTCCTCTTCGTTCATGAACCAGAGAAGATTAGTACGATCGATGGAGTAGATGGGCAGGTAATCGGACACTATCATCCTAAATCCAGTCATAAGATAGCCAATAGAAAATTGACAGGCAAAAGCTTCGTCTGCAGCGATGACATATTGTTAATGCCCGCGTTTGGGAAATACACTGGTGGGCTGGATATTAAGGATAAAGTCTTTGATAGCGTTTATAAACGAAAAAACGCTCAGACCTATATGACCTTTAATCGGCGTATTTACATGTTGTGAGCGTTGTTTCCGTTTAGGTAATTCCTATAATCAAGAGTGGCTATGTGTCAAGTAAACTACCCACTTCAAGAACGGGCGCTGCATCAACGTTTTGAGCATCCATCATGGAGGCAAGACGTTGCAAAGTAGCGACCATCTGACTTTTTTCCCATTCCTGGAGCGCATTAAATTTATTAGTAAAGTTTTCTTGTAAGGGCAAAGGGGCGGTTGATAGGGCCTGTTCCCCTACCTCCGTGAGATAGACGCCCACTTTTCGCTTGTCTACTGTGCTCCTTACCCGATTGATCAGTCCTCTAGCTTCCATTCTGTCTAACACACTAGTAACAGTCGCTGAGCTTAAATTGATGGTTTCCGCAATCTCTCGAACCATTACGCCGCTATGTTTACCCACGTTTTGCAATACCATGAGTTGTGGCCCCGTTAGCCCAACCTCTTTATTGAGTTTACGAGAGTGCATATCTATTGCCCTGATAATCTTTCTCAAAGCAATTAATAATTCTTCATCTTTTTTCATCAAAAAAATTCGTTTCCTTTTTAGTGTTAAGCGTTGTTGGTTAAAAATACACCTGTTTATGGGACGGTTCTACCATATCATTTATTAATGCGACTTTTCATCGAACCATTACACAATGATCTTGCCGGCTCAGTTTAAAACTACTTCACCTCAATGACAATGTAACACATTCTTTACTTTTGCGTGTGTTTCACGGATTCAGTTTGAGTTAGTGTTGAAACCGTTGGATAAATCTTTCGTCGCTATTGTTCAATCTTGTATGTTTACAAATTTTACTGGCACTCAATATCAATGAAGTATCTATCAATTTCATATCTACTATTACGAAATATACCGAATATAATACGTTGTATTAGATCATTTAAATACCTTTTAGGATATCAAATTAAACAGATTTATTATAACGATATGAATAGTAAAATGTTAATAGTTAATAGTTATATTTAACTTTAGAGCGATATGTATCAAAAATCTTCGAAATAATAGATTTCTGTTTTGAATTACTAAGGTGGATATGTTCTGCGCAAATTGTTAGAATACTAATAGATATAATAAAATTAAGTTAAACACTCATCTAAAAAAGGGATAAAGACATTGAATATCAACAAAGTTAGCTTGGCAGTAATCACTGCCCTGAGTGCATCCGTGAGCGGAAATTTAAGTGCTCAGACAGAATCTTCTGAAGCCAAAGCCAAAATTGAGACAATCGAAGTAACCGCAACCAAAAGGACTGAGTCGATACAGGATGTTCCCGTCACCGTTAGTGCTTTAAGTGGCGAAGCATTAGAAAACATCGGTGTGGACAATTTTCAAGATTATGTAGAATTTCTGCCAAACGTAGTGTTCCAAGGCACGGGCCCAGGACAAAACGAAATATACATCCGCGGTGCGGCAACTTCTCAAACTAATATATCCGTATCTAGTGTACAAGCATTGCAACCATCTGTTGCTTTTTATCTCGACGAGCAACCTGTATCAATGCAGGGACGAAACCTCGACGTATACGCTGCAGACGTTCAACGAATAGAGGTGTTACCTGGTCCACAAGGCACGCTTTTCGGAGCGAGTTCGCAATCAGGTACCGTTAGAATGATTACCAACAAACCAGATTTTCTAGGATTTTCTGGAGGCGTTGATATGGCGGCTAGTTTTACTAAAGATGGCGAAATGAGCAACAGCGTTCAATCTTTCCTCAACTTTACATTAACAGACGATCTAGCCGTAAGGGTGACTGCTTATAGCGACAATCAAGGTGGCTGGATTGATAATATCCTCAACCGTCCAGGAGAGGGTGGTTACATTGGAAGTGCTGTTGTAATAGACAGAATCTCTGGTGGTGTGTTAAGCGATCCTGAAAACACCGAAGTTATTTCACCTAAAAATGATGCCTTAGTTGAAGACGATATTAACGATGCCTCCTATAATGGTTTTAGATTGGGTATTGCGCACAGAATCAACTCTGATTGGGATTTACTTGTACAACATACACAGCAACAATTAGACACAGAAGGCGTATTTGCTTACGACCCTAATTTAGAGGGCCAGCAATCTGTTAATCGTTTCCAACCTGAAGAAAACAGCGATACTTTTGGTCTTACTACATGGACACTAAGTGGCAGACTTGATGCTCTAGAATTAGTCTACACTGGTGGCTTACTCGACAGAGACATAGACTCTACTATAGATTACACTGGTTACACAAATGGTGGTTTATTCTCTGCCTACTACGTGTGTAACCATTATGAAGCAGCAACTCCTGCAGACGAAAAGTGTTTAGATCCAACCAAGTTTTATAAAGAAGAAACAGCAACTTCTCGAATTACCCACGAATTCAGGGTTAATACTGATAGTGCAAATGATTGGCGGATAACTGCGGGTGTGTTCTATGACTCTCAGGAATTAAATACTATCGGTAAATTTAAAATTGCGAACCCTGAATTAGGATTCTTTACCGATTTACAACGAACTACTGTGGGTACAGATGGCATAAATTCTGATGGCGGCCCATTTGAATCTGAAGTAAGTTTTGTTAACGATATTTCGCACGAAATTAACCAAATCGCCGTGTTTGGTCAAGCTGAGTATGACCTCACCGACGACTTAACTCTTAGTTTGGGTGCTAGGTGGTATGAAATTGAGGATATCTTCAGAGGGTCAACGACTACCGTTGATGTTTCTGGCCGATTAGCAGCTTTTGGCTCTCTCAATCCTGACCAATTGGCCGCCGTAGGCGAAGATCCGGCCGAGATCCAAGCCGCTATTCAAAGCGGTCAATTAGACGTTTCTTTATTAGATGACAGCGGGAAACTTACCGTTGATGACGTCATTTACAAAGCAACTGTCGATTGGCGCGCTACTGAAGATGTGTTGTTGTTCGCAACCTATAGTGAAGGCTTTAGACCTCCTGTTACTAACCGAGTAGGTGGTGGACAGGCTACAAACCAACAAGGTGCTTTCGAAGGGTTCAGAATTCCAGTCTATTCAACGACTGATACCTTGAAAAACTACGAAGTAGGTATGAAAGGTGACTTCCTTGATGGTATCTTAAGGTTAAATGCTACTGCTTACTTCTCTGAAATAACCGATTTACAAACTTCAAGATTTGACCCAACAAACATCAGTTTCTTAGTATTTACTGACAATGTTGGTGACGCGGAAATAATGGGACTTGATGCAGATTTAACGTTTTTGGCGACTGATAACCTAGTTATTGACGCCGCGTTTAGTATTTTAGATACAGAATTGACTCGTATTAACGATGAATTAGCTGGGATTGCCCCGTCTGTGGGTGGTCAACTACCATATTCAGCTGAATTTTCTGGTAACATCCGAGCTCGTTATTTCTATGAACTAGACAATGGGCTGACAGGTTATGTGAATGGCTCTGTAGCGTACACAGGCGATAGGCTTGCGAGTATGACTATGGACGCTTATGTATTAGAAGACACAACACAACTTGTTTACGGAACAGGAACGGGCTTATCCATTCAGCAGGAAGCGGACGTTTACCAAGGAGTCAATTATACTGACAGTAATGGAGAGGTCTTCAAAGGCGGTCGTTACATCCAAGACAGCTATGTGTTAGCGAATCTAGCGTTTGGTATCACTAATGATGAGTGGAAAGCCGAATTGTTTATTGACAACGTGTTTGACGAACGAGCCGTTTTATATGTTGACAATCAGCAGTTTACTCCAAAGATTGTATCAAATAGACCACGCACGGTCGGCGTTAGACTGTCTTACGACTTCTTCTAAACGTATGGTTAAAATCAGAGGTTCGCTCTTTTGAGTGAACCTCTGACTATTAAGCTCATCTGTACTACCTACCTCTTTACATTTGCCTTTAATTTAACCGTATTCATTGACTCAAGCTTCACAATATTCATAAATGTATTTTAGCTGGAGTGTCTTCCAAAATTCATCAAATTGTAACAATCTCTTATAAATATTCTTGCGTAAATAGATCATCAAATTTATGAGCAATACATGATGAAAAAACGTTTTCAAATTATACCGATTTTATTTTCAATCTTACTTTCAGGCTGTATGTCAACTGACTTCAAGTCAGATAATTTACGTGTTGTAGAGCCATCCTTACGCCAAGAATATATTGCTAATATTCAGGTCTTAAGAGAGCCTGCCTCTCGAAACAACGAAACTATTTCAGGTTTTGTGTTTAATGATGAAAATGCTAACGGCCTAAAAGATAACGATGAGAAAGGCGTAAAAAACGTAGCAGTGTCTAACGGTCTAAATGTGGTTCGTACAGATTTAGAGGGAAAATATAGTCTTCCAGTTAGAGATGATATGAGTCTATTTGTAATTCAACCAAGCGGTTGGCGAGTGCCCACCAATCAAGACTTTGTTCCTCAATTTGCTTACGAACACAAGCCTAATGGTTCGCCAAAACTTTTTCGTTACGGAGGCTTACCCCCCACAGGCTCTATACCTTCAGCGGTGAACTTTCCGATAAGAAAGGCAAATCAAGACCGATTTACTTGTGTGATCCTTGGAGATACTCAAAGCTATGCAAACCAAGATATAAGCTTTTTTAGAGACTCAACGATTGATGATTTACTTGATAGTGATTTGCGACCTGAATGCGTTATTACGGTCGGTGATGTGATGGGAGATGACTTATCCTTAATTCCTCGAATGAGCAAGGTTATAGGCAGTTTAAAAGCGCCCCAATGGTGGACGCATGGCAATCATGATTTTGATTTTGATGCAGATTTCGATCGAGACAGCGCTGATAGTTGGAGAAATTTGTGGGGCCCTGCTTACTACGCATTTGAGCAAGGTAACGTATTATTTATTATGTTAGATAACGTAGTCTATCCTTGCGGTCTTAAGGACGCTCAGCTACCCGGTAGAGAGTTTTGTATAACAGGTAAAAATAAACGATACAACGGGAGAATAACCGAAGAGCAGTTGCAATTTGTCAAATCTCTTTTAGATACAACAGACAAAGGTAAAACAGTGGTAGTTGCTCATCATATCCCTCTCGTTTCTTTTGTCGATCAGACCCAGGCCCCGCATCAGACCGACAATGCGACGCGACTTTATAGTTTACTTGAAGGTAGAAACGCGCTGTCAATTTCAGGACATACACACACAATAGAAAACTTATCTCCTGGGGATTCATTTTATGGATGGAAAGAACAAGTTAATGTAAGTGTTTTACCCTTTCGCCATATAATTGCTGGGGCAGCCTCAGGGGCTTGGTACCAGGGGGATTTTGATATTCATGGCACACCTATGTCTTTGCAAAGAATGGGCGCTCCAAAAGGTTACTTAACGTTGGATTTTGATACATATGGAAACTACAAAGAAAATTATCAAGGTGCAAATTATGGACGTGAAAGAGTCGCTTGGCTATCCATAAATACACCTGAATTTAGAGCATGGTTTGACGAGATAAATACATGGCGTTTAAGCTCAAAAAATGAGAGAGACCCTATTCCGCCGTTGTCAATTAATGACCTCCCAGATGTCAAAGTACTTACTCAGGAAGATTTAGCTAAAGAGTCTTTTTTAACCGCCAATGTGTGGAGCGGTTCAACACAAACTAAGGTCACAGTTTCGATTAATGACGGACCTGAAAAAGCCATGGTTAGAACGCAACAGGCGAGCGGAGAAAAAGCCAAAATTGGAGCTTTATATGCTGACCCGTTTGCTGCTCAGCGACAGCTAACCGTTGCCAGAACCTCCATTAAAAGTCGCTCAGGTGACAAAGGCAATCAAGGGTATCAGGTATTCAAAGGCACACAAAGAGGGCCAGATGTACCTCAACCTCAAAGTGCAATAGCCGACAGAAATGTGCATCTTTGGAAATATAAACTTCCCTCAAACATGCCTGTGGGAGTCCATGTTGCTAAAGTAACAATAACAGACAGACATGGCCGCAAATTTAATGATCGTATTGTGTTTGAGGTCAAGTCTGAACGTCCTGAAATGAGATTTAGAAAAGCGCAATGGGAAGCGTTTGATAATGGTTCGCCAGTAAATCGAGATTAAGTTAGGCCGGTAACCAGATAGTGCTATAAATTAGTGAGGAAATATTAGAAACATTGTCTTCAAAATTCGAAGTCATGCGTCGCGTTAAACATGTTATGATCGCTAAAAAAGCGCAACTTAAACAGGTAAATTTTGCAATCTAGTAAAAATAATCAGTCGTCTTTCAATCTTAAACAATATCAAATTGCAATATCCAATGGCGAGTTTGCACGTGTCATTAGTGAGCTTGACGAAGCGCTAGTTGGCAACGAGTTAACCTCTAGTGAAATTTCACAAAGCCTTTATTTGCAGGCGGTCGCTTATCGCTTTAGTCGACAAGCTCAAGAGGCGTTAGTAAAGTTAGAATTGCTCGAAAAAGCCGAGCCAACTAATGCAAGAATGCATCAAGAGAAAGGTTACAATTTTCGTATTTTAGGAAATTTAAAAGAAGCGGCCAAAAGTTTTTATCAGGCAACGCAACTTAACCCTGCTTTATTGTCAGCATGGCAAGCACTTTTACCTATATACAAAGCTCAGAACCAGCAAAAAGCTCTAACTTTATGCGAAACACAAGTCGCTCAGCTTAGCGAGCTGCCAAAACCTGTGCTCGCCGCGACAGAGCTAATGTACGATGGCAAGCTAGACGATGCCGATTTATTGGTAAGGCGATTCTTGCAGCAACATAAGCACAATAAACACGGCTTAATTTTACTGGCAGATATTGCCATTAAGCTAAAAGCAATTTCCGAAGCTGAGTTTATATTGGAAACGTGCGCTGAACTGCATAAAGATGACTTACCCGTAAAATATCAGTTATTTAAGGTCTATAGCAAATTAGGTAAATTCGAAAACGCTTTACAAATTGCAAATCAGTTAGCCAAAGCCTCACCAAATAACTTGTTTTACCAAGTTGCATTGGCCACCGCTACTCAAGGCGTGGGAAATATTGAAAAAGCATTGGAGATTTTAATCGATATAAACCAGCAACACGGAGAACAGGCTCAAGTCAATCTGTTGCTAGGGCATGCCTATAAGACCAACGGGAATACTCAAAAAAGTATTGCTGCATATCAACAAGCTTATAAACTTGAGCCGTCTTTAGGTGATGCGTTCTGGAGTTTAGCAAATATAAAAACCTATCAATTTTCAAATACTGAAATTGTTAAAATGCAAAAAGCGACGGAGTCGCCTAATGTCTCAAAGCAAGAGAAAATTTATTTCCATTTCGCTTTGGGGAAAGCTTACGAAGACGCAAAAGAATACAAGGATTCATATCACCATTATCGACTGGGCAATGAACAACAACACGAATTAACGCCTTTTAATATCGAAAGTCATACTAAATTTGTAGAGCACCAGAAAAAGCAATTTACCCCAGAGTTCTACAAAAAATTGATGAATAAAGGTTGCAGTAATTCTGACCCGATATTTATTTTAGGCATGCCAAGAGCCGGGTCAACATTGTTAGAACAAATATTGGCCAGTCATTCGCAGGTTGATGGCACTATGGAATTACATGAGATTCTTGGACTGGCGGCTAAATTATCTAAAAAACACGCAAATACTCCAAGTTATCCTGAAAACCTATGTCACTTGCCAGAGGGGACTTTGGCGAAACTAGGCGAAGACTTTATTAAGAAAACAAATGTTTATAGAGACGGAGCTCCTTATTTTATCGATAAGATGCCAAATAATTATATGCATGTTGGACTAATTAAAACGATTTTACCTAACGCCAAAATTATAGACGCTCGAAGATCGCCCATGGCTTGTTGTTTCAGTGGGTATAAGCAATTATTTGGTGATGGACAAGAATTTAGCTACGACTTGAAAACAATAGGTTTGTACTATCAAAATTATATATCCCTAATGGAACATTGGCATACGGTTTTTCCAGGGCAAATACTCCAGATAGATAACGAAGCAATTATTGATGATACTGAAACACAAATAAGAAAAATGCTTGATTTTTGTGGTTTGGAATTTGAAGAATCTTGCATGCACTTTTATAAAAATACTAGGGCTGTTAAAACGCCAAGTGCACAACAGGTAAGACAGCCCATTTACTCAAGTGGCAAGAATCAATGGGAAAATTATAAAGAGTATTTAGGTGAACTAATCGAATTGTTCGATTAGCCCTCGCTCTGTTATTGCCTATATCCTTTGAATATGAAAAGACCCTTGCAGCGCTTAATCTCTCCAGCGTTTGGTCAAATCTTGATAATCGTCAATGCGTCTGTCTCTGAAATAGGGCCATATGCGTTTAATATGCTCAGACTTTGACATGTCTAACTCGGCGCTTAGCGTTTGCTCCTTGTCATCACTTGCCATTGCCAATATTTCCCCCTGAGGACCCGCAATAAAGCTATGTCCCCAAAATTGAATGCCGTCGTCTTCTGGTTTATCTGATGCTTCAAAGCCGGTTCTATTGGCAACTATCACAGGAAGTGAATTCGCAACGGCATGAGCTCTTTGTATGGTTTCCCAAGCTGATTGTTGGCGCTTTTGTTCATCGAGAGAGTCAGACCTATCCCAACCAATTGCTGTAGGATAAAACAATATTTCAGCTCCAGCCATTGCCATCAAGCGGGCTGCTTCTGGATACCATTGATCCCAACAGACTAATACGCCCAGTCTACCAATACTGGTGTCAATTGGGGTAAATCCTAAATCTCCTGGCGTAAAATAAAATTTTTCATAAAAACCTGGGTCATCTGGAATGTGCATTTTTCTGTAGATTCCACAAATTTCGTCCGACTTATCAAAAACCACTGCAGTATTGTGATACAGACCGGTAGCGCGCTTCTCAAACAATGAGACTATTAATACAATGGACAGTTTTGCCGCTATAGCTCCAAAGTACTCAGTTGCTGCTCCAGGAATTGGCTCAGCAAGATCAAACTTAGAAACGTCTTCTGTCTGACAAAAATAAAGGGTCGAGTGCAATTCTTGCAATAAAATGCATTCGCATCCTTCAGAGGCTAATTTTTCAATCTGCATAGCAGATTTATGCCAGTTTACCTGTTTATTGTCGTCGTCAACGCTTTGTTGCACAAGTCCAACCTTAAGCGCTTTGTTTGTTAGATTCTGTTTCATAATATTATCTATTGATTGACTATACTTACACCTAAATTTGCTTGTTGGACAACCTCAGGCAGTAAAGTGTTCCGTGGAATTTGCATAGTAACACAATGTAAACTGCCATATTGATGAACCAAGCTCAAACAATTAACGGGAATAATTTGATAGTTTGGGAATGCCTTTTTAATCACTGCGATTGCAGTATCATCTTCGGCTTGTCCGTACACAGGCAGTAAAATGTGTTTGTTTAGAATCAAGAAATTAGCATATGACGCAGGCAACCTTTCTTTTGCTTTATTCTCAACGTATGGCAATGGTAAGGCGTAAATAGAATGTTTTGGAAATGCTTGTTGAATCTCATATTTCAAATCTGACAAGCACTCAAAATGCTCGTCTTTTGGACGATTTTCAGAACCCTGCATAACTATGCCCATTAAAGGTGTGAATCTTGCCAATGTGTCGATATGACCATCTGTGTCATCGCCATGCAAATGACCAAAATTAAATATTGTAGTTTGTCTGGCGCCTAAAACCTCTTCGAATAACGATATGTAGTCATTCTTAGATAAGTCTTTATTTCTCATTGGATTAAATAAACAAGATGCTGTGCTTAATAAATGTTGATTCTCATCAATCTCAATCGCTCCGCCCTCTAACACGATATCATGCGATTGCATTGGATATTGGCAGAAACTGGCCAGTAAAGTATTGATTTCATTGTCTAGTGAGCCATCAAACTTTTTACCCCATCCGTTAAATTTAAAATTAATAGGGATATTTCGAGTATTGTCACTTACCGTCAAGAAACCATAGTCTCTGACCCATGTATCATTAAAATTTGCCTCTACAATTAACACTTTATTTTCAGGGGCTACGTGCTTTTTTGCATCTAACAGCCCTTTAGTATTTTTAATGTCAGATTGATGGCAAAGTAGAATAACAGGTGTGTCAGTCTTGTTTATTGCATTGATTAATTCTAGGTATGTACTTCTGGCCTGATCAAGGTTGTGTTCCCAGTCTGTCCCTTTATGAGGCCAAGAGAGTATTACAGCTTCTTGTTCCGCCCATTCAGGCAGTAATGTAAATAGTCCATTCATGGCAGTGTTGTTAAGTCTATTTGTCATCTTTATAAAATTGTTTGACCTTGAAAAATGTTCGGTTGGTTTCACTGATAAAAGTTTTGAAATTTGATTACCGACCATGCTAAATTCGGGGAGTGACGTTTAATTCCGCTACTCTTGATGAATTTGCACCGCAGGTTAAATCAATCATATCACCCTGTCTTATCTGTGCGCACCAATATTGGTTAAAAAAATAGGCTAAGTGAATTTTAAGGTTGGTCCCCAATCAACTTTATTATGATAAATATTATTTGTTTTTTGCAAAAGTTGTGTTCTTTGTGCAATGTTAGGAAGGAAGTTCCAACGCAAATCTAAACGATAAGCCGCTGTGCCAGTTGTATTTACGGGTGGTTTTATAGTTACATTTATTAAGAATCGGCCTTACATGAAAAAAAACGATGTTATTTCCTCTAATATACTTAATCAAACTAACTAGAATAACTTCAACTTGGATGAGTTTAAGAAAGGGAAAGAAACAGTTATGTATACCATGCTAAAACCCCTAACAGCCGTGAGTAGTATATTAGGACAGCTTCAACTGGGTGGAAATTGACCTTTACTTAATAGGCTTTTTAGCGCGTTAAAACCTGTCTAAAAATTTTACAGATCGAGCAGGCTATTTTTAATAGCAAGAGTAAAATACTGTTTTTATTTATAAAATCAACTTTGGACTATTTATTGCTATCAGGAAGAAAACATATATTTGAGTAATTGTATAAAAGTAACAAAGGAGTGCAGTATGAACTTAAAATATATGATGTCACTATCGTGTGGCGCGGCCATGTGTATACAATCGGCCATTGCAGCTCCAATTGGTGTTGAACTGGTCATTAATGGCGGTGCAGAAACCGGCGACACCACTGGATGGATAGAAAACGGTATTTATGCCTATGAACTTAACTCTGGCGACGTTGCGTCACAGGGCTTTGGTAATTTTGCCTTTACCGCAGGATCCGGCCCAGCGCAGGGCCAAACCTTATTGCAAACCATCGATTTATCAGCAAATAGCATTGATATAGACAATAGCTCACTGTCTTATAACTTTAGTGCTCAATTGCAATCTAGGAGTTTCCAAGGTGTTTTAGACAAAGCCATTGCCGAACTTATTTTCAAAGATGAAAATGACAATGAACTTAATCGCCTTTATTTTGAAGACACAATTAACACAGCTCTGTATGACTGGAATTTATACTCTTCCAGCGATAGCTTGTTACAAGGAACGAGGTCAGTCGATGTTCTTTTAACGGGTACAAGAAGCGGCTTTTCATCTTCAGATGGATTTTTTGATGAGATCTCATTTTCCATTCAAAATATATCTAATCCAGGTCCCGATCCTGTAAATGCGCCAGTAGCTGTCTCGCTAGTGGGATTTGCTATGTTGTTTCTAACTCGTTTACGTCGCCGAAAAACCAATTTGTAGTTCAATCAATAAGCCACTCATTTTTTCAGTGGCTTTTTTACATACTATTGCGACTAGAACAATCCCCATAATCATCGCTGCAAAGCAACCTAAATATTTCAACATAAGCGCTTATATTCTATTTAAGTCCAATATATGCTTTATGCTATATAAGCTCGTTAACTACCCTAAGAGCCGACTGACGTCGAAATCTTGCCGATTCGTTTAATATCCGTTAATCAACGAGATCTAAGTTTATGTGTGAGGTATTTTGAATACTGAGCAAGTCGTAAGGAAACTCATGAACCAATAGAATTACTTTTCGTTGCTTCAACCATGGTGTAATATTTTTCCATATTCGTAACCGCATCAGTTCATCTAAGCCATTAAAAGGCTCATCTAATAACACAACCTTTGGCTCCCTAAGCAAGAGGCGAGCTAGAGCAATCCGCCTAGCTTGCCCACCTGATAATTCATTACCTGTATCACCTAGCCAAGTATCCAAGCCATGGGGTAAATTATTCGCCCAGTCCAGCAACTCAACTTTTTTCAGCACTTCCGATATTTGCGCTTTGCTAATTCCCTCTGTTCCTAGCCGAAGGTTATATTCTAAACTGCCAGCTAAAATAGCGTTTGACTGAGTCAAATAACCAAACTCACTTTTGACAATGTTCACAAACTCGCTTTGTGTAATGGATTTGTGGTTAACTTTAACTTTAACCTCGGTTGAAGCATATTGAGCTTGCCCAGTGAGAATGTCGCATAAGCTTGATTTACCTGAACCTGACCTTCCATGCACTACTACCGTCTCATTTTTGATTAAATTCAAGTTTACTCCTGCTTTTGCTAATGGCACCGAGGGTTTTGGTATCTCAACATAAAATGAAATGACATCGTCTTCTAAAAGTGAAAAAGATGCTTCACTGAGTTTTTCTGTATTCGCTTTTATCTGACTTAATCTAGAAGCACAATAGACTGTGCTCCCCCATGGCTTAAATTGCGAGGGGTTGACTTGTACAATCTCAGTAATTGCAACGAACATCAAGACCAACATAACAGCGATGGGGCCGTCCATTTGTGCTAAGGAGACTTGTTGTAAAGAGATAAATATTAAAAGACAAAGTCCACCCATCAAAACAAGATCCAATACCATTTGTATATTCGCAATGCGAGAGTTGACGGCACTTTGTACTTGCTTTAGGGAGTTTAACTGCCGATTTAAGGTTTGCTCGTGCTGTTGAAAAAGTCCATGCGCTTTTAAATCAAAACTTCCGCGTAAGTGCTCAATAACATTAGCTCTCATCTCATTTAGTATGCCTGAGTATTGATTAGTTAAGCGTTTTGATGCCTTTATCGTCCACATAATGCTAATGATATTGCAAGACAGTAAAAACACGCCAATGTACAAAGCAAAAATCGGTGAAAATAAGTAAGTAAAACCAGTAGCGCATATAATGATAAATAAACTTACTAAAGGGGTGATTGTGTAACGAATTAAAAGACTATCCAATGCATCTAAATCGGCGGTTAAGCGGCTAAGCCACTCACTGTCGCTGGTGCTGCGCAATGCGTGCATAGGTAAACTGGCTAAGTTCTTAAACATCCTTAATCGAAATACCGCCACTAAGCGCAAAATAGTATCGTGATTGTAAAGGCGCTCAACATATCGGCTTAGTGTTCGGCTTAAAGCAAAAAAACGGATCCCTGAACCGGGCATATACATATCAAAGGCAATAACAAGGCCCGCACTGATAGAAATACCAGCAAGTGCCGTTGCACTTATAAACCAACCAGACAACATCAACAACGCCACGCCAGAAAAGGCAGTCATAAACGCTAAAAGTACACCCAAGGTAATACGCCGACTTTGTGCAACAAATATCACTTTAAACCATTCTTGCATCTGCCCCTCCAACACTGCTATCCAATGAAAGCTTGTAATCAGCCAATTTAATAAGGGCAGGATCATGACTGGCAACAACCAGAATTCGCTCAGACTTGAGCTCAACTAAACATTGCAATATTAAATCTCGACTTTGCTTATCAAGCTTTGCAGTAGGTTCATCTAACAGAATAATAGGCGTAGGATTTAATAAAATCCGGCTTAACGCAATTCGCTGTAGTTGCCCCCCAGAAAAGCCTTGCTGATGCTCGCCTAACAAAGTTGATAAGCCTTTCACTCTAGTATAGAGTTCGTCGCTCAAGCCTAGCTTTTCAAAGGCCTTATTAATATCTTCGGGATTTGCGTCGGGCGCGAAAGCTTGAATGTTTTCTATTATGGATTTGTTTTTAAACCATGGCTTTTGTGGAAGATACGCCATAGGTAATTGTGAATACTCGATAGGATAGGTGCAAATATGGCCATGTAATGGCGCTAAATAGCCAGCAAGTGTGTTTAATAAAGCTGACTTCCCTAGCCCTGACGCGCCTGTGACAGCCAGCATCTGGTTACCACGCAAACTGAATGAAATATTCTTGGCCAGCGTGCGGCTCGGATCAAAACCGACCCATAAATCATCTACACGAATTATAGGAAGCGTCTCGTGCAACGCACTGGCGTTTTGGCAACTTTTTGTGGACGACTCCTTTACATGAGGCTGCTTCAGAGCGTCTTCTTTCATAGGACGTTCGTTAAAAAGGTCAAGCATATTGCTCGCAGCCCCCATAGCCGAGGCTCTATCGTGATAATATGCAGATAGATTCCGCAATGGCTGAAAAAACTCGGGCGCTAAAATTAATATTAATAATCCACTATACAAGCTTATGGTAGACGCAGGCCCCCATGTAATCGCGCCATAAAGTGAAAAACCAATATAAATAGCTAAACTAGCAATCGCTACACTGGTAAAAAACTCAAGAACGGTAGATGATAAAAATGCCACTCGCAGGGTTTTCATAATTACTTTACGATAGTGGACACTGCGATATTCGATTTCTTGAAACGCTTGCTCAGTTCCGCCAAATAACCGTATGGTAGGAAGATTGGCAACTCTATCTAAAAAGTGTCCTGCTAAACGTTGTCGCGTAAGCGCGTATTTTTCGTTTAAACTCGCTGCCCCCATACCCACCAACACCATGAACAACGGGATTAACGGAGCGGAAATTAGTAGCAATAAGGCACATAACCAGTTAAGCGATGCAACAAACAGCAGAATAATCAAAGGAGAAATGACTGCAAGCGCTTGTTGCGGTAGGTAGCGAGCAAAATAGCTATCCATTGCTTCAACGTCCTCTATCCACTGGCTTGCACTGGAGGCAGGTGAACGTTGTTGGTGAACTAAAGGACTTTCAGTGGCCCATAAATGCAGGATTTTATTGCGTATAGCGTCTCGAACCCTGCTACTCGCTAGATCAGAGAAGTAGGATTGCGCGCGCGCAAAACCCACCTTACAAAATGCAGATATTAGTAATATGATTAGCAGCGATAATTGCGTGTGCAATGGCGCCTGATCTACAAGCACTATTTCGACCAAGCGAGCAAAGCTAAACCACATTACACACAAACAAACTGTAGCCATAGTGCCTGACGCAATAGCCGAATATAGTAATGGCTTATGCGGTTTGGTGAATTTTATAAGTAAAGATGCACTGTTAAATGCATCTTTGCAAACTGATGGTTTGATCGTGCCTTGCACAGGATTAGTGGTATCCACCTGGCTTCACTTTTCCGCGAAATACCCAATAAGTCCAGCTGGTATATGCTAATACAATTGGAATAACAAAGAGAAAACCAAGTAATAAGAACAGTTGGGAGTTATACGCAGAAGCAGCATCCCATATCGTGAATTTAGGCGGCACTATATAAGGTAGTTTACTGGCTAAAAGACCCAAAAAGCTAAACAAGAATATCCCCATGGTCGCAACAAAGGGAAGTCCTTCCTTTTTCTTGCGCACTGAATCATATACAACATATGAACAATACAATGCCAGTATGGGTAGCGCCCAAATAAAGCTTACTTTGTCAAACCACCTAGCTTGGACAAATGGGTCAATAAATGGTGTATACACCGACACAATGACAAACGTCAGCATTAAGGTTGCTAATAATTTCGGCGTTATCTTGTAGGCAAAGGCCTGTACTTCACCCTCAGTTTTCATTATTAGCCAAGTGCTGCCTAACAGCGCATAGCCTGCTACTAATCCTAAACCAGTAATCACGGTAAAAGGTGTGAGCCAGTCGAGCGCGCCGCCAACATAAACAAAACCTTCGGTTTCAAAACCCTGGATATAGGCGCCAACTACAGCTCCCTGTGCAAAGCTTGCTACGATTGAGCCCACACAAAATGACCAGCTCCATAAATGCTTTGAGGTTTTTGCTTTAAACCTAAATTCAAAGGCAACTCCGCGAAATATAAGCCCTGCAAGGAGCAGAAATACACCTATGTATAGTGCAGGCAAAAATACCGAGTAAACCAGTGGGAAAGCGGCTAGAAGCCCCGCACCGCCAAGCACTAGCCAAGTTTCATTACCGTCCCATACTGGCGCTACAGAATTCATCATAGTGTCACGGGCCTCTTCACTTGGGGCAAAGGGAAAAAGAATACCCTGTCCTAAATCGAAGCCGTCCATAAGGACATACATCATGATCCCAAAACCAATAATACCTGCCCAGATAATTGTTAAGTCAAACGTTTGTTCCATTTTTATATCTCCTCATCTATAGCAACGTGAGCGGCTGAAAACGGACGCATAGGTCTTTCAATCTCGTCCATTTCATGTGTCGCGTTAGCCTTTTCTATACCGCCACGGAACACTTGCAACAGATAGTAAACACCAGCACTGAATACCATGCTATATACCGTGATATAACCAATTAAAGTAAACAGAGCCATTCCACCGGTCAGTGAAGGTGTTAGACCTTCTGCATGTGTCATTTGCCCGTAAATTAACCAAGGTGCGCGCCCCGATTCGGTTACCACCCATCCAGCTAGAACGGCAATAAAGGGAGAAAGACTCATGAGTCGTAATCCATTTAAAAACTTTGTAGATGAGTAAATTCGCTTACCTTTGCGCAATAGCAAACCCCATAAGGCAAATGCAATCATGAGCAAACCAAGCCCCACCATTATCCGAAAAGACCAGAACACAATAAAAACAGGAGGCTGCTCTTCGACGGAGACTTCATTTAAACCAGGTACTTCGCCGTCCCATTCGTGTGTGAGCACATAACTTGCTAATTTCGGTATTCCTATTTCTAAATGATTGGTTTGTGCAGATTGGTCAGGTATAGCAAAAAGTAAAAGAGGTACACCGGTATCAGTCTCCCAATTTCCTTCCATTGCAGCCACTTTCATTGGTTGATATTTTAATGTATTGAGACCATGAAAATCGCCTACAACAGCCTGTAGAGGGGCTAATACAAGCAAGAACCACATCGCAATTGACAGAGCCTTTTTATTTGCCTCAAGTTCTCTTTTTTGCAATATAAACCATGCACTTACGCCAGCGACTACCAGCGCCGCTGTCAAGAATGATGCCAGCGCCATATGTGCAAAACGATAGCCAAAGGAGGGCGTGAACAAAGAGTCAGTCCAAGAAGTGACATAATACATGCCATTCACCAAGCTTAAGCCATCAGGTGTCTGCATCAGTGAGTTAGCAGCAAGGATCCAAAATGAAGAAATAAAAGTTCCTGTGGCAACCATAATGGCCGCAAATAAATGCACCCCTTGAGGCACTTTATCTCTGCCAAACAGCAGTACACCTAAAAACGCGGCTTCTAAGAAAAAGGCTGTTACGACTTCGTAGCTTAATACCGGCCCTAAGAAATTTGCTGTAGCGTATGAAAAGTTGCTCCAATTTGTGCCAAATTGAAATGACATAACAATACCGGAGACCACACCAATACCAAAAACTACCGCAAACACCTGAATCCAAAACTTAGACAACTTCTGCCAAATTGGATTACCAGTTTTAAAAGATAGTGTTTCAAAACCAGCAATGGTACTTGCCAAGCCGATGGTAAAGACTGGGAAGATTGCGTGAAAACAAACCACGAAAGCAAACTGAATTCGCGAGAGAATGAGAGGATCCAATTCCATAATGATACCTTTTTAATTTCGAATTACTTCGAACTCCACTTATGACATATAGTGCGAATATCTGAAAACACAACATGTTATTAGATGCGTACGCATGTATCCTTGCACTAATTGGACCAGCTTGAAAAAGTTAGCTATAAATATCTAAGTGACTTTAGAATAAAATAAATTTATTCATATTTTCATAAGGTTAAATTAAGACAAGAGTAACTTGGAAGCTTTGTTGCTTATTTAAAGAACAATAAATGCGGGAAAATCTCGATATCTTTTGTAAAAAGATCATACTAAGTGACACTTGTGACAAATCACTGTCAATTTTGGCAGGCGCCACATGGAACTGCCATCATACATGCTCACTTGTCGTAGACGATTTGGTATTTTTTAAGTGTACGGTACAGTTTTCTCGTACTCAAGCCTAATTGAACACCCATTTTATCCACTAACAGATTTACATATTTGATAAAATTACTGCTACTCAATCTCGTCAAAAAGTTTAGAGAAAGCTTCGATTCAGTTAATTAAGTCCGCATTTTCGCGCAGATCCCAAAGTGGCCGATGACCACCTAGATAAAACACGGCGTCAAAATCCCTAGCTCATACGTCTGATAGCGTCTTCGTATTTGCCAATGCTCTTTGCGCTTCTTCGTCTTTAACAAAGCGGCGTGTTTCATCGGTTTGAAAGGCCTCTAAGTTACTCTTAGGATCTAAAGGCGGTTTCCCCCCAGCAGGAGAAGCAAGTGTGAGGGCAAACCAAGCATCAATAAAGCTATAATCGGGGGCGGCTAATTCTTCTGGCCAAAATCCAGTCTTCTCAACTGCATCGCCAAGGATGTCGTGTAAGGTCAATACTACGAAAATTTGTTTCATAATTGACGTTCTCCTTTTTTAGTTGCGCACGCACACACGAAGAACATCCTATTGTCGCTCACATTTATTGATAAATATTGTTATTAAAGCTCGTTGCTAAATGGCTCAGAGGACACAATATACCCGAGAGCTTTTTATGAGCAAGAAGGTGTTCCTTTTTTTATAACTGACGAGTCGGAGACTGCCTAAACCATAAAACAGCGCTTTCGCCCTATAGAAAGGCATAAGTGTTTACTGTCCGTTTTGTTCAAGAGCTAAACTTTCCAAGATTTCCTGCTCAGTCTCCAAGCCAAAGGGTATGCCTGACATGTTCGCATCAAGCCAGCTTTCAATTTGTTCGGAACCTGCGCTGCCCGCAGCCTGATAATGATTGCCATTTACCATTTCAAGTTTCCCGATGACCTGTGTCTGCCACATGCCATCAATCTTACAAGCCACTCTCTGTTCACTGTTGTTAGGTTGGGTGAATATATACTCTCTACAAAAGTGACCTTGCTGATCATTGAAGCTCATGACGAGATTCAGAGTTATTGAACCGTCAAGCTCAATAGTTTGACCCGATGATTGGCTATTGAGCACAGTGGCTAAAGTAGGAGAATCTAATTCACTCATCTTAAAAAATAAAGGCAAGGACACAGCAAAAATTAAAAGTGATGCAGCGATTGGCATCCATTTTGAAGCATGCCAATTTTTCAATTCAACGATGTTTTTCTGGCTATCGGCTGAAATTTCTTTTTCAGATTCCGCTAGCAAACTCAAGATAGAATTTGGAATAGGTGTTTCATCAATAGCGGTAAAGGCATGTTTGTATGACTGATCGTTTGAACTATATTTTGCAAAAGCATCAGCTAAATCTTTGTCTTTAGCTAGACGCTCCTCAAAGTTTTGGCGTTCTGCATCTTCTAGCTCATTATCTAAGTAGGCTGATAGCATCTCAATATCCGACTTTTTCATTGCTAAGCCTCCCCATACTCATTTAAAACATTTACCAATTTCATTCTCGCTCTGGCGACTCTGCTCATGACGGTACCTATAGGAATCTGAAGCACTTCAGATGTTTCTGCATACGAAAGGCCTGCGATTATTACCAAACTAATAACGTCCTTATAAGGCTCAGGAAGTTGAGTAATAGCCATTTTCACGTGCTGAAAATTATCTTCTTCACCACTTATTTCCGTTGCAGAAGCGATTTGTGTCAGCTCAATACTATCATCGGTTTTGCGTACTTTTCTTGACCTAAGCTCATCTATCCAAGCATTTTTACAAACCCTAAACATCCAAGATAAGGGTATGACATTATCGGGGATAGGTTTTGTCAGTAGCTTTTCAACGACAATCTGAGTCAAATCATCTGCATCACTCATATCGTTTGTAAGCGAATATGCAAAGCGCCGGAGGTCCTTAAGACGTTCTAAAATAAGTATCTTCAGAGCTTCTGTTTCCATTCTTTTTACTCTCTAATCTACTTTACTAACGTTAAACAATATGCTTTATTCCCGATAGTAATATTTTTATTTTATTTTTGCAGCGCGGGTAAAGTCATATATGCGAATATTAAAATCATATCATCAGCTAGCCCTTTCCATAAGTGCTTTGTTAGCCCACAGCGTTGCAATCGAAATCGACCAGAATAAAGATGATCTTTTACCCGCACAAAGACCGAATTATATCAATCTACATACCGACATAATACTCACTCGCTACATCACTAAATTAGTTAATTCAAATCAACTCCCTTTTTACGGAATGACTGGAACGGAAACAGATGTAGAAAAACAAGTTGAGGATGACGTAGAAAGCGACGTTGAAGACGAAGTAGAAGATGACGTAGAAGACGACGTTGAGGATGACGTAGAAAACGACGTTGAAGACGACGTTGAGGATGACGTGGAAAGCGACGTTGAGGATGACGTGGAAAGCGACGTAGAAGACGAAGTAGAAGACGACGTTGAAGACGAAGTAGAAGGCGACGTTGAAGACGAAGTAGAAGGCGACGTTGAGGATGACGTAGAAAACGACGTTGAAAGCGACGTTGAGGATGGCGTAGAAAGCGACGTTGAAGACGAAGTAGAAGATGACGTTGAGGATGACGTTGAAGATGACGTAGAAAGCGACATAGAAGATGACGTTGAAGATGACGTAGAAAGCGACATAGAAGATGACGTTGAAGATGACGTTGAAGATGACGTTGAAGATGACGTTGAAGATGACGTAGAAGACGACGTTGAAGATGACGTAGAAGACGACTTAGAAGACGACGTTGAGGGAGACGTAGAAGACGGCGCAGAGGATGAAGTTGAAGACGATGTTGAAGATGACGTCGCGCTTATAGGCGAACTATCTTCTTTTGATGCAAACTACGACATTTTAGAGTTGCAAACTAGTCGAGAAATAGAGCAAGTTATAGAGAAAGCCAGCGATACCAGTATCGAAAAGGTATTTAGTGACGATTGGTTAATATTGATCTCGAAAAATGATGATGACTTTCTAGTTTCAAATGGTTATTCCATTATCAGTAAGCGCTTTATGCCAAGTTTAAATAAAAGCTTAGTACGTATAGAGGCGCCTAGTACCTTCAAACGGGATGAGGAGCGCGAACAGCTAATAATGAGTTTGAATACAGCCGAAAGAGCCGTTGATCTGAACCATATATACGAGCTCTCTCAGGAAAATAACATTGCAGTCGGCGCAAGAACTTTTCCAAATGAACTATTGAGCATTCAATCACCTCCTAATCAGCAGAAAGTTGGCATTATTGATACTCAAATAAAGTCCAGTCACCCTGCGCTGCAATCTCTGAATATTATTAGTAAAGAATTTGTCGAAAATACAAGCGTATCGCAGAGTTCTCATGGTAACTCAGTAGTGAGTATCTTGGTCGGTAGCAGCGATGAATATCAAGGCTTAATCAGTAATGTCGACGTGTTTTCTGCATCGGTATTTTTTGACGACGCTGTAAACGGTCAAATCACTACCACAGAGAGCCTGATTAAGTCTCTAGACTGGCTTGTATCAGAAGACGTTCAAGTAATTAATATGAGCTTAGCCGGGCCTCCGAATATGATTCTGTCATCTGCTATTGATGACTACTGTCGACAGGGCGTCATTATTATTGCGGCAGTGGGTAATAATGGGCCGCATTCAAAGCCTCTCTTTCCTGCAGCTGATGAATGCGTTGTTGGGGTAACTGCAATTTCGGAAGACCAACTCGTTTATCGACGAGCAGTGTGGGGAACGCAAGTGGATATAGCAGCGTATGGGGTGAATGTACGTGCAGCAGGAATTGAGGAAGGATACCTTAATGTGACAGGTACATCTTTTGCCACCCCTTTTGTGACCGCAAAATTTCTAAGCATGTTACCTGAAGAACCACTAACCAAAGATTCACAGCAAAAGCTCATAAGTCAGCTAATGAGCCTCACAATTGATCTTGGAGAACCTGGGAAAGATGAAATCTATGGTTTTGGCGCGCTCACTCAACGTTCACGTCTGCCAAAGACCGATTTAAAACAATAGCTCAGTCGTTAAAACTGATACAAAATACCACTTGTGATTTCAGTTTCACTAAAATCCGCAGAAGCTAAGTTTGAATCGTTGCTTACGTATTCAAGCTCTAAAGTCCAAAAAAGATTGCTTAAAACCTCTACTTCATTTGTCGCGCTTAGTGAACTTCTTTTATCAACGCGGAAGGCGTTAATCAAAGGGTTAATGCTCGTATCAAAATCCCGCTCCCGATATTTTGCATCTAAGCTTAAGCGCGAACGATAGCCCATCAGCGCAAATCGTTTTTTATAGGCTAATCGTAATTGATAGCTCCCAAAGTTAAAGATCGGATCTTGTGCGTCTTCTTGTCTTAATCTAATTGAACTAATAAAGTAATCATTTAAACCATTCCAGAAAAAGTAGTAATCAAGTCCATACTCATCGCTTTTTGCGTCACGCACAGGATTATTTACCAGCTCTTTTTCAATACTGGTATATGCTAGGCGAAAAAAATTCTTTTTGGTGAGAAAAAATGAAGCTGATGGAGAAAATTGCGTCAAACTTAAAAAGTCATTACCCCCTAGTTTTGCATCCGCTTGCCTATAATCTACATTGATTGTGTAATGTTCATGTTTAAATTTATACCCGACGGTAGATAGAATAGTGCGCAAATCAAAGCGGTCGGCGGAAGAATAACGTTTATCCCTATAAGTCAGCGCTGCAGAGGCGCTATGTTGGCGATCAAAGTTATAGTCGAATCCACCTTTCCCTTTTAAAGTGAAAAAATGGTCACTTGTCGACGTTGTTAAATCAATTTCCTCAACAACAACGTTGTTATCATTGCCCCAAAAGGCCTCTAGCTCACCGTCAAAAGAAAAGCCTCCGGCCTCTTCACCCTTAACGCTTTTGCTTGCGCCAACAAAGCTTAAGGCTAAAACCAGAGATATCAGAAAGCGGCTGAAAACCTTATCGCTTAGCATACTCATTCCTTTGTCTCATTCACTTCTACCTTTTTCTGTATCCTAGATAAAGCAATGACCCTAGTCAATTATATCATCGACTAGGGTCATGGTTTGCTTTTAATTAATCGTCTTCAAATTCAATTTTTTCAGCAATAAAGATATTCTCATCGTTGATAAACCCTTCAACTTCCACTTCGACATTGGCAGCAATATCATTTACAGAGCCGTCCTTAAAACTTGTAAATCGATCATGCTGCACCGTAAAGTTACCGAGCGTAAATTGAGTATCGCTTAGCACTTGTCCGATAACGCCATCTAATTCGTCTCGCTCCACATCGCCAAATTCAAGTTCATCGGCAACAAGGATTTGTTCTTCGTTAAAGCGTCCTTCAACCTCAACGAACATGCCAACTTCAATACGGTCTATATTGCCATTTTCAAACTCAGTACTTTCGATTAGAACAATATCGATACCCGCTACAACGATTGTTTTATTGTCAAGCACCTCAGTAATAACACCCTCTACATCGACAGTGTCATCATTTTCACGGTCTTCAATGTCTATCTCATATGCGAATAGTAGTCCGTCTTCATCAAGTATGACCTCTACCTCTACAAAGGTACCCTGAAGTAGGTCTGCAACACTGCCATCTGAAAAACGAGTTGAGTCATTAAATATGATCTCCTGCTGATTAATTACCAGTATACCGTTTGCGGCATCAGCGTCTAACAAGCCTTTGACTTCAAAATCATAATCATCTCTATCGTCCATGTCTTCTAGCTCAATTCTCGTTGCTAGAATATCACCGTTATCAGCTTCACGACCATACACTTCAATTCGTACACCGTCCGCCAGCAAAGCTAAAGCATTGCCTTTGAAAAAGGTACGGTCATTAGTTGTGACTAGACGACCGTTAACAGTGAAAGATTCAGCGGATTCAAAGTTAGCAATGACACCTTCAAATTCAACACTGCCCGACAAATCATCGCTATTTTCGCCATCTGCACTACTGGTTTCTATTTCAGTAGCAAGAATACTACCATCTACCTGTGTGATTCCTTCAACTTCAACCCAATCACCCACTACTAAGTTAGCAAAGAATACATCTGCGGATACATCAGCATCACCTAGCTCAAACTCTGTAAATAAACCCGCAGATATAAGCGTGTTCTGTAACTCCAACGTCGTACCATCAATTGAAGTAATTTGTCCTTTGAGTTTAGCGTCATCATCCTCCTCATTGCCACCGCCAACGACTTGTTCACGCTCTAGGGCCTTCACCACTAATGTTTCGCCGTTCAAAAACGCTTCAATTTCAACTAGGTCACCTACATTAAGTTGGTCTAAACTGAAACGTCTTACTTCTAATTCAGAGTCATCTTTTAATAAACTAAATTCATCGACAAAAAATTCAGTATTTACAACTGTTACCGTACTGCGGTCTAAATCAACGGCTTGTAATGCGCCTTCAACTTCAAGCTCACTTTGCTTGTCGAAACGAATTCGCTCAGCTACAAGGCCTGTCTCAGTTTTAAAGCCTTCTAACTTCACTCTTGCACCAATGATTAACTCTTCGCTGGTGCCTGCAATGAAATTAGTGCTTTCGTTCCACACAACTGTTCTGCCACTAATATCAAACTGATTTTCGCCCAAAGCGCTGATAATTCCATCGATGGATTTGCGATCTAAATCGTTATTATCTTCATCATCTCTGAGCTCAACGCTATCCGCATTAATTACACCCTCTATAAGTCCTTGGTTTGATTCTACTTTTACTTTCTGTCCATTAGCCAACTGACCTTCTACATCGGCTTGTGAGTAATCGATTATTACATTATCTAGATTAAATAATTGGTCTACAGAATTGAGATTTGAAACCTCACCATTTAATTTGAACGAGTCCGCATCATTTTCAAGTTCGACATAAGTTGCAATCCATTTGCTGTCGGTACTTTTGATAGCGCTGATTTCCACAATATCGCCTACTTGTAGGGTCGTTAAGGTGACATCATCAAAAACGGTGCGTGAATCGACCTCATACACTTGCCCGAAAACAATTAGCTGACTATCTCCCAGCAAAATTGTATCCAGTGGGCCTTCTACGTGCGCGGAATGAGTTACTTTACTAGCACTGTTGATTGAACCATCTGCAGTTTGGCGCCCTGTTAAAGCCACGTTCATACCCACTGAAAGGTCATCTTCACTGGCATTATCATTTTCGTCAGTCTCAAACGTAGCGTCATCGGTAGAAAACCGCACCCCATTAACAAAAACACTTCCAAAATTACTTATTACACCCTGGGTTTGAATATCGGTCATGTAAACAAGCTCTTGCGAAACTGCACCATTGGCACTAACAGTTACCGAGAAGCTAGCAGGCAACACGTCAAATTCAATATCACCCGCTGAGACTGGAGAAGTTGTTATTGTATATGTGCCCGGTGCTAAATTAGACAAGGTTGTACTTTCGATTACCTCGCTTGAAAATCCGCTTGGGCCGCTGACCGAAACGTTTGATTCGGTGCCCATTGGTAAGCCAACAATCGACACAGAAAGTGAACCAGTCGACATAACAGGCAATGTTTCAGTCCCAGTATCACTTGAGCCACCGCATGCATAAAGCATGGATGTAGCTAATATTGAACTTAAGATATATCGCTTTTGCATTTTCATTATTAATCCTCACAAGCTACTTAGTTTCCAAAAAGGGATCTTTAATAAACGAATGTTTCCATTGCAAGACCGCGCGTCAACACTCTCGAATATGAGACATTTAAAGACCGACTGTAGTAGTAACGAATGAGTAAAAGGGTTTATTCCCAAATATTTTAAAAATAAAAATAAACTGCTACTAGGCACGGCATGAATGGCATTATTGTTTATATAGGTGACGCGGTGATTGATTTCAAATCTTGAGTTCACTTGAGCAAAAAAAACAAACAGCATGAATAGCATCTCTAAGGCTTTTTTGTGTGTAAAGTTTTAACTTTCGTGTGTATTTTTAAACGTATTCCTCTTGTTTTTATCCACTACTTCAAGTGCCTTCCCCCATTAAGATGCAATACTTGGCCTGTGATGTAGCGACTATTCAATAAATATTTTACAGCATTTACAGCTTCCGATGCCCCCGGAGCAATTCCCATAAGAGATTTCGATAACGCTTTTTCTTTGTATTCGTCACTGTCGTGCTCATTGAACATCAGTAGTGAAGGCGCGATGGAATTCACTTTCGTTCTCGGCGCAAGCTTGGCAGAAAAGCTCAAAGTCAAATTATGCAGCGCAGCCTTGCTAGCCGAGTATGCTATATGCTTTTTGCTGCCTTTGTCTTGCACAAAATCCGTCATGTGAATGATATCACTGGGATCTTGAAGCATTTTATGACACTTCATATTGATGATATAAGGCGCGTTTGCGTGAACCTGCATCATTTTGTTGAACAAAACGTCTAAATTTGAGTCAGATTTTTCGCTAACCCAATCAGAAGCATTATGAATAATGGCTCGCAACAGGTGAGTTTTACTGTTTAACTTGCTGATGAATTCTTCAACGCCATTATTTGTAGAGAAGTCAGCATGAATAGCAGTAGCACCGAGACTAATTAAAGCATCGACCGATGGTTTTTTGGTTCGGTATGTTATAATTATATCGTAATCTTTAGCGAGCAGATCTTCAGCGATAGCCAAACCAAGCCTTTGGGCACCGCCGGTTATTAAAATTGGAGCTGTCATTTTTGAATTATAATTCCTTTATAGAAATAAGAGTTAACATAGATGCTAAGCAAGATAGCATCGTAAAGCGTAAAGTATACGCAGGTTAAAAGATATTGGATTTAGCGAGATATAGACTTAAGAGACGTATTTAGGATGATGCATTGGTTCAAAAATTAAAATATTTTAATTTTTCAGTAAATTGCCGTAACAAGGGTAAACCAGGTACATATTTGTGCGTATAACCTATTAAAAATCAGACTGGATAAAGAATGTTAGCAAACGAAAAAATATTAATACACAGTGCCAAAAGTAGTAAATTGTCACCTCAGGCTCAAATGGTTCGTGAAGCATTAATTGCCTCGGGTCTCGAGACACCCATGGTTGATAACGGGTTAACTAACGAAGAAAAACGAGCAAAGATTAAAAATCACATGAACGAGATTATGCATGTTCTAGGGTTAGACCTTAATGATGACAGTCTCCAAGACACGCCTAATCGAATAGCAAAAATGTACGTTAATGAGATTTTTTCTGGATTAGATTATTCTAATTTTCCAAAAATCACTCAAATTGAAAATAAAATGAGTATAGAGCAGCCAGTGCAGGTGACCGATATCAGTTTGACCAGCACTTGTGAACACCACTTTGTGACGATTGATGGCACCGCAACAGTGTCGTACATCCCTAATCAAACAGTAATAGGGCTAAGTAAAATCAACCGTTTGGTGAGCTTCTTTGCACAAAGACCTCAGGTTCAGGAAAGGTTAACACAGCAAGTTATGGTTGCTCTACAAGCTTTAACCGGTACCAAAGACGTTGCAGTAAGCATAAACGCGGCTCATTATTGTGTTAAGGCTAGAGGCGTTAAAGACACAAATTCGTTTACAAAAACGTCTGCTTTAGGTGGTGCGTTTAATACGGATAGAGACCTCAGACGAGAATTTTTCCAGTTATAATTTACGCCAGATTATAGTAGACCAAGCGTACCTATGTGCGCTTGGCGAATTTGATGTAGTTTTCACATTTGTATCGGTGATACCTTACGTGTTTTATACTTGATTATCAAACCACACAAATTTATTCTTACCAGAATTCTTCGCTACATACATGGCTTGATCCGCTTTGCGTAAAACAATCTCAGAGGGCAACTCTGAGGTCGGTTCGACTATAAGAGCGCCTATACTTACGGTCACTTCTAGCACGGCTTCGTTAAACATTATAGGACAATCAATAGATTGTATTATTCTATTAATAATGCGCTCGCAATATACCTTATTTTTAACATCGACTAGCATGGCAGTAAATTCATCGCCACCTATCCTAGCAATATTATCGCTGCCTCTATCTACTCGTATTTCTGCGCTCATTCTGTTTGCGACAATCTGTAGTACTTTATCGCCAGCGTCATGACCGTACTTGTCATTGATTTGTTTAAACCCGTCTAAATCCATAAACAAAATGCAAATCTTCTGGTTATTTATCGCCGCTTTGTTGAGTGCAAGGCTTAGATTTTTTGTAAAAGACGCCCTGTTAAACAGGCCGGTTAACGTATCGTGATTAGCAACATACTGGATGGTATTTTCTCTTCTTTTTTGCTCTGTTATGTCGACAAAGGTAGCCACGGACGAGTACTTGGAACTTGTAATTGAAAACATGATGTCTTTTGAGCTACCATCTCTACATACTAGATTTAATTCAAAAGCATGTTCTATCAACCCTTGTTTCATTAGGTTTGATAATATTGCTTGATCTTTGTCATTTTGTGTCACTTGAGTTATCCAGTCATCCAAGTTGGATAATTCGTCGATATCAAATCCTAAAATGTGGATAAATTGGTCGTTGATATAAGTCACTTTACCATCTTTGTCTAATGACAAAACGCCAGCCATAGTTGAATTCGCAATAGCTTCGAATTTTTCGACCGAATGAAGTGCCTGTTGCTCTTTATCTTTCAACTCGGTTACATCCACAGAAGCACAGTACAATACTTTTTTTGAATTTTTGGAAGCGTCCATAAGTCTTCCATTGTGTCTGATCCACAACGTCTTACCAGAAACGCTTTTATGTCGTAAAGTGATGCTAAATTTATCAGTTTCGCCATTTAAGTGTTTGCCAAACTCCTTTTCGAAAAGAGGCAGGTCGTTTTTGTGTATTCTAGAACGCCACGCATTTGCAGTGATTTCTTGGGAAGGGAGCTTTTCATAGCCTAATAGTGTTAACCACTTGTCATTCAGCCTTACGGTTTGACTGATATCATTCCATTCCCAAATGGCTGCATCTGTGCCCTCAATTATTGATCGTAGCCTAAACCGTTCGTCTTCTAATTCTCTGGCTTGAGATCTTTGCTCAGTGACATCGTGAATGATTGAAAATAATAACGTTTTTCCGTTTACCTCGACTGGACCAGAGTAAACATCTACTTCTCTAATTTCCCCAGACGCCAATTTATGTTTAAATTCAAAATATAAGCGTTGTTCTGAGAGGGCAGCGTTTCGCTCATTAATAATTTCTTGTTCAGTTAAACAGTTTATATCAGCAATATTCATAGACGTTATTGTGTTATGTGAATATCCGTAAAACTCCACTGCCGCCGAATTTGCCTCTAATATGGCCCCAGTGTTTGGTTCAATAACAAGCTTTACTGAAGTATTAACTTCGAAAAACTGCCTATATCTCTCTTTTAGTTCAATAATTTGCGATTGATTTATATTAAGGTCGTGAATGGCATCATAAAGTGCATTGGCAATAATGTGAAACTCATCATGTTCAAATTTCTTGTTTGCAAGCTTGGTAGATAAAGTCAGCGCCTGCGCTAGGTTATTATCTTTGATAGGTTGAGCAAGAGCACTTAAGCGTCGTGCTTTTATCGAGATCCTTTTACCGACTTGGTGTGTGAATATAGCAATTAAAATGGTTAAAAATATGACCGTAATAATCAGACTATCACGTGTTTGATTCAGTGGCTCCATGAATTCATCTGGATAGACATAGGCAATTAACGTCCAGTTGAGAGTTGGCACTTTTAAATACCACTGGGTTAATAATATGCCATTTTCAAAAGACTCATATACAGATGGAGAAAGGTAATTTGGGTTTGTACGAAAAAACCACTCGTCTAATACTTCTCTTTCACTTGTGAATTGTTTGAGTTTAGATAAGTCAGGTTTAACAATCCATTGACTTTTTTCATCAACGATAAATACTTGGCCAGACTGGCCAAGTGTCAAATTGTTTAACTTTGTTATGATTTGCTCGAACAACTCTACTTCTTTAATTCCAACAAATACGATGCCGATAACGTTACCTGCTTGATTATATAATGGCGAATATACGGTTAGGTATGGAGTACCAATTACATCGGCAAATCCGACATATTTCTGTTGATTGTTTACCACAGTATCAAATACTTCTCTGGACACAGTCGTTCCCACAGCAGACTCTCCGTTTTCCAAGCTAATATTAGTGGAAACTCTTACTGCCTCGTTACCGATTACTTGGAAAATGGTAGCGCGGTCACTAAACATATTTGAAAACTCGGTGATGACAGCGTTACTTTGGTTGACAACAGTTGTGTTGTCTTCGGATACCAACGAGAGTTTATTATCAATAATTTGTGGCTTGCCTTTTTGGGCCATTAGGTATTCGAGTGTATTCAACTCTCCCAAAAGGGATGTAATGGATAAATCGTAAGTAGATTGTATTTGATAGCTGACGTCTAATAATTTTGCCCTAGTATTTTCGTCTACCTGGTTTATGAGGGCCTGTTCTGATACTGATAAAACAATATAGCTAAGTGCAATTAAAGGCAAAATTGCAAGTGGAAAGATAAGCAATTTGATTTTAGTACCAATAGAGCTGTCGCTCAAATAGTTTAAGACTTTTGAATACATTGGCAGGAAAATCTTACTTTGATACTAAAAATAAATAGGTAACGTCAATGTTAACAACAAGAGAGAGTCGGTGTTTTGACTTAGATCTAATATATGAATAGAAAGAATAACCACTTCGTTAAATGAGATGTAAAGACCCTGCATCTAAATGCAGAATCCGTTATTTTTCGATGGTTCTATTAAAGCTTCCCGTTTGCAAGGGAAGCTTCCAATATCAATAACTAGTTGCTAGACATTAATTCGAAGCTTTTAGACAAAGTCTGGCCAGAAAAATTGTCGGCTTGTATTTCTATTTTTGTGATTTCTTTTGCTATTTCTGGTGTTAGAACAGCTCTGTAAGGCGCAGTGGTGTCAAATGCGATTAGCTCTCTCTTATTTGGTTCAGATACATCGTAAAACTCCACTCGAGCCAAATTAAATTGTTCAGGATTAGAAAAGCCTAGATTTACTGGTAAAAATACGCGCCCATCATTCCGATAGCTGTCTCGTAACATAATGTCGCGAATACGTGATTGAGCGATAGGTTGAGTTGATTGAAGTAGTACATAACTTAAAGGTGCGAGCTCGAGTTGCAATTGATCACCACTTTGAGAAAGAGAACTATCGTCACTGCCTGCAATTTTCTTATATGTAAGGTTTCCTACACTGGTGCTTAATTGTTGGCGCTTTGTTGAAAAGTTGAAGATGGCCATGTGATCTACTTGGTTTTCTGCGCTAACTCGACTAAATGCGTAAATTTGTTTTGAGTCGTCGGCCAGCCGATTAATGTGTTCACCATGTTTTAAACTGGGGTATGTTTGCCTGATCAAAGCCAATTCTTGTAACTTGACATAAAGAGGATGAGAGCGATCAAAATTGCTATCGGCGGTCGTTTTTTCAGTGCCTATCAGATCATTATCGTTATAGCTATCAACCAGAGATGGGTCCATATTTTCGCGAGAGTCTACGTCGCCACCATCACCTGTGAAACCTTGTTCATCACCATAGTACACCACTGGAACACCGCGAGAAAAAAACATTAAGGCGTGACTCAATTTGCTTCTTGCCAGCTTCTCTTCATCGCTAATATTCGGTAATCCATTGTTAATTGCATTGCCCACTCGGCCCATGTCGTGATTGCCAATAAAGTTCAAAAGGTCATTAGGATCCGAGTCGCCATCTCTATAATAGTCGTCGTTGTCAAAAAGCGTGCTCAGTTTGGATACGTTTTTATTAGACAGTACAACGTCTCTTACATTGAATGCAAAGCCAAAATCCAATACAGATGGAAGTTTGCCTGTGGTTGTAAATTTACTCAAACCTGCTGGGCTGCCATCGTATACTTCACCAAATATGAAGAACTCTGGTAGTCCAATTGATATAGCGTGTTCAACAATCGCTGGACCAAACGATTGCCAAAACTCGATATCAACATGTTTTACTGTATCTATTCTAAAACCGTCAGGACGAAACTCTGAAATTAGGTCTTTAAATACTTCTGTTAAACCATTTATGACTTCTGGCTGACTGGTGTCTAAATCGTCTAAGCCTACAAAGTCTCCTTTAACCGCACTTTCGCCTTCCCAAAACGAGTCACCCTGATTATTGTAATATTTAGGGTCGTTCAACCAAGACGGTACTTTTACATTTTTCTCGGTTTCAAGAACAAAGGGAGTATAACCTTTACCTCCTTTCATCTCTTCAGTACTGATAAATGGACAACCTTTCTGATCTGGATTCAAAAAGTTTCCTTCTTGGTCGTGGCATTCTTTATACTTAATGACATCCGCAGTGTGGTTGGTGATAATGTCAAAGAATATTTTAATGTGACGTTCGTGAGCGGCCGCTATTAAGCTCTTTAAATCGTCATTACTGCCAAAATGAGGGTCAATTTCCGTAAAATCGACCACCCAGTAACCGTGATGCCCAAAACCATCAGGTTGTACCGCTTTGTTTCTTAAGATGGGTGTCATCCAAATAGAAGTGACACCCATTTCTTCCAAGTAATCAAGTTTGGCTTCCAAGCCTGCGATATCACCGCCATGAAAGGCCCATTTAGAAGTCGGGTCAAGACCGCCGTAGGAAATTGGCTTGTTTGGATCGCCGTTGTCATTTTCAGTATTTGCGTTATGAAAACGATCGGGCATAACGAAATAAAAAACTTCCTCTTTGATATCACGAGTAAGGTAATCTTTTTTCGGTATTATAGCTTGAGGTTCGTCAATTACTTCGTTCGCGTTGCGTTCTTCGGTCGATTGAGTATTGTCAGGAGCGGGTTTGGAACAAGCTGTGAGTAACAGCGCGCTCGATAACAGCGCAGATACTAAAGAACTTTTTAATTTCATATTCATATGTATTTCCATACGATAGTTAAACTAGGTTTTACGCCACGAGCATTTTATCTTGCGGCCTAAGCGACATACTTAGCACAACATGTTCATGACCTATACTTACTTCTAGAGGCTTAATCTGGCTTAGGGCACAGGTTGACCCCTTATTGCTTCTAATAACTCATACCAATGCTCCCTACTTAGTTCAACGTTTACTGAATCAGACGCGTCCTTCAAACGAGAGACGTTCGTAGTCCCAATAACAGGTTGAATATGGGCAGGGTGTTTCAACAGCCATGCAAGCACAATGGCATTAGGTTTAGTGCCATAATGACTCGCGAGTTGCTGACAGAGTAATCTGGTTTTTTCTAACTTAGTGCATTCGTGTTGATGCTCCGCGCTGAACTTTCCTTGTGCCAGCGAGCCCCAAGCTTGAAGTTGGATATTCGATTGCTGACAGAATTCAAGAGTTCCACGGGGAAAACCATTCATTGCGTTTTCTGACATGTTGACCGTTAAGTTGTCGGTGACAAAGTCATGCTTTAGTAAGCTCATTTCTAATTGATTTGCGATGATCGGGAAACTCAACGCGCTTTGTAAAAATGCGATTTGACCAGCATGCATATTTGATACTGCCAAATATTCAAATTTTCCTTGTTCGTATAGCTTGCTTAGTGCATTAGCAGCTTCATCGAGTTGCATCAAGGGATCGGGTCTGTGCAAAAAAAGAATGTCTAAATTGTTATCGTGTAATCGCTTTATACAGTCATCTACCGATTGTGTAATCCATTGAGCGGATAAATTGTAGTGATTAATTTCAAATTGATGGCTCAGTTTTATGCCAATTTTACTTTGAATAATTAAATGATGGCGTAGTGAGCGTTCTCGCTTAAATAACTCCCCTAAGGTTTTTTCTGCTTTACCAAATGTATAGATATCCGCTAAGTCGATAATGTTGATATTATTTTCAAGTGCACAGCTGATAATATCAGAGGCCTGATTTACGTCGTCTTTGCTAACTGGGTTATCATTCCACCCACCACCAATGTTCATGCAACCAAGTACAAGTCGGCTAGCGTCGGGCAAATATTGTTGAATTGGAATTGTCATAATAGTTTGTTAATTTTTGGTTATCATAATAGTACCAAAGTATAACAAATTTCTTGGTTTGAATACGTATGCGGACATAATTTAAAAAAATTGGGAATTTACTGCGAAATTTTCAGAGAATTACAAAAAAATATGCTAAAAAGTAATGGGAATTTATATTTTGTAATTTTTCCACCATATTAAAGGTCTACAATAATAACTAAATTTGCTCTAGCAGAGGTGCGTGTGAATGACACGCTCTAATGTCTAAAAGCACGGCTTTGTAACACAGTTGTAATAGGGAATATAATGTCAAACAGTTATGCAGTTATTCTGCGACAAGCTATCGATTTACTTAGCGAGTTAAACGCTGAAGAATATCAGAAGAAACTACCCCCTCATTTCCCTAGCAGTATTGGTACTCATATTCGTCATATTGTCGACCATTTTATTGCGCTTATGGACGGTCACCAACAAGGTCATGTAGATTACAATAAACGCAATAGACATAATGATATTGAGCATTCTCCTTGCAGTGCGATGCAGTCTCTTGAAAACTTGATAAATTGGTTAAACAATTTATCAGACGAGTGGTTGGACAAACCATTAGGTATTACCACCGAAATTGACGTGAGTCGCACTTGCTCCACCACCTGTCAATCGACTCTGGAGCGAGAACTAGTTTTTGTTAGCAGCCATGCAATTCATCACTTTGCCCTAATAAAAATAATGTGTGGAATGCAAAATAAAGCCGTTCCTGAATTTTTTGGATATGCCCCTGCCACCATCACCTATTTGAATCGCACTGCGTAACGGCAATTCAATTATCGCTCGGAAATCTGCGGTCTAAATAGTGCAAACTACCTAGCAAAATGCATGATTATTTGCGAGCCATTGAACACATACTCAAGATGCAACAGACCTGAAGGGTCCATTTTCATTACAAGGTTTACAGGCGCTTGTCTGATAAAAGCTGGGTCGTTACTCATTTCCGTTTCAATAAGATAACCATTCGCGGTTGCGCTAATATTTCCCTGATAGTCATAGAATAAGGGGTTTCCCCACATATCGACTGATTGCATTTGAAATTGCCAAGACTGTTTATCGTGAGAACGTTGAGAAAAGGTGGCGTTACCTGAAATCATGTAGGAAAGGTCAATGCCGTTTTCTTCATACTGGGCGAGAACCCAGTTACCTTCAGGGAAAAATTTTCGTTGTATAGGCTGATTGCTTTGAGTTTGTTCGGGTTGTGCCGATACAACCGACTCTGGTTCGCGTTGCTCGTTTTTAACAGGGCTGTTTGTAGTCACTCGATTTTGATTTGGATTATTCATAACTACTGGTAATGACTCAGTGGAAGTACTGGAAGGCAATAAACGTGGAATAAGCACCAAGCCAACACCCATTATAATGAGCAACACTGAGGGGTTACTCACATTAATTTTTATTCCAAAACCTTCTACTTGATTGGCAATCTTCGAGTCTGTTTTTCCAGCGACAAATAAAAACAAACCAATGATGATCAGTATGATGCCAAGCACGATCAAAAAATAATCAAAACTATCCATGGTAATTAGCCTTATTGATCTCTTTAATTAAATAATAGACACCATTGTTTGAAAATGCATCAATTAAATTATTGGACTCATTTAAGTAAACCTATTATCAACTTTAGTTGTATTTATTGGATAAATGTAATCAAAATAGCCTTTTGAAAAGTTGGCTGATTAAACCACAAATATAGATGCGAGAAATGAGTATTAATTGTAGAAATTTAAAACATCCACATTTACTTTTATTAACAGGTTTACTGACTGTAACAAGTTATCACTCGATGGCTAACAGTTCTTCAGAATCAACTTACGACCAAATATGGGACAATGCAGTTATTTATGGCGATACGGAAAATAAATCTGAATTGTCGATAAAGCTTCGCGGGAGATATCACGGCCAAGGCTTCAATGTTGACGGTGATGGTTCTCAGGACAGCAGTTGGGAGCATAGGCGTGTTCGTTTGGGTGCCGATGTAAATTTCAACGAAAAGTGGACGTTCGGCTTTGATTTCAACATGAAAAGAGATGATCAAGACGACACCATCGAAAACTTTGATTTTATTTCATTCTCGTATAAGTGGTCAGAAAATACAGAAATATCCTTTGGTAAACTGCGGCGTAATCCTTTAACCCGAGAGGATAGCACCTCGTCAAACAAAATAATAACCTTGGAACGCTCCCAACTGACCTCTCGATTTTTCATGGATAATTTGGGGGGGATATATCTAGAGCACCAAACCGGTGACTGGACGTTGGGTGGGGGTGTGTTGAATGGAAATACGGAAGAAGACATGCGATTGCCTACGCTAGAAGGTGGGACATTACTGCAAGCGAATGCGGCTAAACAAATAAGTGAAAATACAGAGGTGCGATTCGACTATTTATATAATCCTGGTGACCCTGGCAATAATGATGTTCAGCCATATGAGCACGTTATGTCACTTAATTCAGAGTCTCAGTTTGGTCGGCTGGGTCTTATAACTGATATAATTTATGCCTCGGCACTACCCGAAGCTGAAGGCGACGTTTATGGTTTAGTATTGATGCCGCACTACATGCTTACAGACAAACTTCAAATGGTGGGCAGATATACTTGGACAGGCTCAGACCAAGATAATGGTATACGATTACTGAATCGATACGACCGAAGGGCTGTTCCCGAAGGCTTTGAGCGCGGTGACGAACATCAAGCTATTTATCTGGGTTTGAATTATTATTTTTATGGGCACAAGCTTAAGCTGATGTCAGGTATCGAGTACAGTAATTTTGATAGCGTAATGGGAAGTACATCCACAGTAACCGGCTCTGTAGCTGTGAGGTTTTATTTTTAGTTTTCTCAAACCTATTGATCTAGCTATCACCGTATCGAGAGGTAAATTTACTGGTAACTGAGATATTGCTCAAACGCTTGTTCTCCCATATACATTCTCATCTGCTTTGGTGCGGCGCTTGGCAAATGCACACTGAGCAATAAACCGGGTGTGTCATTGAAACTTTTATCGATACCAAGAGCGTGAAATTTCGCACCCATCTTAAGATATTGTTTGGCTAAAATAGGGATATCCTTTCCATCTATTTCAATGGCATTCATAAATATTGTTAAGTGTCGTGATAAATCGCAATGAGTATGCAGGCAATGAAGCTCAGGATGAATATTGAAATCAAATCCATTTTTGGGTGCAACATGCTTTTTGTTTACCTCTTTGATCATTACAGATTCAATAAGTTTAACGCTTTTCGGACTATATAGTTTACTGATCGAAACAGTTCCATACAAGGTTCTGTATCTAGGATGTTGAGCAACGAAGGATGCTATTCCTCGCCATAACATTAGTAACCCTAAATACGAACCCTGAAACTCGGGGATTAAAAATGAGCGACCCATTTCTAAACATGGCTCCTGTCGATTGATGAAGCTTTTTGAAAATTCAAACATTTTGTTAAGGTAAAGGCCATTTAACCCTTCATTTTTTAATAAAATATCAGTTTGCCCCATTCTATAGGCGCCCATTATTTTATGATTGTTTTTTACAATAAACAGGTGCGTATAGGTAGCATCAAACTTATCTGTATCAAGCGGCTGCCCGCTGCCCTCGTCATGTTGGCGGAAAACCAACTCTCTCAACCGGGCAATTTCATTTACCACTTGAGGAATTTGTTGTTGATGCCCAAAATAGACACTGTATTCATTGTGTTCTACTAACTTCTGATTACTGGGCAATAATGCGATTTCGCTTTCGATCAATTCAGCACTCACTGGCGTCATTAAATCTTGGAGCCGTGCTGTTTGGTCTGCTGGCCACTGGTAATTCCAACTGGAATCAAATGCGTATGAAAGACCTCGACATAACGCTGACTTTTCCTCATAGGTTTTGCCAGTAATGAGCTTTCCTTGTACTGGGTTTCCGCAGTCTATTTGTATGTTTGCATTGGTTTTATTCAACAGTTCTCGCGCCAGCATCAGCATTCTTAAGCGAAAATATACTCTCCCTAAACGATAAAACCATTTGCTGTTACTTCCAGATACAAATACGGGAAGGTATTTAGCGCCATCAATGCTCACTAACCTCCCTACAATTTTATTCCAAGTATGTTCACGAATGGCTTTATGTTGACTCTGATAATAGGATACGCGGCCTGAAGGGAATAAAAGTAGGGCGTTGCCATGTTTCACATGGTTTATGCAAGCCCTCAATGAGGGGCCATTCTTGGGATCGTTTTCTGAAAGTGGGTTGGTAAATATAAAGTAATCTTGCAGTTCTTTGAATATTCCTAATCCTTTATTGGCCAATACTTTAAGGTCTGGTCTCACTTGACCAATCGCTCGCGCGAGTATAACGCCTTCTATGCCACCAAAAGGGTGATTACTGGCGATAACAACGGGGCCGGTGGCGGGAATTCTTGCTTGAAATTCTTTAATTCCCTTGACGTCAATAGATAAGATATCAATTAGTTTATCGGCAAAGTCTTCCTTGCTTAAACCTTGCATTTGATGTTCATGATAGAGCTCATTCATTTTTGAAATGCCGAGCAATTTGTCCATCATAGAGACTGCAAACCTGACTAATGCCGAGGGAGACTGGACTAAATTATTGATACTTATATTATATTTTTCGTCTGTAAAAATAGGAGCCGACACTACTAAAATTCCTTGATGGTACTACATATTTATTTGAACTATTCACTTACCACTTTATTTCAATATAAATATATTTTGTTTGATAAAACAGTCTCGAGTTAGCGACTTTTAATAACGCTATTGTCATAGCAACAGAGTATCAGCAGTTAGTTTTCCCACAAAGTAAAACAGTGAATTTATTTTGCAATGAAATATTCAGGCAACAGCTTCTGAAAATAAGCATTGAAAGGTAAATCCTCAAAACTGGGGGGTATAGCTTGAAAGAAGTGTTTATCTCACTAGATAAGTCTCGATAAATATTATCATTAGAGTGATTGTTTAAGGTGTTTTCAGATATCAGAAATTACATGGCTAATGAGTATTTTTGATATTGATATAAAGTACAATTTCCTCATGAATTGGATATTGTACTGTGTACCCGCTTAAATGTTTTTGTTTGTAGAATATTCGAGCGCTAATATTTTAATTAAAAGGATTTATATGAAAGTAATATCAGATGAAGTTTGTAAAATGGTAACCTGCTCTGTAGGGATGATAGGGTTTGCAATAGACAAGCAATTTTGCTTAGGGTAGGCAAATAGTGTCTTATAGATCAAAAATCACACTCTCAAGAACTCAACTGGCTATCCTCCCAGGTATGTTAACCGCATACTTTCTGGGTGAGAAAGATGTATTTCTGGGATTTGAATCTAGTATCGTTTTAGTCTTTATGCTGGCACTTGTTTTCTTAAATATTTGTATAGAAGTTAGTTCGATCAGTAAGCAGAAATAAAACTAAAAAAGGCGCATCAGCGCCTTTTTCATTTGCATAAAATTAGATTTACTCAGGAGTAACTTGATAAATTTGTACGCTTCCTGAAACTTCGTTACCAATAATTAATAGTGGCTCTCCTGTAGGGCTGTCATCAGCGCTAATAAATGACATGCCTTCTGGCGCTAAATCACCCGTAATTTCTGCCCCTTCCGCGACACCTCGGTTAGCAAAGTAGCTAACGAACTGCACGTTATAAGGATTAGTTATGTCATAAGCCATCACTCCGCCCATGCGCTCTAGACCCACAAACGCATAATTACGCCCGTCGATTTCTCCGAGGGCTAGCGCTTCAGGTTCAGGGCCTTTGGCATCTGAACGAGTATCACCTTCGTTTTCATCATTATTGTTGTTAAATAATGGACCAAAAATAGATGCAGTTATACGCTCAAAATCATCGCCAGAATCATAAACGACTAATCCGTTAGTGTCCCATATGGTGAATGAGCGTGCGCCATAGGTATATAGTTCGTTATAGGTTCCTGAACCATCAGTACTGTTGTCAGTAGCGCCTTTAAAAGTGGTTACCAATAGACGACCAATATCGTTATCGTCATTATTTACGTAATCAAAATTTGCGTCTAGGGTTAAATCCTCAACACGAATTTCGTCAATAAAGGCCAAACATCCATCGTCTTCATCATAGTCTAATCCACCAGCAGCATCACAGGCGGCTTCATCTGCTACGTCAAAGAAGTATTCTCTACCATCGCCTTCATTTGCAGTTACAATGAAGTTAGCCCCGTTCCAACTATAGCTATCAATAGTGTCAGGTTGATACATTCCATAAAGACCCGGATAGTTTCTTAAATTTACACCATCGTCTCTGTCTGATGCATCAAGAAGTAAGCTTCCCCAATCTTTGAAACCTAAGCCAATAATATTACTAAGTGTATTGGTTGTTAAATCTACAATTGCCAACGCGTTGTTTTCTTGAATAGCAACAAAAGCAAGTGTATCGTCTTCTGAAACGGCTACATATTCTGGCTCCAAATCTTTCGCAACAGACCCAGTGTATAGATTGCCGTTAATTGTTCGGCCATCTGGATTTGCAAAAACTGCACCTTGTTCTTCAAGTTTTACTTGCTCATCGTTAAAGCCTTCAAAGGTTAGTTCAATATCATCATCAGCCGGTACCCCATTGGTAAGTGTGATGATTGAAACAGATCCCTCTGGATCAACGCTATAATCGTCCGCAGGCTCTCCTTCATTCGCGACGATTGCTTTTGTGCCATCGTGGGTGAACACTACATTATCGGGTAAAAAGCCAACTTCTACTGTTTTTATAAATACCGGCGCTGCGCCCGTTACATCATAAAATGCGACAACGCCACGAGTGCCAGTCTCAGCTGCTACAGCGACGGCTAACACTTCATTATTATTATCAAACGCTAAACTGTTGGCTTCACCGGTGACACTATCAGACGCAAGGTCAAGAGTAATTGCTGAATCAACATTGGTGTTTGTAATGATGCCTTCTGCGTTTGGGGTGAGTGCAATAGCATCTAAACTATTGATGTCTATAATTTCGACTACTGCAGGATCAACCGACGCATTAACAGCATACACCCAGCCCTTAGAGGCTTGATAGGCAACTATTTCGGCAGCACCTTCTGGATCAGAAGTATTCAATACTGCACGACCAATCAAAGTCGCATTGAGAGTAGAAGGAGCATCAGCGCCTTGTGCGCCAGGAGCACCAGGGGCGCCCTCTGCGCCTGGAGCACCAGCTGGACCAGTGGGACCGGTAGCGCCATCATCACCATCAAGACTGCATGCGGACAAGGTGGTAATAATAGCAGATGCTAAAATTGCTTTTATAAATTGTTTTCTCGGTTTCATTATTATTGACATCCTTGGAGTTAAAACTCCTACATTAGTCAGTACATGTGACATAAACATGAACTTTTTTTGTCCAATCGATTACAAATTTATTGCAAAAATAAGTCATTGATGGATGTAAATGAACATAAATTTCCATTGAAATATCCAGCTTGAAAAAGCTATACGCTAAAGGATGTCAGTTAGTGACACTAATAAATGTATGAATAATTGTCGCAGTTAAGGCATAATTCACATGCCAAAACTTGGTACCTCAATTCTAAATTCAGTTCATAGGTAGTTTTTTAATGCGCACACTTACAATTCAAACCCCTGATGACTGGCATCTTCACTTTAGAGACGGAGATATGCTACTGGAAACTGTTCCCGCGACCGCAAGATGTTTTAGGCGGGCGATAGCCATGCCGAATTTGGTACCACCAGTTACCACAACGAAGATGGCACTTGAGTATAAAGACAGAATTTTGAGCGCGGTACCTAAAGGAAATGATAACTTTGAGCCATTAGTAACGCTGTATTTAACTAATGACACAACGCCAAGTGAAATCGAAACCGCCAGTAAAGCAGGAATTGTTGCCTCTAAATTATATCCAGCCGGAGCTACTACGAATTCTGATGCGGCGGTAAAGGGCATTAAATCCCTTTATCCAGTGTTTGATGCTATGCAAAAGCACGGTATGTTATTGCTGATACACGGAGAGGTGACAGAAAATCATATTGACATTTTTGACCGCGAGAAGGCTTTTATTGATGCTTACTTACAAGACATTGTTATCAATTTTCCTCAGCTGAAAGTTGTATTCGAACATATAACCACCAAAGATGCGGTGGATTTTGTGAAGGCACAATCTGAAAAAGTAGCGGCGACCATCACACCTCAACATTTATTATTAAATCGAAATGACCTGTTAGTAGGTGGGATTAAACCCCATAACTATTGCTTACCTGTTCTAAAACGGAACATTCATCAAAAAGCTTTGCAGGAAATGGTTGCATCTGGTTCTTCAAAGTTTTTCCTTGGAACTGACTCAGCCCCTCACGAAAAACATAAAAAGGAATCGGCTTGTGGTTGTGCCGGTTGTTACAGCGCATGGAGCGCCATTGAGTTATATGCGCAAATTTTTGATGACTTGAATGCACTTGACAAGTTAGAAGGTTTCGCCAGTCATCATGGTCCAGACTTTTATGGCCTGCCCAGAAATGAGGGGACTATAACTCTGGTTGAAAAAGAATGGACTGTTCCTGAACTAATCGAGCTGCCGCAAAGCGATGCCCGACAATCAGGGGATAAAATCGTCCCGTTTTACGCAGGTCAATCCTTAAGTTGGAAGCTAGAAAGTCATTAGACAAATTAACTGCGAGAACATTTGAAGTGAGTGAACCTGTGAGTTTTAAAGACTATGAGTTACCCAAAGAGGTGCATAAAGCGTTGGAAGACATGGGCTTTAATGAACCCACTTCAACTCAAAAAGCCTGTTTGCCAGCACTATTAAAACATAATGATATAGCCATAAAAGCAAAAACCGGGTCAGGTAAAACGGTGGCTTTTGGAATCAGTCTGTTTAATCGTATGATCCCTGCTCAGAAAGAGGGACATAGTGGTGTATTTGCTATGATACTTTGCCCAAGTAGAGAATTGGTCATGCAAGTAGCAGAGCAAATTAGGCTATTAGCAAAACATCATGCAAACACAAAAGTACTAACCTTATTTGGGGGAGTCCCTATCCATAAGCAAATTGCTTCCTTGGTTCACACGCCTTCCATCGTCGTAGGCACGCCAGGGCGCGTAATGGATTTATTAGATAGACACAAACTAGATGTAAGTACTCTTGAGATGTTGGTACTAGATGAAGCCGATAGAATGCTGGATATGGGGTTCAGCGACCAAATGACGTCAATATTAAAAGTACTTCCAAGCGCACGTCAAACCCTACTGTTTTCTGCTACTTACTCACAAGGCATCGAAAAAATTACCAATAAATACTTAACTTCGCCCATTATTATTGAAGTTGAAGACCCACAACACACAGCTAATATTAGCCAACTCGCGTATGTTATTCAGGACAACCGGGTGGAGTATGCAATCTCAGCCATACTTAGTCACTATCAGCCAACTTCTACTATAGTGTTTTGTCAAACCAAGCAAGAAACATTAGAGTTAGCGGAAGAACTTGCTGCTAAAGGGTTTGTTGCCCATGCATTAAATGGTGACCTAACGCAAGGCGAACGCCAACAGGTCATTACGCAGTTTTCCATTCAAACGACCAATGTGCTTGTTGCCACTGATGTTGCAGCAAGAGGGCTTGACCTTGAACAAGTTGACTTAGTTATTAATGCCAGTTTGTCGGACTCGTCTGCGACTCATACCCACAGAATCGGTCGCACAGGTCGAGCCGACAAAAAAGGCACCGCTATTACTCTGATCTTTGACCACCAAGAAAATGTAATTAAAAAAATCAGTGATGAAACACAACGCGATATTCCCATAAAACATATTCAAGCACTTCGTTTTCACGCCAACCGAATTGTCCTGCCAGCTCATGAGTGCATTTTAATTACTAGTGGAAAAAAGCAAAAAATCAGTAAAGGCGATATATTAGGCGCGTTGACAAAAAAGGCTGAAATAGTCGCTCAAGACATTGGCAAAATGGTAGTTTTGCGGGATCAATCATTTATCGCGATAAAACAACGAAGTGTCAAACGCGCATTGAGCTACTTTAGAGAGAATAAAGTAAAAGGAAAAAGCCTTCGCGCAAGGCGTTTAAGATAATATTTGCCCACGCTAAAATAACAATAAAGGCATTTTATGAAACAATCATTTAAAGTACCTCATACCCTTATTCTTCTTCTAAGCATGATGCTTGTTGCCTACGTTGCAACTTGGCTCGTGCCTCAGGGCTTTTTCGAAAGAGTCGTCCTTGATAATGGAAGAGAAGCCGTTATAGCGGGCACGTATACTGTTTCCGAAGCACAGAAAGTGTTGACACCTATGGATTTCTTGGTGGCCATTCCCAGAGCATTTGCTGCCGCTCAAGACATTATTTTTTTCGTATTTATAGTAGGTGGAGTGCTATCCATTGCCAGAGCAACAGGCACAGTTGATGCGTTAATTGGTAGTCTTTTAGAGCGATTTGGACACAAGCCAGAGCTGCTTATTTTTATGGTGATCTTTTGTTTTGCAATGGCTTCTGGAGCCATAGGTACGGCTGGCGAGTATATTCCCTTTGTATTGATTCTAGTTGGATTGTGCAAAGCGATGAAACTCGATGCTATGACTGCCGTTGGAATGGTAGTTGTGGGTTATGGAATTGGCTATGGCGTCTCTGCATTTAGCCCCTTTACCGTAATGGTTGCTCAGAATGTTGCCGGAATTCCACTCTATTCAGGCATTGAAGTGCGTTTGGCGATTTTCATCCCGTTCGTTTTAATAGGTTTTCATCATGTTTGGCGCTATGCAAAAATAGTGCAGGCCGATCCTAGTCGCTCATTGACGGCTTCTCTTCCTTGCCCTTTGGCTGATACTGCAACTGGCTCTTATCCTCAGCTTAACAATAGGCATAAACTTATTTTATTGAGCCTAGTAGCGACCATTATCGCGGCAGTATGGGGGATCTCACAAAAAGGTTGGTATCTATATGAGTTGGGTGCGATTTTCATTTTATGGGGAATAGTGACCGCCATTCTTGGCAAGCTTAGTGCGGATGAAACCGCCGAACGATTTATAGAAGGCGTTAAAGATTTAGTTACTACAGGCATTTTAATTGGTATCGCTCGTGGTATCGCCCTCATTATGGAAGACGGCCAAATTCTGGATACTTTAGTGTATGGAATGAGTCAGCCGCTGTCGCATTTGGGAGCTGAACTCGCCGCAGTGGGTATGTTTATTATGCAAAGCTTACTGAATTTATTTATCCCATCAGGCAGTGGACAAGCTTATGTCACTATGCCACTTATGGCGCCAGTGGGCGATCTTATTGGCGTGAATCGCCAAATCGCTGTTTTGGCGTATCAGTTCGGTGACGGATTTTCTAATATGATCATTCCTACCAACGCTGTTTTAATGGGCATTATTGGGATGGCAGGCGTGCCATATCATCTATGGTTTAAGTTTTGTTTTCCGCTAATAGTAAAACTGTCTTTTGCCGCCGCAATCGTATTAGTACTCGCGGTTGTGTTTGACTATGGCGCAGATGTGCAGCCAATGACCTCTGTCGTCACTATATTGAATAATAGCGACATTAGTTGATATAAAAAGACGACTGAGTCAGTCGCCGCAGTAGGCTCAGTGAACAACAAAGGCTGGTCCGCTAATACAAGCAATGTTCGCTGGTCTACAATATGTTCACAATGCGCAGAACTCAGGCAATAAACCATTTTGACTGAATAGAAATGTCCATTACTGCATCCTCAATACAAACATTCCAAGTTATTTAAACACTCATTTCGCTGCATAATTTGATATGTACTAACTCAATTACTAGACTAAAGACTAATAGCTACAAATAAGTGTGCTGAAGCAATTAAGTTGCGGTTTTCATAAGCAGCGGTAATTCAACTCATGCACATAATGGTCAGGGACTAATATATGGGTATCAAATTTGGGATTATTCCGACTGCCGTATCGTCTGCAATATTGCTTATCAAGACACTTGCAATAGGACTGACAACGAATCTGGCTATAGTTAGTTCGGCTTCATACGCGCAGGAATCAAGCTTAGAGTTGGGTGGACATGTGAGGTTAAATTATAGCCACCGAGATTGGCAAGTGCCAGAACTAAGAGACGGGCTAGAATTCGAGTCACTTAAAGTTACTGTTGACGGGGAGTATGAAAATATCACCTATAAAGCGGATTACCGCTGGTATGAAAATAGTAATTTTAACACTGTGCGCTATGCCGATCTTACTTATACCTTTGACGAGAACCTCAGTTTAACAGCAGGTATTACTAAAACTCCTTTCGGTTTACAGCCGTTCGCATCAAATAGCTTTTGGTTTTCAGGTAATTACTATATAGGGTTAGAGGACGATTATGATGCCGGTTTCGTACTTGAATACAAGCGCGCTGGATGGACCGTTGAGGGTGGATATTTTCTAAACGATGAGTACAATAATGCGGCTAAGTTTGGTCGTTACTCTTTCGATGTGGCTGATGATGGTACATTTAGAAATAAAGAAGATGGGCAGTATAATTTACGCGTTAACTATATGGGTAACATTGTCCCACGTGCGCTCACTGAAATTGGAGCATCCTACCAACTAGGCAATATACTGAATCTCGATACCTTAGATGAGGGAGATATGACCGCTTATGCTATTCATCTTCGACACATTCAAGGGCCTTTTAATATTGATTTGCAGTTTACAGATTATGAATATGACTTAGCAGTACCTGCCGGCCAAATCGACGATAGAGTGGCTATGGCATCATTTGAAGCACCATTTCTGATGGCTAGCAAAGGTAAGTCTTATATATCAAATTTGGTTTATACCATACCTTATGAATTCAAATCACTTACGGCCGTAAAATGCTATTCTGAATATAGCCGCATCGAAGCAGACGTTAATGCTGGTAAAGATAGTACTCAGTGGGTCAATGGATGCAGTTTTGGCTGGTCAAAACTGTTTGTATATATCGATAGTATTCAAGGTAAAAACATGTGGTTTTCTGGCGGGTCTGGCATTGGCCTAGATTTCGGAGACTTTCCTGACAACACGCATAGGTTAAATATTAGCCTAGGCGTCTACTTTTAAAGGACCATTATGAGAATTTCAATCATATTTTGTTTTTTACTTGCTGTTATACCGGCTAAATCTTTTGCTCATGCTTGGCTAAAACTTAAAATAGCAACATCAGAGTACGCACCTTATACATCCACCTCGATGGAGCATAACGGCTATATTAATCATATAATTACTAATGCCTTTCTAGAAACTGGCGTCGTGGTTGAATTTACTTCAATGTCTTGGGAAGAGGCTTTAGAAGCAACTAGACAAGGCGAATACGATGCAGTGTCATATGGCAACTTTATTCGAAGCCGTGAATCTGAATTTTGGCATAGCGATACAATTTCAGTTGAAAACCTTGTATTTTATGTAAATAAAAATACAGGGCTAGAAACATGGTCAACATTGAACGATCTGAAAAAATACAATATGGGGATCACTCAAGGCTATTTATACAATGATGAATTGGCCGCCTACATTAAAGCTCACGGGTCAGTTTCCACAATGCCTAGCGACAATATGAGTTTCGATGCATTAATAGATGGTAAAATAGACATTTTCCCTATCGACCAATTGACAGGGTGGTATATTCTGCAAAAGGACTTTAACCAAGCCGAAAGAGAGAGTGTTACCGCGATCCCACCCTTTATCTCTACCGTAACGACACACTTGTTGGTGTCACAGAGAAGCAGTAACGGCAGGCTTGTTCTTGAGTTATTTAACGAAGGACTTAAACGATTGAAATTGCAAGGCGAGATGGAGCGCTTTAGGCGCTTATTGCAAGAAGGTTATTATCAATATCCTGAAAAGCCCGTTAACTACGATCGCCGCTAGCTCGGTAGTTTGTAAACTGAATTACTTATGATCAGACAATCAATTCTCGTTGCAGAAGGCAGACCCATCCTAACACCATAATTTGCCAACAGGAGTTTGCTCACTGAAGCAATGAGCAATTTGCGCTTGAAACAGTTCTGCACTGGCGACAGAGTCAGTGACCGCATGGTGTGGCTGATATGCGGGCAAATTGTAACGGCTACGACTAGCGTCCAACCTTACAGATTTGGGGCGTTTGCGCCGTAATTTATCCCAAAGACTCAGCGGTTTTGCACTTTGAATCCGTGTTTCTAGCTCTAAAGTGTCAATTAGCGGAAATAAAAATTCTTCACCAAGTCGAGCTTTGATGGCCTCATTTAAAAAAGGTCGCTCTATCTGGCGATAATGAACCACGGCTACCTTACCTTCTAATAACTCGAGCAATTCCGGTAATATACTTTTTAAGTCGGGAGCATCGCCAATTTCTGAGTGTGTTATACGATGCACGGTAACAGAGGTTTCGTTTAGCTGAGAGCCAGGATCTACGAGCCACTGACGAGCACTAGAGGTTTTTATGCGTTTCAGATTAAAAGGCACTAAGCCAACACTAACAATCCCATTTTCAGTCGGACTAAAGCCTGTCGTTTCAAAATCCATGGCAATAAGGTCAACCTCATTGATAGGGGTGTCATCAGCATAAGTACCACGTGAGTAAAACTGCTGAAGCATCGGATGTTTTGCTTCTCTAGCCTTCTCCTCGTAGTATGTTTTCCAATCAGTGTCTATCACACTGTCAGCATTTTGCTCTTGTTTTAGTGGGCCTAAATACAGCATGCCTAGCCTTAAGCTCTAAAATGAAACTTCAGGAATTTCTGAGCATTCCCTAGTGTTTGAAAAGCTTCTTTTAAATATTTTCGTTCAAATTCGGATAAATTTTCAGGTAAAACGTTATTGTCTGGTTCAAGACCTTCTTCTATCGCATTGGCTTGATGGCGAATTCTCGTCATCGCAATTATTTCAAATGCATCGCGTAAGTCGGCGGCATGTCCTTTTGGCAACACATCAGCTTTTGCAATGTCTTTTAAGCGATCAAAAGAATTGCTAGCCTCTGAACCAATCGCCAGCGCATGAGTGCGAATTAAGTCAGCAAAAGGCGCAGTTCCCCGTCGTTTAATATTAAGGCTATTATTTTGCTTGCCGTCTTGTTCCATTACAAAATCTTTAAAGAACCCTAGCGGGGGTGTCCTTGTCAGTGCATTGCGCGTCATGCTGGCAATAAATATCGGGTTTTTTGGGGCTAATTTACTCACTTGTAATTGTAACTTTTTTGCCCAGTGTCTTTGACCCCAAACACCATTGATATCAAAAAATATAGAGCTATGCAGTAAGCGCTCAGCAGAAGGTTGCTCAATCCAGTTTTGAAAATATTGTTGCCATACTTTAAATGGCTGACGCCATTGGGGGTTGGTTGCCATGATGTTTCCGGTGCAATAACTATAACCGCATGCTGCTAACCCATCGCATACATACTTGGCAAGTTCCTTGAAGTACTCATCATGCTGACTTGGATCATAGCTATCGTCCAATATTAGCGCATTGTCTTGATCGGTTTGGATTATTTGTTCATCTCTAGCCATTGAACCGAGCGCTAAAAAACAATAGGGCACAGGGGGAGGGCCTAGTTGCTCTTCTGCTAACTCTAGCAACCTTTGTTTAAAACTGCGCCCAATCGCCGCGATGGCACTGCCTATCATGTGTGAGTTGGCGTCTTCGTTTACCATGCGAACGAAGCACGCTTTTACATCACTGTGGAGCTCTTGTAATTCAGCGACAGACTGCTGACGAAAGATTCGACTTACAACAAATAAACTGTGTTGCGACTCATAGCGCACAATGTCAGAAATTGAAATTACACCAATAGGGACACGCTGTCTTAATACCGGCAAGTGTCTTAAATTATACCTTAGCATTAGAGTTACGGCTTCAAACACATATTTCTCACCGTCTACTGTCACTGGGTCTTCATGCATAATACTGGTAACGAGCGTTTCAGATTTCAAACCAGGAGCAACTAATCGAGAACGAATATCTTTGTCTGTTATAATGCCGACCAAAGAATCTGGTTCGTTGCTTTTGGCGCCCTGTTTGAGAATTAATAGCGACGAAACATCGTGTTCGGTCATGAGCTGAGCCGATTCCCAAACATTAGCATCGCTGCCAATACTTACTAAATCAAGAGTTAGAAGAGAACTTATCTTGGTGCCCAACAAATTAGATTCAGCTTGTCTATTGGCTTGAGAGGTTGTGAGCCTTTCTTTATCGCTACCCCCCATATAATCATAGAAAAAATCGTTCTCATCAAAAATTTGCTGAAAAACTTCGTTTGGAATATAGTAAATTAAGGTGTCTTCTATTGCCCTAGCCGGAAAACGTACTTTTCCTCCTCGCAGTAGCCCTTGCTCCCCAAAAAAGCCGCCTTCGCTCAGCCGGTTGAATAACTCGCCATTGCGACGATATACCTCTACCGCACCGCTGCGAATTACATGCAACGCATCAATGGGTTCGTTTGCGCCTAAAATATCAGTTCCCGCTTTGCAGTAACCTACATCGACAGTTAACGCAATCTGCTCAAGCTGTTCTTCAGGTAACTCTTGGAAAGGCAAATGTCGCCTGAAAAATTCCAATATTTCAATTTGTTCAATTTCCACTTTTATTGCCTTTACATTTGACTACACAGCTAGCCCCTAGGCTCTGTCATCAAACCTTTAACAACGGCTACACAAGAGGCAAGCAAGACGACAGTAAAGGGCAGACCTGTGGAAACTGCCATGGCTTGCAACGCTACTAAACCTCCACCTAATATCAGTGCGACGGCCACGAGTCCTTCAAAAGTACACCAAAAAACCCGTTGTGGGGTGGGCGCATCAACCTTGCCGCCTGCAGCAATTGTATCAATAACCAAAGACCCAGAATCTGAAGAAGTAACGAAAAACACGACCACGAGAATGATTGCTATGAAAGACGTAATCCCAGCAAGTGGCAATGCATCAAGCATATTAAATAGTTGCAGCGGTAGGGCAGCTTCAACCGCGGCGGTATATCCTTCCTGAACCACTTGACTGATAGCAGTGCCACCAAATACTGTCATCCATAATACACAGGCTATTGATGGTATCAGTAAAACGGAAACTAAAAATTCACGCACTGTTCGTCCTCGCGATACCCGCGCAATGAACATCCCTACAAATGGAGACCAACTTATCCACCAAGCCCAGTAGAAAGCGGTCCAGCCTTGTGAAAAGTTAGTGTCTTCACGACCAACCGGGTTTGATAAGGCTGGAAGATGCTCAAAATAAGCGCCTAAGTTCGCGAAAAAGCCAGTAAAGATTGCGACTGTAGGGCCTACTATGATTACAAAGAGTAATAGTAATGCAGCGAAGATCATATTGGTTTCTGACAATCTTTTTACACCGGCTTCAAGCCCGGCTACTACAGAGATTAGGGCTATAAGTGTGATGCCTATAACTAACAATATTTGAACGATATCCCCTTGAGGCCAATCAAATAAGTAATTTAAACCGGCGGCGGCTTGGGATGCCCCTAAGCCAAGTGACGTGGCTAGGCCAAATAAGGTAGCGAGCACTGCTAATATATCAATTACATGTCCTGGCCAGCCCCATACGCGTTCACCAAGTAAGGGATAAAAAACCGATCTTATGGTAAGCGGTAAACCCTTATTGAACGAAAATAAAGCCAAACCTAAGGCCAATATCGCGTAAATTGCCCAAGGGTGGAGAGCCCAATGATAAATAGTCGCTGCCATTCCCAATCGTTCCGCTGCAATAGGATCACTTTCAGCTGCCCCTAGTGGCGACCAGTCAGTTCTTTCTCCATCTACCACAGTTACGCCTTCAATTGCGCTATTGAAATGCGATAAGGGCTCAGACACGCCATAAAACATGAGGCCTATTCCCATACCTGCCGCAAATAGCATTGAGAACCAGCCAATGTAGCCAAAGTCGGGTTTTGCGTCAGTGCCACCCAAACGAACCTTGCCCAAGGGCGTTATAATTAAGATTAAACATAGCAAAACAAAAACATTGGCGGCACTAATGAAGAACCAATCAAGGTTACTGGTCAGCCAACTGCGCATGTCATTGAATAAAACGGCAGCATCAACACGGAATAAAAGCGTTAATATCACGAATAGGAGTATTGAAAGTGCAGAAATCAAAAAAACTTTATTGTGGATGTCTAAACCGAAAGGCCCAAGTTTTACAACAATGTTGTCTTGGCCAATCTGATAATCGGTATCAATGGGGTTAACATGCCCATCGGGAATCATCGGATCCTTCTTATTCGTCATTTTTTATACCTCAAAATTTAATATCATCCCGACATAGGATTGCTTAACTGAAGCTCTACCGCGTTAAAATTATAAAAGTCAGTAACTTGCCGAATCTAATGATTGTGTCTGTGTAATTAATGTGTGTTTTATGTCAGAAGTGACAACGTATATCTAAAAAGGCGTTGCAGCTAGGTGGCAACATTCAGTAGTACCCAATAAACATTCGGCATTCGGCTTTATCATTTTACCTCAATAGAAAAGTCTAACGATCAGCTATATGGTCTAACAATAGCAAATTTTAGCTCTACCAACAAATTAGCGCAGAAAAAACGATGTAAATCGAACAAGTTACCCTGTACTCTTTACTTCGTTTCTTCCTAATGAGCATGGCAAGGCGTGAACATTAGTAGGACACACTTTAGAACTCATACGTAAGCGCTAAGCCGTATTCTATGTCAGTTTTTTCTACGTCGACGAACGGATCAGAGTTGTGTTTTATTTCTATTTCAAAACCGACTGAAATAGCTTCGTTGATAGGGAAATTAACTGCGCCCAATGCCAACAACCTTAAATCACTCGCATCACTGACGGCAGGTTGAATGTAAGTTGTCATAGATATCGAATAGTCAAAGTCGTTGTCGTGATCATAGACGTATCGGGCATACAAATTGGCTCTAAAGGTATCGTCTGTTATTCCTGTAGATTCGGAAGACTCAGTTTCATAAAATACGCCTGCTCCCAATACTAGCTGGCTTGCATAATTGTTAGCAGAAATTTCATTTCTGTAGCGAATGTTGGAACCTACCAACTCTCTATTCGATAAATCTGCAAAATCATCGTATTGATATTGAGTAAAAACCTCTAAATCAACATTTTCGGTTATTAGATCAAGTGAGATCCATCTAGCGTGAAGGAATAATTCATCTTCGTCTCTAACTGCATTGGTTTCTGAAAACGTATAATCACCAATAAAGACGAACAGGTTATTGTCTTCTCTAAATCTAACTACATTATCAATGTTGATTTCCCGCTCGTCTTTATTTCCAGACTGTCCATCAATTGTGATTCCTATGTTTCCGCTGAGCCCCTGTTCAGGCACTATTTTATCATTGATCGGAACGATCGCATGATTAGGCAGTATGACTAGAGTAAGTAAACCACAGCATAAATATTTAAACAGAAAAGGTTGGCGGCCCTTGGCCATATTATTATTCCTTTGGTGCGTTGATAATTGGTTATATTTTATTGTTCTTCATAAATGCTTTTACCGCAATGAGGACAGGATCGTTTCTCCATTACTTCTTGAATAAATTTGACTTCTTCTCTTATCTGCTCGGCCACATTTCGACTTAGGCCTAACGAGACCCGTAGTTTTTCAAATTCTTCTTCTTCAAGTTCGCAAATTATGCCATCTTCTAACATAGTTTGAAATTGACGTCTCAAACTATCTCTTCTGCGTCTTAATTGGTCGGCCAATCCAGATGCTAGTATACCAGCTGGCAGAGCTGCCATCCCGACTCCTAATATCGTGATCAATCCTCCAAATATTTTGCCTAGTGTCGTTATGGGAGTGACATCACCATAACCCACAGTGGTTAATGTCACAGTAGACCACCACATAGCCTGCGGAATAGAGCCAAAAACCTCGGGCTGTGCATTGTGTTCAACCAAGTAAATCCCGCATGCAGCTAATACAAGAATAACCAACAAAATGAATATCGCAGCAAAAATTGTGCTCGATTCTTCTTTAAATACGTCAAACAGCACTTTCATCGCAACTGAGTAACGAGTGAGTTTGAGCACACGTAATAAACGTAACACTCGTAAAAATCGCAAATCGATTGCAAAAAATAACGATAAATAGAATGGCAGTATTGCCACCAGATCGATAATCGCAAGTGGAGACTTTATAAATTCAATTCTGGTTTTAAATGCGCTCTGATTCGGTTTTTGCTCAACGCTGGTCCAAATTCTTAAGACGTATTCTAGAGTGAACACCATAACCGAAAAAATTTCCAGATATGTAAATAAATCTCTGTATTGATAATAAATATCGTTGACTGTTTCAAGAGTAACAGCGATTACATTAATGCCAATTAAAATCAGTAAAAGAACGTTTAAAAACTTTGAAGCAGTAGAGGATGTTTCTTGAGGTTCAAGAACTTGAAAAAGTGAGCGTCTTATAGTGTTGTTTCTACTTTGGTTAGTTGGCATATTATTTTCTATTTCGAAGGTATAGGCCTCAGCCTAGTTCAAGCATAAAGACGTATTAGAACCAAGTTTTTCTTCTAAGCGATTTTCTATTAATTGGTTATCGGTATTTTTACAGCGGTCATGATAATTATTGTTTAATATGTTAGTCAAAAGGTTATAAGACTATAGTATTGTATTCGTTATTAATCTTTATAAATTTTCCCAGTTTACCGATACATCCAACACGGTCGTCTGTAATTAAACTAATGTGTAAACTGGTCTATGCAATTAAATAATCTAAAAATAAGTACGAAAATTGACATTGCGCTTGTCACCCTATTTTTATTCATTCTAACTATTTCGGGTTTTTATCAGTATTATAGCCAAAGGGACATGGTTGAAGCTGTTGTGCACAATCAAGCAAACGACTTAGCCATGAGCTATTTCGATAATATAAACACCTTGATGCTTACTGGCGGCATGTCTAATTCAGATATTGCAAGGAATAAAGTGCTAGCAAAGTCTGAAGTATTAAATGCAAAAATTTTAAGAACAGAGGCTGTTTCAAAAGTGTTTGGCTCTGCACCAGAACACAACTTACCCAAAGATAAATTTGACCAACTAGGTCTAAAGGGCGAACAGGTGGATGAAGTATACAGTGTAAACGGCGAGAGAGTGCTCACTGTGATTGCACCACTTTTGGCCAGCAGCGATTACGCTGGCACAAATTGTTTAGGGTGCCATGCAGCCAATGAAGGGGATTTATTAGGTGCAGTGAGGGTTGATTACTCTCTGGCAAGCTTTGACGAACGGATCAATAAAGATGTTCTTACACAACTCGCACTTACTACTCTAATGATGGTTATTGGCATTTTTTGCATAAGCTTGATTTTACGTAAAATTGTGGTAAATCCTCTAGCTAAAACCAAACAAAAAATCAGCGAAATAGAACAAAACGGTGACTTAACTGTTCGCATTGAAGTGGATCAAAAAGATGAAATTGGACAAATGGGAGTTGCGCTCAACTCAATGATGAATAAATTAGGTTCTACAATCAGTGATGTTTCATCTTCGATGAAGTTGCTTATCGATGAATCTCATCATCTTTCAGAAATAACGGATAAAAGCCTTTCAGGCGTACGCAGGCAGCAAAGAGAAACAGAAGAAGTTGCCACAGCAATGACCGAAATGGAGCAAAACTCCATCGAAGTGGCGAACAATACTCAATCGGCCTCAGAGGCAACTAGTGAAGCGACACAACTAGTAACTCAAGGCCGAAGCGCGGTGCAGGACACCCTTTCAAGTATTGATAGTCTGGCAAATGAAATTGCACAAGCTAGCGACGTGGTGAACAAATTAGAGAATGATAGTGAAAATATTACCAACGTTGTTGAAGTTATTTCATCTATTGCAGAGCAAACCAACCTACTCGCGTTAAATGCAGCAATAGAAGCTGCGAGGGCCGGAGAGAGTGGAAGAGGATTTGCGGTCGTTGCTGACGAGGTAAGATCGTTGGCAACGCGAACTCATCAATCAACTAATGAAATAAAGCTCCTCGTCGAGACAATACAAAGCCAGGCGCAGCAGGCCAAGTCAGTTATGGACAATAGTGAATCACACTCAAGCATGAGTGTACAAAGAGCACAAAATGCAGATAGTGTTTTGAAACAAATAACGTCTGCTGTTGACCGAGTATCAGACATGAATAAACAAATTTCTATTGCAGCAGACCAACAAAGTCAAGTGACGTCAGAAATGAACAGAAATGTGGATGGCATAAGTGATGTGACGACACAAACAGCTAATAGTAGTAACGAACTAGAAGCCGTTAGCCAAACATTGGCAGACCTAGCAAAAGCTCTAAATGCGAAGGTGAATCAATTTAAAATATAAATAACATTCCCAAAACATGCACATTTATGACTTTGCGTGCCTGCACACCACCACTATGCACATAACTGAAGCTGGTTGCAGGCACTACACTTCGCCTGCTGGATTTGAGAATATCAAGAATTACTTTTATTAATTAATCGCAATGCTTTATTAGTTTGTTCGCTACTGTATTCGTTGAGCTTAACGTGATCACTGGCCCAACCGACTAAAAATCTTTCGAAATCCGCCCAAGCGAATGGGATTAATCGTTTCCATTCGTTGGTTAAATTCACACAATTATCCATGGGCCATGAGTAGGTTTTTATTAAATGTTGCTTTAACTTCTCGAAATATAATTCTTCAACAGCATTTGAATGTTTATTAAGGCCATTTGAGTCAAAGCAACTTCCTAGGAGGTATATTAAATCTTTAATCCCTGCACCTCTGCCGACATACTGAAAGTCAACTGCAGCAACAGATATTTGCGGGTAAGAAGTTTCTATAGAAGGATTGAAGCAAAAGTTCGCAATTTTAGCATCGCCATGCACTAAGGTTTGGTAGTTTGCATGTTCAAGAATATTGTCAATTTTTTCTGCAGATTTCTTTAGTGGACTATTCGGCATAGTCTCGAGTTCATGAGGCCGAGTTCCAAGGTGCCAGTAGGTACCAGGTTGTTCAAAATTATCAAATGGTGTGTTCAGAAAGTATGCATGAAAGCTTGCTAACCATCTAGCTGCGCCAAATACTTTTACAAGATATTCGTCTTCTTTTAAACGCTTTTGCAGGAAAGGTTTGTTGATATTTTTAGCGACTGCAGCATAACCTGTTGCTAGTGATTGATCCTTTAAAACAAACCTAGGTGTGATTCTTTCGTCCAAACCAATCTGGTCCAAATCCTCCATAATCAACCATAAATTGCGATCGCTCTTTCCAGTCGCCTTCAGTTCTGGGATTTTACAACTTTTAGGTAAGTGATGGGCAAAATTTTGATAAAACAACTGCTCGTTAATGTAAGACTGGAGTTTTCGATTATGAGAAAAGTCACTTTGCCATCCTCGTGGATGTTGTTTTTGCTTTGTGAAATTAATATATTTCAAGATGCAGTAGTGGCAAGAGTGTTTGTCTCTGGCTATTTTGAATCTAGATATTTCTCCATATCCACTCCACAAGTCTTGCACTTGCTCAATTTTGTTTACATTGAAATCACTAAATACCGATTTGACTATTTCAATGGTTTCACACTTGCTCATTAGACTAGAAGGCTTCCAAAATAAAGGGTAAATGTTACTCAAAAAATTTTCATATTGTAGGTGTTATGCAGAGTAACTGAGTAATGTATCTGTGAAGTATACAACGAATATTTGCTATTAAGCTTAATTATCTACATTACATAACTGTTATTATTTTTATAAAATTGAAAGAAAAAATATAAGACAAGGTTCTGTGTCATACTAACCAAAAAGGAAAAATGTATGGAAAACACAATTTTCGCCACAATAGGTTTTATAGTTTGGGTATTAATATTGCTATTAGCGTTAGCCACGTATCGGACTATTTATAATAATTCCAATAAACGAAAATCGCTGAAATTTGATCCTAACGGGCAAGATGTAAGCGACTTTGGTCAACGCTTGACCAGAGCACATGCGAACTGCTATGAGTCGTCCTTATTTATTATTGGGCCTATGCTGTTAGCAATAGCTACCGATTCGATGGCTATTACCGATGGCCTATCTATATTTATATTGCTTGCTCGAATTCTGCAAACGACAGTACATATAATCTCAACGTCAAACCCTGCTATTGCACTTAGGTTTGTGCTGTTTCTAATACAATTCGCCATTAGTGCTTATTGGCTGGTAATGCTTGGAGTAAAGTTCGCGTAATTATTACTTATCAACTGTAAAGAATTAAAGTCTAGGTATAGTAAATTGTACAGGATCAAATTATTAAAAAATTATGCTATTCGTTTATAGGTTCTCTAATTAAAAGAAGTAAGTATAATTCTGCCACTATCATTATTCACTGACCCATTATAAAAAATATGTTTTCATTTTTTGAGCGACTTACAGAGCCATTTCCAAAGCTTTCCCCAGAGCAACCACCAAAAAGTATTTTTGCTTTTTGTCGTTATTATACGAATGGTATGTGGCACGTACTTATTGTTGTATCAATATTAAGCGCACTTGTCGCTATTCTGGAAGTGAGTCTGGTTGGATTCATGGGGCAATTAGTGGATTGGTTTGCGGTTAAAGACCCCGCTACTTTTTTGCAAGAGGAAAAGAGCGCTCTAATCTGGATGGGACTGCTTGTACTGTTTATCTTGCCATTTTTCGTTATTTTAAACTCTCTGCTGACACATCAATCAATACTTGGCAACTATCCAATGCGCATAAGGTGGTTAGCGCACAAATATTTATTGACACAGAGTCTAAGCTTTTACCAAGACGAATTCGCTGGAAGAGTCGCAACGAAAGTCATGCAAACCGCTTTATCAGTGAGAGAAACCGTCACTAAGCTAATGAATTTAGCCGTATATATTTGCGTATACTTCGTGTCTGTAGTAGTACTTGTCTTCTCCACTGATTGGCGTCTAGCCATGCCTCTAATCACCTGGCTCGTTTTGTATGTACTGATTCTGAAAGTGATGTTGCCAAAACTCAAAGCTGTATCACAGAAACAAGCTGATGCAAGGTCAGTGATGACAGGTCGAATAGTCGATAGCTATACCAACATAATGACGGTAAAACTCTTTTCTCATCATTCTAGAGAAGAAACCTATGCCAAAGATGGAATGCTCGGTTTTCTTAATACTGTGTATCCACAAATGCGTTTAGTCACTGTATTGCAGGCTCTTGTCTGGGGTATCAACTCTTTGCTTGTGTTTGCAGTAGCTGCTTTGGCCATCTTTTTATGGATAAATGGTTCGGTAAGCCCAGGGGATTTGGCTATTGCAGTGAGTTTAAGTTTGAGATTAAACGGAATGTCACAATGGATAATGTGGGAAGTGTCCTCGCTATTTGAAAATATAGGCACGGTTCAAGATGGCATTAATACGCTTGCCATACCCACTGATATTCAAGATAAAAATAGTGCGTCAACCTTGCGTATAAAAGGAGGAAGCATTACTTTTGACAAAGTAAACTTTGCGTACAAAACAAAGAATAATCTTCCTGTAGAGGTATTTAACAATCTAACATTTGAATTAAAACCAGGAGAAAAAGTAGGCTTGGTTGGGCGTTCCGGAGCAGGAAAGTCGACGTTGGTGAATTTGTTATTGCGTTTTTACGACATCCAGTCTGGAGAAATACTGATTGACGGCGATAACATCCAAGACGTTAAACAGGAATCTTTGCGGGCTAACATAAGTATGGTGACTCAAGATACTTCATTGATGCATCGTTCCGTTAGAGACAATATTATGTACGGTAAAATGAATGCATCAGAGGAACAAATGATAGCTGCAGCCAAACAAGCTGAAGCCCATGAATTCATACTCAAATTGAGTGATGCAAAAGGCCGTAAAGGTTATGATGCTCATGTTGGTGAACGTGGTGTAAAGCTTTCTGGTGGCCAAAGGCAGCGTATTGCCATTGCTAGAGTAATGTTGAAAGATGCCCCTATCTTGATATTAGATGAAGCGACATCGGCTTTAGATTCAGAGGTTGAAGCTGCAATTCAAGAGGGGCTGAGCAAGATAATGGAATCCAAAACAGTATTGGCTATCGCACATCGTTTATCAACTATCGCTCAAATGGATAGGTTGCTGGTACTCGATAAAGGAAAAATCGTAGAATCTGGTAGCCATGGGGAATTATTGGAGCTAAATGGCATTTATGCCAAACTATGGGCCCATCAAACCGGTGGATTTATAGGCGTAGATTAAACATTAGATAGCAAGCGTTATTGTTCGAATATTTTTATGTTAATCTAATAAAATGACAAGGGAAGTTGGGTCCAACCATTGGAGATTTTATGAAAGGCGATGATGTAAGTAAATTATCAATAGATCGTGTATTTCTAAGTGAGATGCAAGGCAAGCCTATTTCCACTGGATATGTTCCCGATACTCCTGACCCTAAGCAGGGAGCTAGCGTTGCTTGCGGCATTAATTTAGGGCAGACGAGTTTACAGCAACTCAAAAGCATGAACTTAAATCCAATTTTAACCGGCAAGCTATATCCTTATTTAGGTAGAACAGGGGATGAGGCTAGAACTTACTTAAGAAACTTCCCTCTTAGACTGTCTGAAAACGAAGTGAATATCATTGTCAATGAAATGCTGACATTAACAATTAATAATTTGGTAACTAAATATAATAAAGTTGCGCAGAATTCATTTCAATCATTACCAAGTGAGTGGCAAACAGTCATCGCGTCTGTTTATTTGCAATATGAGGACCTGCCAGTCAGATTCCCCGTTTTTTGGAGGTATTTAACCGAAGCCGACTGGTCTAACGCTTTGGCCATGTTAAGAAATTTTGATGACAATTATGTTACTCGCCGGAATACAGAAGCTGACTACATAGAACTCTGCTCAAAAAAAAATGATTCATAGACATAACATTAATCAGCATTTATGGGTTCAAGTAAAAGAGCTTATTTGAGACAGAGGCTTTTTGTTTGTAGCATGTGTAGGGATCGTAGCATTATCTGAAGGATGCCCCACTACCAACAACATAAATGGACGTTCGTTACTAGGCCTTTTACATATTTTACTGAGGAATGTCATTGGTTTGGGAGTATGCGTTAACGTTGCTAACCCAGAGCTGTGCAAAGCTGTAATCAAAATGCCCGTCGCAATGCCTACAGACTCATGAACGTAATAATTTTGCTTTTCTCCATTTTCCTCAATACCACCGTTTTTTTGACAAAAAATAGCAATTAACCAAGGGGCTATTTCAAGGTAAGGTTTGTGTGCATCAGTCCCTAAAGGCTTTAAGGCATCTAGCCACTGTTGTGATGTCTTGTTCGAGTAAAACCTTTGTTCATGCTCTTCCGCCTTTTCACGGATTTGTTTTTTTACCTCGGCAGAGGAAATGGCGACAAAATGCCAGGGTTGGTGGTTGGCTCCACTAGGAGCGGTTCCTGCAGCGAGTATAGCATTTTCGATAACTTCCTTCGGCACAGATTTATCGCTAAAAGACCGAATACTGTGGCGGTTTTTTATTGTCTTATAAAATGCTTGAGAGTTTTCTACGATTTGCTCGTCGGTATATTTGGTAAAATCTGTCAAAGGCAAACAAGGCACGTTCTTCATTTGTTATTTCCTACACAATGCTGATGTAAACAGTAAGTTATTATTCGTATTATTGCAAAACATCAACGCTAGAGTGCTAAATACACATTTTTAAATGTAGCAATTTATACTCATTGAATTTTTGATGTCGGAAATTGTTGGAATATCCGGTTGAAAAAATGTTCACGCAGAAACTGCGAAGTACGTGTATTTCAAATAACGATAAATACAATGTTGGTTCTCGTGTCAAATGGTAGAGATTTTGATGAAAGATCTTCTTTTTTTACTTGTAAGATTGTACTTGGTAAGTATAATACGCGTCCCTCCCTTATGACGCTGACAATTCCCACAAAATTGAAACTTCACAAGGGTAGTGCAATTGTTGAATGATTATCTTACATACTAGTCAGTATTGGATATGAAGGGGTGTAGTTCGAATTGGTAGAACAGCGGTCTCCAAAACCGATGGTTGGGGGTTCGAGTCCCTCCACCCCTGCCATTCAATTAAGTTTTTATGTAGCCCATGATTTTTAAAATGTCGTGAGCTATCATTAATAGGTAACACTAATGAGTGACAAAGCAGAAAACACATCTAATCCATTAGACACAATAAAATGGGTGTTGGTATTTGGTCTACTTGCTGGGTTAATTTATGGCTATACAAGCTACGAAGAAGTGTCTGTTTTGTATAGAGCGTTGGGAGCAGTGGCTGTCGTAGTAATTGCAGGAGCGATAGCAGCAACCACATTTAAGGGGCAAACCTTCCTTACGTTTGCGAAAGAAGCACGCATCGAAGTGAGAAAGGTAGTTTGGCCTACAAGGCAAGAAGTTGTGAGAATGACCCTGATTATACTAGCGGCGACTGCGTTTGTTGGGTTAATGCTATATTTAATTGATATGGTAATTGTTTGGGTTGTAGGTTTAGTAACGGGCATCGGAGCATAAATAACCATGGCAGATAAAAAGTGGTATGTAGTGCAAGCGTTTTCTCAGTACGAGTCGCGTGTAAAAAAAACATTAGAAGAATATATAAAAATGCATGCCATGGAAGACTATTTTGGCGAGATACTTGTTCCAACTGAAGAGGTCGTAGAAATGCGAGCTGGACAAAAGCGTAAGTCAGAGAGGAAGTTTTTTCCTGGCTATGTACTTGTCGAAATGGAAATGAATGAAGACTCATGGCACTTGGTAAAAAGTATACCCCGTGTTTTAGGTTTTATTGGTGGAACATCAGATCGCCCAATGCCAATTACAAAGAAAGAGGCAGACGCAATTCTCAATAGACTAGAAGAGTCTGTCGATAAACCAAAACCGAAAACATTGTTTGAGCCTGGTGAAGTGGTCCGCGTGACTGATGGTCCATTCGCGGATTTCAACGGTACGGTAGAAGAAGTCGATTATGAGAAGAGTCGTTTAAAAGTTTCCGTACTTATTTTCGGACGCTCTACGCCGGTTGAGCTAGAATTTGGCCATGTTGAAAAGGGCTAGTGCTTTTTTGGGAAAAAAAAACGACCGAAAGGTCGTTTTTTGTTTTGTGACGTTTAAAATAGTCTAGTCATGTATTTGAATGCTATTTTTTACATGTCAAGTTGTCATGCCAATATCATATCTTCGGTTAAATTAAGTATTGCATTGCACCAATTATTAAGATTGTTCAGGCAGTATCACTTGGTCAATCACGTGAATGAGACCGTTACTCGCCTCGACGTCAACAGCGATGACATTTGCTTCATCCACCATCACCTTACTACCCATCACTTTTACATCTATGTCTTGACCTAAGAGGCTTTTGGCCGAATCGACTTTTACAACATCGCTTGCCTCTACTTTTCCAGGCACCACATGATATGTGAGGATTGATACTAATAATTCTTTATTTTCAGGTTTTAACAAATCCTCTAACGTACCGTCTGGTAACTTATCAAATGCAGCATTGGTTGGTGCGAAAACAGTAAGTGGCCCTTCACCTTTCAACGCTTCAACCAAGCCAGCCGCTTTGACTGCAGTAACGAGTGTGGTGAACTGTGGATTGGAAGCAGCGACATCTACTATGTCTTTTTTCATATCATAGCCACCCGCATGAGCGTTGCTCGCGAGTAATATAGTCGCGGTAATAGTACACAGTAAATTCTTAAAATATTTCATGGTTTAAATTCCTCTCTAATTTATATTATAAGTGATCTTAGTCACATTAATGCTTACTCGCGCATTATTTAAATTGATTATTTATTAAACTACTTTAATTTATTAAATAATATTAATAACTTAGATGATTAGAGTGTTCTTATTTTTGAAAGAATGCATAGAGCCTATTGCATATAATTACAACAAAGCATATACTTTGCGCCCTTTTTTATGAACGGGGAGCCGTTAGAGAAGATATTCTCTTGTATCTTCAAGGCGTTATACCCAAAAAATAGAGAGTATAAAATGGCGAAGAAAGTATCTGGCTTAATTAAGCTTCAGGTTGCTGCTGGCTCAGCAAACCCTAGTCCACCAGTTGGTCCTGCATTGGGTCAACACGGTGTAAATATCATGGAATTCTGTAAAGCGTTTAATGCTAAAACAGAATCGTTAGAAAAAGGCGCTCCGGTACCAGTGGTAATTACTGTGTACGAAGATCGCTCATTTACCTTCGAAACAAAAACACCCCCTGCATCTTATTTGTTGAAAAAAGCTGCGGGCATAAAGAGTGGTTCTGGTCGACCAAACACCGAAAAAGTGGGTACAGTAACTAGAGCTCAATTAGAAGAAATTGCTAAAGTAAAAGAACCTGACTTAACCGCCGCTGATTTAGATGCCGCGGTAAATACTATCGCAGGTAGTGCTCGTAGCATGGGTTTGAAGGTAGAGGGTTAATATAATGGCAAAATTATCTAAACGCGCTCGAGTTATCGCAGAGAAAGTTGACTCGTTAAAAGAGTATAATTTTGATGAAGCGGTAGCTTTGTTAAAAGAATTGTCAACTGTAAAGTTTCCGGAAAGTGTTGACGTAGCCGTGAACCTTGGCATAGATGCTCGTAAATCAGACCAAAACGTTCGAGGAGCGACTGTTCTTCCGAATGGTACAGGTAAAGATGTACGAGTCGCAGTGTTTACACAAGGCGCTAATGCTGAAGCGGCTAAAGAAGCTGGCGCAGATATCGTGGGTATGGATGACCTCGCTGAGTTAGTGAAAAAAGGCGAAATGAATTTTGATGTAGTTGTTGCTAGCCCAGACGCTATGAGGGTAGTGGGTCAATTAGGTCAAATCTTGGGTCCACGAGGACTTATGCCTAACCCTAAAACAGGCACTGTTACTCCAGATGTTGCAACAGCAGTGAAAAATGCAAAAGCCGGTCAGGTGAGATATCGAAATGATAAAAACGGTATCATCCACGCCAGTATCGGTAAAATTGCGTTTGAACCAACTGCTATTAAAGAAAACCTTGAAGCTTTATTAGAAGCGTTGCGCAAAGCTAAGCCTTCATCGGCGAAAGGTACATATATTAAAAAAGTAAGTTTAAGCACTACTATGGGCGCTGGTATTACTTTAGACCAAAGCTCAATTTCACAAGCTTAATATTTACTTTCTCTTGTAAAAGGTTGTGGGTTGGAGCCTGTATAGCGATATATATGGCTCCCGTCCAAGACCGCAGGCGATGGGTAGTAAAAGAATTAAGAGAGCTTTTACATTAATACTTGTCTTAATAAGTACCTGCGCAGACGGTGGAATTCAACCCAGACTCTCTGGGAAATGAACACCGTAGAGCGGTACAAGCGACGCTTGTTCGTTTGTATCAATCTGTAATCCTGGCAACGTTTTCGATTTCGTAAGCATTGTCAGAATATAAAAGAGGTGAACTCAGTGGCACTAGGCTTAGCAGCAAAAAAAGAGATAGTCGCGGAAGTTTCCGACGTCGCATCTCGTGCTCTATCTGTTGCCGTCGCTGAATACCGTGGGATGGAAGTAGGTGAGCTTACTGAATTACGTGTTAAAGCCCGTGAGCAAGGTGTATATCTAAAGGTTATTAGAAATACACTAGCAAAACGAGCATTAGCAGACAGTAAGTTTTCTGATATCGACGAAGCGTTAACAGGTCCCTTAATTTATGGTTTCTCTATTGATGCACCTGGCGGTGCAGCGCGTTTGTTTAAAGACTTCGCGAAGGGCAATAATAAATTAAATGTGACTGCGTTATCGATTGGTAATGGTTTATTGGGTCCTGAAAAATTGGACGCAGTTGCTTCATTGCCTACTCGTGACGAAGCGTTGGCGAAACTACTTGCTACCTTTAAAGCACCGGTTGGTAAATTCGTTCAGACGATTAACGAAGTCCCAACTAAGTTTGCACGTGTATTGGCGGCGATCAAAGACACCAAGTAATTGGCGTTTTTGGCAATTTGAATTTTTAACATTATACCCAGGAGTTTAGAGAAATGGCTCTAACAAAAGACGATATATTAAACGCAATCGCTGAAATGCCAGTTATGGAATTGGTTGAGTTGATTGAAGCAGCTGAAGAAAAATTCGGCGTAGAAGCTACTGCAGCTGTTGCTGTAGCAGCTGGTCCTGCAGCGGCAGCTGAAGCAGCAGAAGAGCAAACCGAGTTTGACGTAGTACTTACTTCTTTCGGTGGCAATAAAGTTGCAGTAATCAAAGCTGTACGTAGCGCAACTGGTCTTGGCTTGAAAGAAGCTAAAGAAGTAGTTGAGTCTGCACCTAAGGCAATAAAAGAAGGTGTATCTAAGGACGAAGCAGAAGAACTTAAGAAACAGCTTGAAGAAGCTGGCGCTGAAGTTGAAGTTAAGTAATTAGTCGTTATACTAATTACTGACCTTTTTTAAGGTCTGGGCTGATGGTTTTTGACCATCAGCCTTTTTGCGCTATGTGTTAATAAAAATTAGCACCAAGAATACACAAAATTTAAGCCCTTTATTTGTGTTATTCCGCTCTCATGGTATTGTTTGTACAGTTTGTGGTATTACTGGTGATATTGCATTGTTTTTAAATGAATATTTCTAATGTTTAGAGGTTTTATTTAACGAAATGTATTTTTTCAGTCTAAACTATTACAAATAGCCCGAGCAGTAAAAGGGTACTGGAAGTTTGTTACGCATGCAAAACCGTCCACCAGATGGTCGCGTAGCAGGTTGGGTCTAAAATCAGTCGACTGAGGAACCCATGGTTTACTCTTATAGTGAAAAAAAACGTATCCGTAAGGATTTTGGCAAACGTCCACAGGTACTGGAAATTCCATACCTTCTTTCAATACAACTGGATTCATTTAAAAAATTTATCGAACAAGACCCAGATGGCCAATATGGCTTGGAGTCCGCGTTTCGTTCAGTGTTCCCAATAAAGAGCTATTCTGGCAACTCTGAATTGCAGTATGTTTCATACCGGCTCGGTGACCCTGTTTTTGACGTTAAAGAATGTCAGATACGAGGCGTGACCTACTCTGCTCCTCTAAGAGTTAAGTTAAGGCTTGTGTTATTCGATAAAGAAGCAGCACCAGGTACTGTCAAAGATATAAAAGAACAAGAAGTATATATGGGTGAAATCCCATTAATGACAGATAATGGTACTTTTGTAATAAATGGTACCGAGCGTGTAATTGTGTCACAACTGCATCGTTCTCCTGGCGTATTTTTTGATCATGATAAAGGTAAAACGCACTCCTCAGGAAAAGTGCTATACAACGCACGAGTCATTCCATACCGAGGTTCTTGGTTAGACTTCGAGTTTGACCCTAAAGACAACTTATTTGTGCGAATAGACAGACGTCGTAAGCTTCCTGCTACTATCATATTGCGTGCATTAGACATGACCACAGAAGAAATACTCGATAATTTCTTTGACAAAGACGCGGTAAGAATAGACGGTGAGCATTACATGATGGATGTCGTTCCAGACAGACTACGTGGCGAAACCGCTCAATTTGACATTCTGGACCAAGACGGTGGAGTATTGGTAGAACAAGGAAGACGTATTTCTGCTCGACATACCCGTTCTCTTGAGAAAGCCAAGGTTAGCGAGTTAGTTGTGCCTGCTGAATATTTAGTGGGTAAAATCTTAGATCGTTCTTACGTTGACGAAAATACGGGTGAAATAGTTGCAGAGGCAAATCAAGAATTAACGCTTGAGCTCCTTACCGCTATGCGCGAGTCAGGAATAAAAGAGTTTAACACCCTTTACATAAATGAACTTGATCATGGTTCATACATTTCAGATACCATCAATATAGATCCTTCAACAAACAGACTAGAAGCTCTAGTTGAGATCTACAGAATGATGCGTCCTGGAGAGCCGCCAACGAAGGACGCGGCTGAAAATTTATTTGATAACTTGTTCTTCTCAGACGACCGTTATGATCTTTCAGCGGTGGGTAGAATGAAGTTTAACAGACGTTTGGGTAGAGACGACTCTACAGGCGCCGGTACGTTAGACAAAAAAGATATTGTTGCTGTAATGAATCAACTTATTACCATCCGAGATGGTAAAGACGAAGTTGACGATATTGACCACTTAGGTAATCGCCGTATACGCTCAGTGGGTGAAATGGCAGAAAACCAATTCAGAGTAGGTTTAGTAAGAGTTGAAAGAGCAGTCAAAGAGCGCTTATCTTTAGGTGACCTCGACGCGGTAATGCCGCAAGATCTTATCAACGCGAAACCAATTTCTGCGGCAGTTAAAGAGTTCTTTGGTTCAAGTCAGTTGTCTCAATTTATGGATCAAAATAATCCACTGTCGGAAGTTACTCACAAACGACGTATTTCGGCATTAGGTCCAGGTGGTTTGACTCGAGAACGCGCAGGATTCGAAGTACGTGACGTACACCCCACTCACTATGGTAGAGTGTGTCCGATTGAAACTCCTGAAGGCCCGAATATCGGTCTAATAAATTCACTTTCTAGCTTTGCTAGAACCAACGATTTTGGTTTCCTTGAAACCCCATATCGAAGAGTTGTGAATGGCTCAGTAACCGATGACATAGAATATTTATCTGCCATCGAAGAAGGTCAATATGCGATAGCGCAGGCAAATGTTGCACTGGATGAAAGTAATAATCTAGTGGACGATTTGATTGCTTGTCGTCAACGCGGTGAAAACGTTTTAGTACAAAAAGAAGATATTTCTTATATGGACGTATCTCCGCAGCAGATTGTTTCCATTGCCGCCAGCATTATTCCTTTCCTAGAGCACGATGACGCGAACCGTGCACTTATGGGATCGAACATGCAACGTCAAGCAGTGCCTACTTTGAAGGCAGACAAGCCGCTTGTCGGCACAGGCATGGAAAAAACAGTAGCTGTTGATTCTGGAGTTACCGTTGTTGCTAAGCGAGGCGGTGTAATAGATTACGTAGATGCCTCTAGAATTGTGGTAAAGGTTAATGAAGAAGAAATGTTAGCCGGTGAAGCAGGCATAGACATATATAATTTAACCAAGTACACGCGGTCTAATCAAAACACTTGTATCAACCAACGGCCAACTTGTAATGTTGGTGATCCAGTGGTGATTGGTGACGTGTTAGCCGATGGTCCTTCTACAGACCTTGGAGAGCTTGCTCTTGGCCAGAATATGCGCATCGCATTCATGCCTTGGAATGGATATAACTTCGAGGACTCTATTCTGATATCTGAGCGCGTTGCTCAGGAAGACCGCTTTACTACTATCCATATACAAGAACTAAGTTGTATTGCCCGAGACACGAAGCTTGGTCCAGAAGAAATAAGTGGCGATATTCCAAATGTTGGTGAGTCAGCGCTTGGTAAACTGGACGAGTCAGGTGTTGTTTATATTGGCGCTGAAGTAAAAGGTGGCGATATTCTAGTTGGTAAGGTAACTCCTAAGGGTGAAACACAGTTGACCCCAGAAGAGAAACTATTAAGAGCAATATTTGGTGAAAAAGCATCAGACGTAAAAGATACGTCATTGAGAGTGCCCAACTCTGTAAGTGGCACGGTCATTGATGTTCAAGTGTTTACACGTGACGGTGTTGAGAAAGACAAACGTGCTATCGAAATTGAAGAAATGCAATTGCGCGAAGTTAAGAAAGATTTGGGCGATGAATTCGCAATTCTAGCAGATGGCATTTTTGCGCGAGCCAGCAGCTTGCTTTTGAATGCCGGAGTGGCTCAAGACAAACTTGACAGTATGCCTCGCGAGAAGTGGTTCGATATACCAGTATCCGACGAAGATGCGCAAAACGAACTTGATCAAAACGCTGAGCAATTTGTAGAAATTAAAAACGATTTCGACAAAAAGTTTGAAACTAAACGTCGCAAGATTACCCAAGGGGATGACCTTGCGCCAGGCGTGCTTAAGATAGTCAAAGTATATTTAGCGGTTAAGCGTTCGATACAGCCTGGTGATAAAATGGCAGGAAGGCACGGTAACAAAGGTGTTATTTCTACCATACAGCCAGTTGAGGATATGCCTTACGACTCAGACGGTACTCCAGTCGACATCGTATTGAACCCACTAGGCGTTCCTTCGCGGATGAACATTGGTCAGATTCTTGAAACGCACTTAGGCATGGCAGCACATGGTTTAGGCGTTAAGATTGACAAGATGATTAAGGAGCAACAAGAGGTCGCTAAGCTACGTGACTTCTTAAAAGAAGTATATTCACTTGGAACTTCGCATCAAGAAGTCAATATCGATGAATTTACCGACGCTGAAGTCAAACGATTAGCTGAAAACCTTCGCAAGGGTGTACCTGTAGCAACGCCAGTATTTGATGGTGCCAATGAAGCTGAAATTAAGAAGATGCTGACACTTGCTGATATTCCAGAGTCAGGCCAAATCACATTATTTGATGGCCGGACTGGCAGGTCCTTCGAACGACCTGTGACTGTCGGCTACATGTATATGCTGAAGTTAAATCACTTAGTGGATGATAAAATGCATGCTCGTTCGACTGGTTCTTACAGCTTGGTAACGCAGCAGCCACTTGGTGGTAAAGCTCAGTTCGGTGGTCAGCGCTTTGGAGAGATGGAAGTATGGGCCTTAGAGGCTTACGGTGCCGCATATACATTACAGGAAATGCTGACTGTTAAATCAGATGATGTAAATGGTCGAACTAAGATGTACAAAAACATCGTGGATGGTGATCATAGAATGGAGCCAGGCATGCCTGAGTCCTTCAATGTATTGCTTAAAGAAATTCGTTCTTTAGGCATAAACATCGAACTAGAAGAACAGTAGAAATAGCATTTGGGCGCCTAGTTTTACTGGGCGCTATGTAATTTTACAGGTGGCTTTGCAGTCGAAGTAATTATTCAGCGAAGCAAGTTATACAACTCCGTTGGGAGAGAAATGTGAAAGACTTATTAAAGTTTATTAAACAACAAAACAAGACCGAAGAGTTTGATAATATCAAAATCGGTCTTGCATCACCGGACCAGGTCAGATCGTGGTCTTATGGTGAAGTTAAAAAGCCTGAAACGATCAATTATCGTACCTTTAAACCAGAACGAGATGGACTTTTTTGTGCCCGAATATTCGGCCCTGTAAAAGATTATGAGTGTTTGTGTGGTAAATACAAACGTCTAAAACACAGAGGCGTTATTTGTGAAAAATGTGGCGTAGAAGTTACCCTTACAAAAGTGCGTCGTGAGCGCATGGGCCATATAGAGCTTGCAAGCCCAGTTGCACATATATGGTTTCTTAAATCGCTACCTTCAAGAATAGGCTTAATGCTTGATATGACGTTGCGCGACATTGAGCGCGTGCTTTATTTTGAGTCATATGTTGTTACTGAACCGGGTATGACTGAGCTCGTGCAAGGCAGCCTTCTAAATGAAGAGGAATACCTCGATTCGTTAGAAGAACACGGCGACGAATTTGAAGCCAAAATGGGTGCTGAAGCGGTATTTGAATTGTTGAAAGATCTTGACGTGGATGCCGATGTCGCATCAATGCGCGAAGAACTTCCTAGTGTAACCTCGGAAACCAAACGTAAAAAGATTACCAAAAGACTTAAATTGCTAGAGTCGTTCCAGATGTCAGGAAACAAGCCAGAGTGGATGATATTGACGGTGTTACCCGTATTACCACCTGAGTTGCGTCCATTAGTGCCACTAGATGGCGGTCGATTTGCTACTTCTGACCTCAACGATTTATATCGCCGAGTAATAAACAGAAACAATCGTTTAAAGCGTCTTTTAGATTTAGCGGCTCCAGATATTATTGTTCGCAACGAAAAGCGCATGTTGCAAGAGGCGGTAGATGCACTTCTTGACAACGGTCGTCGTGGCAGAGCCATCACAGGTTCAAATAAGCGTCCTTTGAAATCACTTGCTGACATGATCAAAGGGAAGCAAGGACGGTTCCGTCAGAACTTGTTAGGTAAACGAGTAGATTACTCTGGTCGTTCTGTTATCACAGTAGGCCCTACACTTAGGCTGCATCAGTGCGGCTTGCCGAAGAAAATGGCACTTGAACTATTCAAGCCGTTTATTTATGGCAAACTTGAAGGGCGTGGCTTAGCGACTACTATTAAAGCAGCTAAGAAATTAGTAGAAAGAGAGGCTCCAGAAGTATGGGACGTACTAGATGAGGTAATCAGAGAGCATCCTGTTCTTTTGAACCGAGCGCCCACGCTCCACCGACTTGGTATTCAGGCTTTTGAGCCAACTCTGATTGAAGGTAAGGCTATCCAGCTTCATCCGTTAGTATGTGCGGCTTACAATGCCGACTTCGACGGAGATCAAATGGCGGTCCACGTACCTCTTACTATTGAAGCTCAGCTAGAAGCCAGAGCTTTGATGATGTCTACGAATAACATTCTATCACCAGCAAACGGTGAACCTATCATTGTACCTTCTCAGGACGTGGTTTTAGGTTTGTATTACCTAACACGAGAAAGAGTAAACGGTAAAGGGGAAGGGATGGTTTTCACTAGTCCAAACGAAGCTGAAAAAGCCTACAGGACTGAATGTGCTGAATTACATGCAAGAGTAAAGGTAAGAATTACTGAGTACGATGTTGCTGAAGATGGTTCAAAAGTGGAAAAAGTGACGCTTACGGATACAACCGTTGGTAGAGCGATATTTTCTCTTATGTTACCCAAAGGCCTACCTTTTGAGCTCATCAATCAACCTATGGGTAAAAAGCAAATTTCAAGACTTCTAAATGCTTGTTATCGTACTCTTGGTTTAAAAGATACGGTTATCGCTGCTGACCAAATTATGTATACAGGTTTTCATTATGCGATGATTGCTGGCGCATCGGTTGGTATCGATGACATGGTAATTCCTGAAGCTAAGAAAGCACTCGTAGAGCAAGCTGAAGCCGAAGTTATTGAAATACAAGAACAGTTTAATCAAGGCTTAGTTACCGCTGGTGAAAGATACAACAAAGTAATAGATATTTGGTCAACGGCTAATGATAAAGTTGCCAAAGCCATGATGGACAACCTGAAGACCGAAACTGTTATTAACAAAGATGGTGAACAAGAAAATCAAGATTCATTCAATTCTGTTTACATGATGGCAGACTCTGGTGCACGTGGTAGTGCAGCTCAGATTCGTCAGTTAGCGGGTATGCGAGGCCTGATGGCAAAACCAGACGGGTCAATTATTGAAACGCCGATCATTGCAAACTTCCGTGAAGGTCTAAATGTACAGCAGTACTTTATTTCAACTCACGGTGCTCGTAAAGGACTTGCCGATACTGCACTTAAAACAGCAAACTCTGGTTATTTGACTCGTAGATTAGTCGACGTTGCACAGGACTTGGTTATTACAAACGACGACTGTGGGACGTTCGAAGGAGTGAAAATGACTCCTCTTATTGAGGGTGGAGATGTTGTAGAGCCTTTAAGAGAAAGAGTACTAGGCCGAGTTGTTGCAGAAGACGTAATTAAACCTGGTACAAAAGACCATGTCTTAGTAGAGCGTAATGTCCTTCTTGATGAAGGTTTAGTTGACATGTTAGAAGCAAATTCTGTTGACCAAATTATAGTGCGTTCAGTTATTACCTGTGACAATGACCATGGCGTATGTGCCAAATGCTACGGCCGTGATTTAGCCAGAGGTCACATGGTAGGCTCTGGTGAATCTGTTGGCGTTATTGCCGCTCAGTCAATTGGTGAACCAGGTACACAGTTAACCATGCGTACTTTCCACATTGGTGGTGCGGCTTCAAGAGCGTCTGCTGAGAACAACGTACAAGTTAAGACAGCGGGCACACTGAAGCTTCACAACGCTAAATCTGTAAGAAACACAGACGGAAAATTAGTAATTGTTTCGCGGTCAACTGAATTGACGGTTATTGACGACCAAGGTCGTGAAAAAGAGCGTTACAAAGTCCCATATGGTTCAATATTGTCAGTTGATGACGGCGCAGCCATATCAGCAGGCGAAGTTGTTGCTGCTTGGGATCCGCATAGCCATCCAATCGTGACTGAGCGTCCGTCCAAAATTACATTTGCGGACATAGACGACAGCAACACTGAAACTCAACAAGATGAGTTAACAGGTATTGCTCGAGTTGTGGTTAAAGATCTTTCTAAGGCAAATGCTAAAGAGCCTAAGTTAATCCTAGAGAGTGAAAATGGTGCTCTTCAAGAAATTCGCCTACCAAGCTTTACTACCATCGAAGCAATAGATGGTAAGACTGCCAATGAAGGTGATGTGCTCGCAAGAATTCCACAAGAAAGTTCTAAAACAAGAGATATTACTGGTGGTCTGCCGAGAGTTGCTGATTTATTCGAGGCACGAAAACCAAAAGAACCAGCTATATTGGCTGAAATCTCAGGTGTAATTGGTTTCGGTAAGGAAACAAAAGGCAAGAAGCGTCTAACTATTACTCCTAAAGCGGATAGCAAAGAGAGTATAACCGTATCTCTTAATGCTACGGGCGCTTACGAAGAGATGATTCCTAAGTGGAGACAACTCAACGTGTTCGAAGGTGAGTCTGTAGAAAAAGGCGAAGTCGTATCTGACGGGCCTGAATCTCCGCATGATATCCTTCGTCTTCGTGGAGTGAGTGCGGTCGCTAATTATATTGTTAACGAAGTTCAAGAAGTATATCGCTTGCAAGGCGTGAAAATTAACGATAAACATATTGAAGTTGTGATTCGTCAAATGTTACGTAAGTGTATTATACTGAACTCAGGTGACAGCAATCTATTAGAGGGCGAACAAATAGAAGTGTCTCAAGTTAAGATTGCAAACCGTGAGCTTGAAAAACAAGGTAAAATACCGGCAACATACGAGATCCAGTTGCTTGGGATTACAAAAGCGTCACTTTCTACTGAATCGTTTATTTCAGCAGCGTCTTTCCAAGAGACAACAAGAGTTCTCACAGAAGCAGCTGTTCAAGGTAAAGAAGACGATTTACGCGGATTGAAAGAAAACGTGATCGTTGGTCGACTTATTCCAGCAGGAACGGGTTTTGCGTATCATCAAAAACGTGCAGCACGCAAGGCAGCTCTGTTTGAAGACGATATGTCTGTGTCTGCGGACGAAGCTCAAGCGCAGTTAGCAGAAGCTTTAAATGCGGGAAATGACGAGACTGAATAAGACACTGTCTTAGTTAAAGGTTTTTAAAAAGCATAGCTTAAGCTATGCTTTTTTTTAATCGTTTGTCCGGTACAAAAATTAATTAATAAACAAAAAGCACCCTATAAAGGATGCTTCTAAATCAACTGTAAGTCTTTATTCTATTTATTTGTACAAAAACATAACGTTTATAATGCGCTACCTGCTCGCTTTTTGTGTCTAAATAACAGCCCAGAAACACCAGCAAACATTATAAATGCAATGGCTGGAGCTGACACCGGATTGACTTCATTTTCTATAAACCCTATTAAGTTGGCAGTAAGGTTTTGACTTGGCTCTTCAGCGTTCGTTTGCATAAAGTTAACGTCGAAAATAGTCGTTAGAGCACCTTCAACTGCGTTTGATAAATCACCCGTTCCCCAAGCGACCCCTGTACCATTTCCGTTCGCGTCTACGGTTATCCAATCGCCTGTACCGTTACCATCTACACCACCTGGCGCAGAATAATTGACTGTGGTAACAGCATTCGGGCCTGTGAAAGGGGCAAGGACAGTTTGGGAGCTAATGGGTGAAACGAAGTTCAGCGACCCACCGCCGGCCGCATCAATAAGGGCCAGTACACTATTATTTCGTTGGGTAAAGCTACTATTTTCTCCCATCACAAACATACCGCCTCCTGCTTGCAAGTAGGTTAGAAACTGTGCCTGTTCAGCTGTTGAAATCGCCAAATTATTCGAAAAACGGATATCCCATACTTGATCATATGACGATAAATCCATAGGCACGACATCAAACACGCTTACTGTATTTCCGACCGCTTGATGCAGCATAGTAATTTGGTCTGTGATTGAACTTGTTGTTCCGGGTTCAGAGGTGCCACTAGAACCGTTTATTATGGCCACAGGGCCGGCAAAGACAGAAGTAGCGGTAAGACTAAGAGTGGCCGTTAATGTCAATAGCAATTTTTTCATTTCATATTCCTTCATCATGGTATTAATTATTATATTCAGTACCAAACTGCATATTTATACGACGTTTACGCGACTACAATGGCAGAATTGCATCATGCATATTAAATGCCACTAAAAAAATACGATATAAAACAATAATCTGTAAAGTTAAAAAAATATTTTTTAAAAAAATGTTAAATATGCTGACAGTCATTATTGTCTTGGAGTGTCTGTAATTAATAAAGTCAATTGGCATCTTACGATGTCAAATGAGTTATCACATTAAATAATATTGGTCTCTTTGTTATTTACTGAGCTTGAAACATTGCATTTGAACAAGATTCCCACATTATCTGTTAAAAGGGCTCTATTCTAAGAATATCCTCGTATTATGCTTGACAGTTCTAAGCTTGATCTATAACATTTCGCGACCAAAATTTAGCCCATTCATCCATATTGGGCTGGAAAAGGGTATAAACGAGCAGAAAAAAGCGAAAACAGTATTGATTTTCGCTATCTATTTAGTCTTAAAATACAGTTTTGAATTTTAAGTATTTTTATAAACAGGAGCTAGTTAATGGCAACAGTTAACCAGTTAGTGCGTAAGCCTCGCAAAAAGCCGGTAGAGAAATCTAGCGTTGCTGCGTTGCAAGCTTGCCCACAACGTCGTGGTGTTTGCACTCGAGTGTATACTACCACTCCAAAGAAGCCAAACTCGGCAATGCGTAAAGTATGTCGTGTACGCTTAACAAATGGCTATGAAGTTTCTTCATACATTGGTGGTGAAGGTCATAATTTACAGGAACACAGTGTCGTATTGATTCGCGGTGGACGTGTAAAAGACTTACCAGGTGTTAGATATCATACCGTTCGTGGAACTCTCGATTGTTCGGGCGTTAGCGATCGTAAACAGGGCCGTTCTAAGTACGGCGCGAAAAGGCCGAAGTCATAACGGTTCTCCGTTAGTAAGGCCAAACTATTAATAATTTGAGTTTTGGGAAATCCCTGAATTCCACGGAGAATTAAGATGCCAAGAAGACGAGTCGTAGGTCAACGTAAAATCCTACCAGATCCTAAGTTCGGATCAGAGTTGCTTGCAAAATTTATGAATGTCGTAATGCTCGACGGCAAAAAATCGACCGCTGAAAAAATCGTATACGGTGCCCTTGATATTGTTGCTGAAAAAACCGGCAAGCCACACCTAGACGTATTTGAAGACGCACTAGACAATATTCGCCCTACTGTTGAGGTTAAATCTCGAAGGGTGGGTGGTTCTACTTATCAAGTTCCAGTAGAAGTTCGTCCAGTCCGAAGAAATGCACTAGGTATGCGCTGGATGGTTGAAGCGGCACGTAAACGTGGCGAAAAGTCCATGGCTCAGCGCCTAGCGTCTGAAATAATGGATGCGCAAGATAACAAAGGAAGTGCGGTTAAGAAACGTGAAGATGTTCACCGCATGGCGGAAGCCAACAAGGCCTTTGCACACTACCGTTGGTAGAAAACCCTATCTTCATAAATATGTAACAGTCTGTCTGTATAAGGCAGACTGTTTTGCAATTTAAGAGACAGGAAAACACTTAGCGCGGTAAGCTAAGGAAACGTTTGAAATAATAAGCAATAAGTCTGTTACGGTATCTGTGGACGTTGTAGATAAGTTGCATTTAGCGAATTCATAATGTTGGTTTTTTGCAGACTTATTATTTATTATTTTTTGAATAACTTTATTAATCGACTTTAGGCAATTACAGGCACAAATGGCTAGACAAACTCCTATCCAGCGTTATCGAAATATCGGCATTGTAGCGCACGTAGATGCCGGTAAAACAACTACTACAGAGCGTGTATTATTCTACACCGGTATTTCACATAAAATCGGAGAAGTACACGACGGTGCTGCCACTATGGATTGGATGGAACAGGAGCAAGAGCGAGGGATAACCATAACTTCTGCCGCCACCACTTGTTTTTGGGCTGGCATGCAGCAACAGTTTGATCAACACAGAATTAATATAATCGACACGCCAGGGCACGTAGACTTTACGATAGAAGTTGAACGTTCTCTACGTGTGCTGGATGGTGCTGTTGTTGTATTTTGTGGTTCTTCAGGCGTTGAACCACAGTCCGAAACGGTTTGGCGACAAGCTAATAAATATGAAGTGCCACGAATGGTTTTTGTTAATAAAATGGACAGAGCCGGTGCTGACTTTGAACGAGTAGTGAATCAAATAAAGAAACGTTTGGGAGCTAATTGTGTTCCTATCCAGTTAAATATTGGTGCCGAAGAAAACTTTAAAGGTGTTATCGACCTTGTAAAAATGAAGTCTATTAATTGGAACGACGCAGATAAAGGAACTACCTTTACTTATGGTGAAATTCCGGCGGAATATAAACAAAAAGCTGAAAATTATAGAGTGGAACTCGTTGAAGCTGCGGCCGAAGCAAATGAAGAGTTAATGGACAAGTACCTCGAAGAAGGTGACCTAACCGAGGCTGAAATAAAGCAGGGTCTTCGAATTCGTACACTCAGTAATGAAATTGTCTTAGCCACCTGCGGTAGTGCTTTTAAAAATAAAGGTGTTCAAGCTGTGCTTGATGCCGTCGTTGAATACCTCCCATCTCCCACCGAAGTAAAAGCTATTACAGGGATTTTAGACGACGGAAAAGAGACTGAAGCTAAGAGGCATTCTGATGATAACGAGCCATTTGCTGCACTGGCTTTTAAAATTGCCACCGATCCATTTGTCGGAACACTTACTTTCTTTAGAGTATATTCTGGAGTGATTAAAACTGGTGATGCAGTCTATAATCCGATAAAAGGAAAAAAAGAACGCATAGGGCGTATCGTCCAAATGCATGCCAATGACAGAGCTGAACTCAAAGAAGTATATGCGGGAGATATTGCAGCAGCCATAGGTTTGAAAGATGTAACAACCGGTGAGACTTTATGCGATCCCAGTCACGTTATAACTCTTGAAAAAATGGATTTTCCAGATCCTGTCATCTCTATTGCTGTAGAGCCAAAATCGCAAGCTGATCAAGAAAAGATGGCATTGGCGCTTGGTAAATTAGCTGCCGAAGACCCGTCTTTTAAAGTCCATACAGATACGGAAACAGGTCAAACAATTATTTCTGGTATGGGTGAGTTACATTTAGACATTATCGTAGATAGGATGAAACGCGAGTTTAACGTGTCATGTAACGTTGGTAATCCTCAAGTATCCTATCGTGAAACCATTCGCAATAAGGTTGAAACTGAGGGTAAGTTTGTAAGACAATCTGGTGGTAAAGGACAATTCGGTCATGTTTGGATGCGCATGGAACCTCAAGAAGAGGGGGCTGGATTTACTTTTGTGAATGAAATAGTTGGCGGCACCGTCCCAAAAGAATTCATACCCGCAGTTGAAAAAGGCTGTGCAGAACAGATGCAAAATGGCGTGTTAGCCGGATATCCTATGCTCGATGTAAAAGTCACTTTATATGACGGCTCTTATCATGATGTTGACAGTTCCGAAATGGCGTTTAAAATTGCGGCATCTATTGGGTTTAAAGATGGCGCGGTTAAAGCTGGTCCTGTATTGCTTGAGCCCATTATGAAAGTTGAAGTGACGACACCCGAAGAATGGATGGGGGATGTTGTTGGCGATTTAAATCGCCGAAGAGGTCTCATAGAAGGGATGGAAGAAGGCGTTGCAGGGGTTAAAATTGTCAGGGCTAAAGTGCCTTTGGCTGAAATGTTTGGCTATGCAACATCTTTGCGGTCTGCTACTCAAGGCAGAGCGTCTTATTCTATGGAATTTTATAACTATGCTGAGGCAGCCAATAACGTAGCAAAAGCGATTATTGAGTCTCGTAATTAAATTTTGATTCGGCTCGGTCTAATGTTGGAACGGGCGTTAAACTTAGGAAAATAAAGCAATGGCAAAAGAAAAGTTTGAACGTACGAAACCGCACGTAAACGTAGGTACTATCGGCCACGTTGACCACGGTAAAACGACGTTAACAGCGGCAATCACAACCGTTCTAGCAAAAACCTACGGTGGTGCTGCTCAAGCATTTGATCAAATCGATAATGCTCCAGAAGAGCGCGAGCGTGGTATCACGATTGCGACTTCACACGTAGAGTACGATACTCCAACACGTCACTACGCACACGTAGACTGCCCAGGGCACGCTGACTATGTTAAAAACATGATCACCGGTGCTGCACAGATGGACGGCGCGATATTAGTAGTAGCGGCAACCGACGGTCCAATGCCACAAACACGTGAGCACATTCTTTTAGGTCGTCAGGTAGGTGTACCTTACATGATCGTGTTTATGAACAAATGCGATATGGTAGACGACGAAGAGTTACTAGAATTAGTAGAGATGGAAGTACGTGAGTTACTTTCAGAATATGAATTCCCTGGAGACGATTTGCCAGTTATCCAAGGCTCGGCACTAAAAGCGCTAGAAGGCGATGCAGAGTGGGAAAAGAAAATTGTAGAGCTAGGCGAAGCACTAGACTCTTATATCCCAGAGCCAGAGCGAGACATTGATAAGCCATTCATCTTACCAATTGAAGATGTATTCTCAATCTCAGGTCGAGGTACAGTAGTAACAGGCCGTGTAGAGCAAGGTATCATCAAAGTAGGTGAAGAAGTTGAGATTGTAGGTATGAAAGATACCACGAAGACGACTTGTACCGGTGTTGAGATGTTCCGTAAGTTGCTAGACGAAGGTCGAGCTGGAGAGAACGTAGGAGTGTTATTACGTGGCACTAAGCGTGAAGACGTTGAGCGCGGTCAAGTATTGGCGAAGCCAGGTTCGATTACCCCGCACACAAAATTCGAAGCAGAAGTATACGTACTGAGCAAAGATGAAGGTGGTCGTCACACTCCATTCTTCAAAGGTTATCGTCCGCAGTTTTACTTCCGTACAACAGACGTAACAGGTGCGGTAGAGTTACCAGAAGGCGTAGAGATGGTTATGCCTGGTGACAACTTGAAGTTTGAAGTTGAACTGATTGCTCCAATCGCGATGGACGAAGGTCTACGTTTCGCAATTCGTGAAGGTGGCCGTAC
>CBFIBG010000053.1:0-1676 GCA_965660815.1 Glaciecola sp.
AGTTTGTTATTGTATCGCCCCATACTCGACTGTTTGGAACAATAAGAGTTTGATTATCGAATGTATTGATTGTGGTTGCTAACCAGTTCATTTTTTTTACGATACCGTTGGCGCCAGTCACTTCTATATGATCATTTAGGTCAAAGGGGCGATTGATTAAAATCATTAACCCCGCAGCAAGATTACTAAGAGAATCTTGAATCGCCAAGCCAACAATTATGCCTAGAACACCAATCCCAGCAAAAATAGGCCCAAGAGATACGCCAATGGACGCCAGTGCAATGACAAATCCAGCCCCATAAATTATTATCACTGAGAGTGAAAAAATGGTCTCCCGCATCAGCCCACTCACTACGATTGTTTCACTTTTAAGAAGCGACGAGATGAACAGCATTGCCGCTTTAGAAAGTAGCCAAGCGATTGTCATAATTACGAAAAATAAAATAAAACGAAAGGTTATATCTGCGCCATTACGGCTAATTGAAGCCTTAAGTAAACTAAATTGCTGTTTAAACAATGTGACAAACACATCATATTGCAATAAGTCTACTCCTACCTCACCACGCTCTCTTAACAGCAGGCTTTTCTGCTCGGCAACGTTCAATTGAATGTTTTCAGCAATTTCAATAATGCTGTCTAGGTGCTCTAAATTGCGAGTCTGTTTTACGTGAACAAGCGAAAAAGCCTTCTTTAAGTCTTGGTCAAGAGGAGCATCTTCCAATTGGTTTTTTAGTTCAGCTAACGTCATAGCATCAAGCATAATTTGACCAGATAAGAGATCTAAAAAAAATGAGATACGTTGTTCTGCTAATTCTTCAAAACCGTCGTTTACTATCCCTAACGTTCGGCGCAAAAAAATTTGTTCAATGATTAATTGCAAATATTGTTCGCGCAAAGCGCTTAAGTCATCAATGAACACTCTGGCAATATCGGCTTGAACACTGTCTTCGAACTTACCAATAGTTTGACGTTCTTTAATGGTTCTTTGGGCTAGAAAATACTCTCGAGAGAGCGCTAATGTGAACGCTCTACTTAATAAAGGTTCTATTTCTTGTCGCAGCTCAATTGGAAGGGGCGGTTGTAATCCGGCATTTGATACTATTTGATGCAGGTCAGTAATAACATTAATTGCTAGGTTATCCGCTCGCATTGTTAAACCATCTCTATCCCATTGTTGCGCTGACTCAATGGTGGATACTAAATTATCTATACGATCAAATTTATTTAGAAAGCCGCTTAATGCAAGATCTGAATTGTCACTTTGTGCTAAGACCAGTTGCAGTGAGTTAGCAATAATTAAAACAAAGCTGAGTAATTTTAGTGCGTTCTTAATTTTCATCAGACACTTCCCGATCCTATTTTCGCCACATCCATTTAAGCTCTTAATATTGGGAATAGATGTAAGTTGGTTATTGTGTGTATTTTTATAATACTCACTTTTATCTAGCGTCGTCCACCATTAAGAAAGATAACCTAATAAACTATCGTACAAACAGGTAGGCACGGCCGGTGAGAAAGTTGGCACGACTGTTGATAAAGTTGGCACGACTGTTGATAGTACAGTGGTATCAATCCATTAATGTCAAAAATTTGTTGTATGCAGTTTGTCCAAGCCTTTCAAAAAATAGATAAAAACCAAGTTCAGCAATTTACTGCTGGATTAGGTGCTCCAATCG
>CBFIBG010000054.1:0-59187 GCA_965660815.1 Glaciecola sp.
GATATAGTGTCAGGAAATTGTGTGGGTTATTGGATGTTAACAGCAGCAGTTATTACCATAGTCTCAAGCCTAAGTTGATAGATACCAGCCGGCTAGCACTGATACAACTGGTTCAAACCATTCATCATGATATTGATAAGATTTACGGAAAAAGGCGATTGCAGATTGAATTAAGAGCCAGGGATTATTCAATAGGGTTACATAAAACTGCATCGATCATGAAACAAGTTAATGTGGTAGCGCTAAGACCTCGTTAAAAGCATCGTCATATTGAGCATCTAGGACAACATCACTCAGAGTATGAGTAGAAAAGGCAACTGTTTTGATAACGCGGTAATGGAACGATTCTTTAGAAGTTTAAAAACAGAAAGGCTACATAATGTCGCTATAATCAATCATAAAGCTGCTGTTGAATTAGTGGAAAAATATATTCGATTTTACAATTATAAGCGCAGACACTCGGCCATTGATTATGTTAGTCCCGCTGTAAAACGAAATCAGATGTTAAATGTGGCGTAAAAAGTGTCTAAAAAACTAGATCATTACAAATACCACTGGTTGATTGGGATTGCGCTTATTTACTGCTAGTGGTAATGCCCGGGTTGTTAATTCACTATTGGGCTTATCTGAAAATGCCCAGCTAATGACTTTACGTGAATATAAATCCATCACGATAGCCAAGTATAACCAGCCTTGCGAGGTGCGAACGTAGGTGATGTCACCAGACCAATAAGTATTTGCTTTCTCAGGGTTAAATTGACGATTTAACATGTTAGGCGCAATAACGCTTAACTTGCCATAAGCTGGGTAGCGATGTTGTTTTGGACGTTTAGCCACTAATTTTAGTTGCCGCATAAGCCGCCTGACTTTGTATCGCCCAACGTCAAATCCAAGCTCGCGCACTTCACTCAACATTCGTCTGCTACCATACGTTGCATCCATTTCTTGATGCACGTGCTCCATAGCAGCGGTTAGCCTAACTTGTTCGGCTTTGATTGGCTTCACTTTACAACGGGCATAAAACGTACTGCGTTTAACATGTAAACACCGACAAACATCACGGACTTTATGTCCAGCCTTTTTCAGCTTCAGCGCGACTTGTTGCTGACGTTCATTTCCATGGCGAAAAAGGCGGATGTAGATTCAAGCGACCCTATTGGACTGTCGGGAGGGATGAATACCTATGCTTATGTGGGGGGAATCCAGTAAGCTTCTATTATTTAGTAGGTAAAAGTATCACTGAGCGATTAAATAAAGTCCAAAATACTCTGATATATCAACGCCGAACCAATAATTGCACAGGAAATGGTAAAGACTTTTTTGATAAATTCTTCGCCTTTGTGAAGCGAAAGACTGGCGCCGAGGAATCCGCCCAATACAGCGCCTAATACCAATACGGAAACAAAAGGCACATTTAATGAAACATTTGTGCCTAAGACTAATGCGCCGGTACTGTTATAAATAAAGCCACAAACAATCATGGTGTAAGATAATGCCAACATGAACGAACAGCGAAACCAATACACCAACCACATGGTAAATAATAAGCCTGTCCCTGAGGTTAGTGAGCCGTTTAGCACGGCTATTACAAATACTCCTAAATAGCCAGTAATCAGCGATCTTTGCTCTTTTTGTCTATTGTTTTGAAGATCTGCAGCCTTTATCCCTTTAATATTTATTGCTGTGATCGAAAGTATCAGTAATCCTAAGCCCAGTTTGGCAATGTCCTCTGGCAAGTAAATCGCTAGGAATGCCCCAAGAATTACGCCTGGAATACCAATACAGCACAACCAAAGCATAAAGCGTTTGTCCAGATCCTTCACAAAACTGTGCCGGATAGTAGCGCCTACTCCAAGACCAACGGTCGCAATTTTATGGGAAGCCAATGCTACAGGGTAAGGAATGCCTAGAAAGAGTAAAGCGGGTAACAAGAACAATCCTGACCCGCCCCCTGCAAGGGCGGAAAGAAAGTTAGCAACGAAAGAAATTGAGAATGCAAAGAAGAAGTTTAGATTATCCATATGAGAGATTATTCTGCAGTAAATTCGTTGTCCCAAACATGATCTAATTGTCGCAACATTGATCCAGTTAGATTAATAAAAAACAGCCCTGGTGAATTTATAATGAATTTACTCAATTTGACCTTATGTAATAGCAGCAAGGTAGTCTTCTATCAGCGAGGTAAATGCCTGACCATATTTTTGGTTTTTTACATCACCCACGCCGTTAACTAACATAAAATCTGTGGGATTGGTGGGTAACTTGGCAGTCATATCGGCAAGACTTGCGTCGCTGAAAATGGTAAATGCCGGCACGCCTTGCTCGTCCGCAAGTTGTTTTCTTAAATGCTTAAGTTTTGCGAATAAGCGCCTGTCAATATTAGTCGCTTCGTATTTGTTCGACGTTCTAGAGCTGACTTTAAATTTAGGAACGGCCAGCATAGTCACCGACTCGCTTTTTAAAACGCTTTTTGATGACTCGTTTAAGCGCAAAATCCCACCATATGTCATGTCGATGCGCATTAGCCCTTGGTGAATGAGCTGTTGGATGATGTTGTGCCAAAACGGGTCGGTTTGGTCTTTACCAATACCGTAAGTGGAAAGTTCATTATGGTGATTATCCAGTATTTTCCTAATAGACTTGCCGCGCAAAACATCAATGACATACTGAATAGAAGTATTGCCTTTTAGACGATAAACGCAAGACAATACCTTTTGTGCCTCGACAGTGCCATCGAACATTTTAGGCGGATTTTGGCAGACATCGCAGTTACCACAGTCAGCTTGGTTTAGGTCGCCAAAATAATTTAACAAGACTCGCCTTCTGCAAGTCTGAGCCTCGGCAAAAGACTGCATGGCTTCAAACTTGTGCTGTTCAATCGCAAACCTTTGCGGGCTTGCACCATCTGCAATCCATTTTTTTATTCTTGCCGCGTCTTTATCGTCGTAAAGTAAAAGGGCTTCTGCAGGTAAGGAGTCTCTGCCAGCCCTCCCGGTTTCTTGGTAAAAAGACTCAATACTTCTTGGCACATCGTGGTGAACCACAAACCTTACATTGGATTTATTAATACCCATACCAAAGGCAACCGTTGCGACTACTACCTGAATATCGTCATTAAGAAACGCGTTTTGCACACTTTCACGTTCATTATTGTCATAACCAGCATGATAGGCACCGCACTTTATGCCTGCTTGATTAATTTTAGCGGCAATTTCATCTACTTTTGCTCTGCTGTTGCAGTAAATGATGCCACTGTCTCTGCCTTGCTGCCGAATGAAATCTAGAACTTGGGCACCACCTTTATATTTTGCCAATAGGTTATACCGGATATTTGGTCGGTCAAACCCCCCTCTAAACACGAAAGGTTGTTGCAGATCTAATTGACTGATGATGTCTAACTGAGTTTCTTTATCTGCTGTTGCGGTAAGTGCAAGCATTGGACAATGTGAAAAGCAATGTCTAAGCTCATTCAAACGAGTGTATTCTTTTCTAAAATCGTGTCCCCATTGACTTACGCAGTGAGCTTCGTCTATGGCTATTAAAGATACCTGTAAGGATTGTAAAAACTTTAAAAAATAAGGCTGTAGAGCTCGTTCCGGTGCAATATAAAGTAACTTTATTGCGCCTTGTTGAAGCTGTTGTTGAATTGAAGCGACATCGTCAGCAGACAATGAAGAATTTATATAGGCCGATGCTACCCCTTGGTCCCTCAGTTGTTGAACTTGATCTTGCATCAGAGAAATCAAGGGAGAAATAACAATCGTGAGACCGTTTAGCATAAGTGCTGGAACTTGATAGCAAATCGACTTTCCTCCTCCCGTCGGCAAAAGCACTAAACTGTCATTTTGTTTGAGAATATGTTCGATCACTTCCCACTGGCCGGTTCTAAATTGATCATATCCAAAGGTTTGCTTTAATATATTCAGGGCTTTTGTTTGTGGGAGGCTAGAGCCAGTATGCTCTATATTACCTAAGTGCATTTCGTCTGTTTGTTGTTTAGGTAAAGGCATGGTCGAAATCATTGTATAGCATTAAAAGGTCGGGTTGATTTTACCCAGAAGTGTACAGGGTTTATGGTTTATAATCTAATGTACTGACGTACTGTTGCGTTTTAAGGTCTGTGAAAACTGTTTTGATTTCGCTGGCATAAGTTGAGTGTCTCCATGAACGTTCGTTGGATTATCAACGCATCGTTGCTCGCTCTATGTCTTTTGATATTAGCTTGCTTTTGGAGCTGTACTTTTGTGTCATCCCAGATTTCTATTTGAGACTCTTTAAGTATTAGTTCAATAGAACTCAACCTGAATTCTTTAGCCACTCGTGCACGTGAGAAAAGCTGATTAAGCCACGCGGAGTCTACAACCCATCCATCGCTATACACCGTTTGACCGGACAAAAGCTTGTTCAACGCAAGACACACCTCAACGCCATTTTTACCGTATCGCTTTAGAGTCTGTCTGCTAATTCCGTGCATCTGCTCGGCTTCTTCATCCCAATAATTCCAATCGTCGAAAGGCTGAATTAAGCTACAGTAACGCTTGACATCATTATATATTACGCCTATTTCAATTGGATATCCATTTGCTCCGAACCCGCTGGCCTCTATGTCTATGATGATAGGAGGTGTCATTAAGAAATACCGCTGATGTTTTGATTAATTAACTGTTACGTGATGACCATATTAAAAATTAAGTAGGCAACAAAAAAATGGAACCTATATCCAACTCAAGTGCCACTGTAAACTAAAGTATATAAGATTGGTAATATTACACACATTTATAACGATAATTTATAAAAAACCTGTCTTGATAAAGTAAAAGTTTTATAAAGCATAGCAACTTTTTAATAAAGAGGTTAGCTAAAGCTCTCAATAAGGCAACAAATAAATGGGTATCATGTTTTGTTGCATTTGAGATACCATCGGTTCAAAACAATCTCAAAATAGCCAATACCTAGTACTCTTTCAATTGTGAGGCATCAAAATTCTCATGATCAAGAGTAACATTGTATTTCGAAGCCAAAGCGTCCAACTCTGCTTGGGCAAGGGTTAATTCATCCATTACGATCGTGTTGTCATCTAATTTCCACAATAAACGAGAGCCTGCATAACTGTATTGCATGATGTTCATGGCCGTTACATCACCTTGTTCTGCTGCCGTCTTAACTTTGCTCATCTTGCGAGTTATTTTATTCAGCACCTGCTTTAAATCCCATACATAGACGACTTCCGTCATAAATTCGTGCTGTCTAAAGCGACTTAAAACGCTACCGATCACTATGGCGCTAACTATTACGCCGGTGAGATTCCAATGAAAATGGCTACCATCTTGATCTGGAAATAGCGCAATTAATACTTGAGCAATGCTTAAACTGCCTACCACCAGAGCCGCAATGCATGCGATGATTACGTAGTTAAGGTGTTTTCGGTATCTGGCTTTATCGATTTCTTTAAGTTGCATTATTCTTATATTCAAATAAATTGAGGCCAGTAATCATATATCAAACCCATATATGAATAAACAGTGCTCAATGATGCTCAAGCTCAATCCTGCTTTCTAACAAGTGGAGGTATAGACAGTGACTTTACAATTTAGATCGAACGAATCGTATCGAACGTAGCACCCATTATTAGGCGATGAACTATTTTGCGGGAGGTCAAAGCCTATTCTTACATATTGATTGTCATCGTTGTGAACAAGGTCGCCATCTAGTGAAATGTTCATAAAATCAATGAAGTTTAATTTATCGGCTATAAATGTATTACTTTAACTCTATTTCATTTGCCTTCATTATTTGACGTTAGTGCGAAGTCTTATCTAATTTGGTATTTATTCATGAATGCAATTGGTCCGTTAAACGCTACCAGTGCCCCTAGTAAATAATGTGGGTTTTTCCTATACTTTGAAGTGTTTCAACAAGCCATAAAGCCTGTTTGGATCTTAACTGTGGAATATACGTTCCTAAAATAATAATTAAATGACTGAGCCACTGGAGATCCAGTTATGAAGCAAATATTCGTACTGTGTGCGTGTATGTTTAGCCTTGTTGCGCAAGCAAACACGACAGAATTTTTTAACATCAAAGGGTACACACTTAATCATAAAGGTGAATTAAAAACCTTTAGTAAAATCGCGTTTAGAGACGACAAAATCATCGCCGTGGGCGAGCAATTTAAAGTGTCAGGGGACGTTACACGAATTGACGGTAAAGGCCGAGTTTTGTTGCCTGGCTTGATTGATGCTCATGGCCATATGTTGGGATTGGGTGAAAATCTTTTGAGTGTCGATTTGCGCAATGCAACCAGCGAGCTTAACGCTGTTCAGCAAGTAGCTGAATTCGTTTCTGGAAACCCGCACTCAAGCGGTTGGATAATAGGTCGAGGTTGGAATCAAGTGCTATGGCCGGGTAAACAATTTCCAACAAAGGCGAGTTTAGATGAGATTGCATCAGATACCCCTGTCGTTTTATCCCGTATTGATGGCCACGCAGTGTGGGTAAATTCTGCCGCACTTGCAAAAGCGGGGATTACATCAAATACCCCTAGTCCAGCCGGCGGCGAGATCGTAAAAGACATTAATGGCGAGCCAACAGGTGTATTGATTGATAACGCGGAATACTTGGTAACGGAACTCATTCCAAAAGCCAACTTACAAACTCTGTCCGAGCAATTAGATGCCGCGAATGCCCATTTATTAGAGCTAGGTGTCACTAGTATGCACGATGCTGGAATAGGCAGACAAATATATGACTTTTATCAGTCCAAAGCGGCAAATAATCAATTAGAAGTGCGTATTTACGCCATGTTAGCTGCCACAGATCCAGACATAACTCAGTTATTGGCAAAGGGCCATATTCGGGATGAATCAGACATGTTGTCAATTCGCAGTGTTAAAGCATATGGTGATGGCGCGCTCGGCAGTCGTGGCGCAGCATTGCTTGAGCCCTACAGCGATGATCCGGACAATCATGGTTTATTAGTGACCCCTACTGAGCAACTGCCCAGCTTATTTCGCAGTGTTTTAGGCGCAAATTTTCAATTAAATTTTCATGCTATAGGCGATCGAGCGAATCGATTGGCTTTGCAGCAATTCGCGAAAACATTCGAAATTTATCCAGAGAATAAAGAACGCCATCGCATAGAGCATGCACAAGTAGTGGCGGTTGAAGATATTGCTTTGTTTAAACAATATGGAATTATCCCCTCTATGCAGCCAACGCATGCTACAAGCGATATGAATATGGCTGAAGATCGAATAGGAGCAGAAAGACTCAAGGGAGCGTATGCTTGGCAGACTTTCTTAGATCAAGGTTCTCGAATTGCCTTTGGCTCTGATTTTCCTGTCGAATTAGCCAATCCATTTCATGGATTACATGCGGCAGTAACTAGACAAAGTGGGATGGGTGAACCCAAGACAGGCTGGATCCCTGAAGAGCGAGTTACTTTAATACAAGCATTGCGAGGTTTTACCTTGGATGCCGCCTATGCGGCTTTTCAAGAGGATTTGCTAGGGACTCTGCAAGCCGGTAAAAAAGCGGACTTTATTTTGATTGATAGAGACATTTTTGATATTGAACCAACCTTAATAAGGGATACTAAAGTGATCGAAACCTGGGTGGATGGTGAGCGTAAATTTTCAAGATGATAATTCTCCATTAATCGTCTATTATACGCGCTTATTTTTGCTACCCATGTTTACTACATTTTTCTATGCAGTCTGACCAAACTCGCGCTGGCGTATTGTTTGCCCTAGCAGCTTATACAATGTGGGGCATCGCACCAATATATTTTAAATCGCTTGCCAGCATACCAGCGACCGAAGTGCTGGTGCACAGAGTAATCTGGTCAATTGTGGTACTTTCGATCTTAATACTAGGTTTGAAGCATATTAGCAAAGTGCAAAGGGCGTTGCGGTCGTTGAAGGTTATGAAGACCTTATTTGTCGCAGGACTATTACTGGCGCTTAATTGGTTGCTATTCATATGGGCGGTCAACAACAACTTTTTATTGGAAGCAAGCTTAGGATATTACATAAATCCTTTAATCAACGTCTTTTTAGGTCGATTGTTCCTAGGTGAGTATTTAAGGCCTATGCAGAAAATGGCAGTTGCGATGGCACTTGCTGGCGTGCTCATTCTCTTGATCAACTACGGAAGATTGCCTTGGATAGCGCTTACACTGGCTATCAGTTTTAGCATATACGGTTTGTTGCGTAAACAAGTCGCAGTAGACTCTATTCCTGGGTTGTTTCTTGAAACAATAATGATGCTGCCCGCTGTTTTTGTGTACTGGATGTTTTTCGCAACTCAAAGCAGCCATTTTCAAGGCTTAGAAACGAGCATGATAATATTATTAATGTCTGCAGGTCTAGTCACAACCGCCCCCCTATTATGCTTCACTGCGGCCGCTCGCAGAATACGCTACTCAACTTTGGGTTTTTTCCAATACATAGCGCCTAGCATTATGTTTTGTCTAGCGACGTTTTTGTATCACGAGCCTTTGACTCAAGCGAGGTTGGTCACATTTATATTCGTTTGGGCAGCACTGGCGTTATTTAGTTATGACTCTTTCAAAGTGTATAAAAAGCAACGACAAGAGGCAAAATTGGCGTGAAATCCAACAAAGCCTCAATAAAAATTATTCGGCTATTTGCATTCTAAGGTTGGAATTATCAACCGAAAAGTGAGTGAGCAATCATACGTTTTGTGCAAAACATGGTAGGTTAGGTTGAGCCTTGCGAAAAGCCTGATATCTACTGAGCAACTACAAACCCAAAGATTGAAGACGATGCTTTTAATAACAATTCGACATTTTATGGGTTGTTTTCTGCTTTATTTGACTGACAAAAAACATCTTGTGAGTGCAAAAGATAAATGTATTAGGCTACAACGCCATGAATAAAGCTAGTGAACACTGAAAAAAGGCAAGAACACAAAAAAGGAGTGAGCTTGCCAGTCATTTCTATATTATTGTCGTTTACGCAATCTCATTACAAGCGCTAGGGCTATAATAGAAGAAAACACCAAAATACTCGATGGCGCTGATACTCGAGAAATATCAGCAAATTGATTGGTGATATCAAAACCGCCTATGTTAGGTATAAAATTATCATCAAGAAATACCGTATGCATTACGCCACAGGCTGCGCCAGCGACACAAGGAGCCCCATTAGATTGATTGCTTAAAATACCCGAAGTCAACGTTGAGCCGTTGGGCAATCCATTAATTATTTCGAAGGTTTCATCTCCGGCAGGTATCTCATCAAAATAGACCACATTATCTGGCGGTGCTGGCAAAAAACTGCCCATCCCAAAAACAGCCATCCCGTCAAAAGGCGCTATTAAAAGCCCTTCATAAGCTTCATCACCTAATAAACTACCGCCATGTAAGTTGTAGTTAAGAACAAAAAATAAATCTATTGGAAAACCGAAAAACTCATCATTTGTATCGGTTAAATCATGAGACAATGAGACAGACGTGATTTGTCCAGCGTCTCCCCCAAATTCTTGTCCATTAAAAGAACCATTAAATATCAGTGATGCACTGGTAACCTCATTAAGACCAGCCTCAAAATTAGTACCCGCGAAGTCATCATTATTTTGATTTGAAAATATAAATGAACTTAAATAACCGTCGTTATTCAAATCTTCACCAGTAAAAGATCCAACTACTTCACCTCCGTCACTAAATCCTGATAACGTAAATTGATATGTTACCGGTCCAGAAAACGCGGTTGTTGCAAAGAGTAAAGAACTTGCAATTACAGCGCTTTTGCATGTTTTCATGCTAGCTTTTGTGTAAGAAAACAGTTTCCTCATGGTTTAAATCTCCAATAATTATTAGTATTAGTCAAAAAGACCAACTGAGATTAATACTAACTTTGCAAGAGTTCCTTATGGACTTATTATTAAAAGGTGATGAATTTCTAATGTATGGTTAAATTATTGTAATAATTGATTTTATTTTTTTCAAAAGAAGAAAAATACAATGCAGTATGCGTGATATAGCGCATATTATGGTACCGGTTTTATGGTTTTCAAATAATTGTTGTGGTGCGAAATCCATAATTGAACAGTCGAAAACCCAAGCAATGTCTGCCATTCTGTCATCCAAATAGCCAATTATTCTTTTACACCGGTAGTCTAGAATGTGTCGTTAGATCCGCATTAGCTGCTTCTTCTCGTTCATTATCTTTCGTATGGTCGGACGCCAGTACCATATATACGCTAGGCAAAACAAGTAAAGTAAACATTGTGCCGACCAACATACCGGCGACCAGAATAATCCCTATACTGTTTCTTGCCTCAGCGCCAGGACCAGTAACGAGAACCAATGGAAAGTGACCCAGCACAGTTGCGCCAGTGGTCATTAAAACTGGCCTGAGTCGAGTCTGTGCGGCCCTAATCACAGCATCTAGCTTCTCCAGTCCTTGTTTCTGCATATGATTGGCAAACTCGACAATCAATATTCCATTTTTGGCTATCAGGCCTACTAAAGTAATGAAGCCTACCTGCGAGTAAATATTAATGGTGGTGAAATCAAGGAACGAAAACATCATTGCACCTGCAAGGGCGAGAGGCACAGAACCGAGCAGCACTACCAGTGGATCTCGAAAGCTATTAAATTGGATAGCGAGCACTAAATATACAAACACTAAAGCCACCAATAAGACACCTTCTAAGGTGTTACCTTCAAGTCTTATTTGTCTTGATTCACCCGCATAATCAATGGTGTAAGTGCTGGGCAATAGGGATTCTGCTATTTCTTCTAGAGTACTCAAGCCTTGCTCTTTCGTGGTTCCAGGAATGACTTCTGCAAATATCCTAAATGCATTTTTTTGTTGAAACTTAGACAGCACTCTGGGGGCGGTTTCAGTTTGCAATTCTGCTATGGCACTAAATGGGACTAAGCTACCATCTGCAATTCTTATTTGTAGGTTCATGATTGCTTGCGGGTTCATCCGTTCTGATTCAGATATCATGGGAATTACGCGATAAGCACGACCATCTTGGTTATATCTATTAACGAAATTGCCAGAAAGCATGGTTGAAAGCTGTCGATTCACACTGGCCAGATCCAAGCCTAAATCTGCGATACGCTCTCGATTGAGCTTAAATCTAACTTGCGGCAGATCGATTTTTAAATCGGTGTTGGCAAACAAAAACTTACCAGACTGGTTGGCAGCCTGAACCATCTTATCTGCATACTCTTTCATGTCAGCATATGAGTCTGTGCTTAGCACCACTAATTCGACCGAAAAATTACCTGCGGTCGGTAGAGCTGAATCTAACACTGGAAAGGCTTTAATTCCAGGAACTTGAGTTAAGCTGCCAAAGGCTTGCCAGTACATGTCTTGAACACTTTGTTCACGTTCATCAACCGGAACAAAATCAACGCCAGAGAAGCCAGCCGCCGGGTTGATAATTTGCCACATAAACTTTGCGCCTTCTAACTGTTTCATGGTATCCACCACATCATTCATGTGCGTAAGCGTATAATCCAAAGAGGCCTCAGGTGCAGATTCTATGATCACCGTGATACCCGACTGGTCTTCAGTGGGGGCTAGCTCTTTTAAGGATAATAAATAAAAGGGGATGCTTAGCAGTGCCAAAACGAATGCTGCTGTTAATATCTGAGCTTTCATGTCGATGGTTTTTATGACCACCCTAGCGTAAAATTCCTGCGCTTTATCAAAAACACGATTGACCTTTTGGGTGATTTTTCCTTCTTTCCCGCCTTCTGGGCAGGCATAAGCGCTCATGATCGGGGATAGTGTCACCGCAACAATACCTGAAATAATAACTGCGATAGCCAATGTAAAAGCAAATTCCTTAAATAACGCACCCGTTAATCCGGTTAACAATCCAATAGGGGCGTATACGGCAGCTAATGTCACTGTCATGCTGATGATGGGAGATAATAATTGACGTGAACTGGCTAAAGCAGCTTGCATTCTGCCCATTCCAGATCGCATGTAACGTGCAACATTTTCTACTACCACTATGGCGTCGTCTACGACTAAACCGACAGAGAGCACAATTGCCAATACGGTTAATAAGTTTAGTGAGAAGCCCACGACGTACATTGCCGCAATGGCGCCTAGAATGGAAATTGGGATGGTAATAAGTGGAACGAGTGCAGTCCTAAAGCTCCCCATCATTGCGACAACTACCAGCCCAACTAAGAGTACCGTTTCAGCTAACGTAATGAATATTTCCCGCAGAGAATCTCGCATGTAAATTGTACCGTCATAGCCATCTGTAATGCTAAGTCCCTTAGGTAAGATTTGGTTTATCTCGTCGATCATCACATAAACATCATCGCCAATTTCAATCTCATTGGCCCCTGGCAATGGCCACACTGAAATATAGAGTACCGTATCTTTATCTAGTCGAGCGGTCGTTACTCCTTCTTCTTCATCAAGTTCAACCCTTGCTATATCTCTAATTTTCACCAGAGAATTATCGTTGTCACGAATAACTAAGTTCTCAAACTCTTCCACGCTAGTAAGGCTGGTATCGGTTAACAATGAAACGCGTTGTTGACTGTTTTCGGAATTTCCTATCGTTGCAATAAGGTTGTTTGCTCTAAGTGCTGAAGATACATCGTCGGCCGCAACGTTAAGCGCGGCCATTTTTTTGGGGTCTAGCCATATGCGCATAGAAGGAGAGCGAGCCCCCTCAAGTCCGATGCGCTGCACGCCAGGTATCGAAGCCAGTGCCGGAGAAACGTTACGCGACAAATAATCGGTGACCTCTGTGCGTGACATACCTGCTTTTTCTTCATCATAATTGACCGTTAGATAAAACACTGCGAAAGGGCGATCGGCTCTGACTACCTGAATAGCAGGGTCTTCTGCACCCTCAGGCAATTCGAACCTTATTTGATCAATTCTTGAGGAGAGTTCAGCAAGGGCGGCAGAGGGTTCTTCGTTCAACTTTAACCAAACAGTTACCAAACTTCGGCCTGGTGTGGTTTGCGAGTCTACGTAGTCAACACCTGGAGTAGACGACGCTGCACGTTCTATCGGCTCGGTGATATATCCTTGTACAACCTCAGCAGAGGCTCCCACATATGGGGTTGAAATCTGTATAGAGGCACTGCTTATTTGGGGAAACTGCAATACCGAGATGTTCATTGCGGCTCTTATTCCAATTAAAATAAGCGCTAGCGATAACACAATAGCAATCACTGGACGCTTGCTAAATATATCCATCTTCGAAGGTGTATTTAGTTTTGAAGACGTTGCTTCGGCTTCGTTTACAAGGGATGAATTCGCTTTTTGTGTGTGCTTACTTGTTGTCAAACTTTCCATAGAATACTCCGGCTAGTCAGCTTTAACATAGGTAAGCATGTTGGTATTGAGCTTTGCGGAACCGATTGTGGCAACCAGCATACCGCTTTCAAGTCCATCGCTAACATAACTAATTTCGTCCTGCTTTGAAGCAACAGTCACAGGCTGTCTGTTGGCTCTTAAGTTGCCTTGTTCGTCTTTTTCTAGCAAATACACAAAACTACCGAACGCATCGTATCGTATTGCTTGATTGGGCAAAGGAACGGCGCTTACTGGAGAAGCGGTTGGCACTAAAACAGCCACTACAGTACCCGGTTGAAAATCTCTTGGTGGGTTTTCTATCTTTGCTCGTACTTGCATAGAACGCGAACTGTTTTCTAACTCTTTATTGATCGCGACTATTTCAGCGTTGATTGCCTTGGAACCTTCAGTAGACACGGTGACTAGATCTCCAATATTGACATCAGCGTATATTTGAGCGAGTTTAAAATCGATCCAATGATGGTCGTTGTCTCCAACCAGAGTCGTTAATAAAGTATTAGCCGCAAGAAAAGTACCTTCTTGCCAGTCATGGATCCCCGTAAAACCATCAAAAGGAGCCACGATCGTTTTTTTGTTTATGTCCGCTTGTATGCCACGGGCTCTTGCTTTAAATACCGCCAATTGAGCATTGGCCCTGTCGAGTTGTTCTTTAGAAGATGCTCGCACATCAAGAAGGTCTGTGAACCGTTTTACGTCTAATTCTGCCAATGTTATTTCTGCTTTTATCGCATCTAACTGGGCCATTTCTGACTCAACATTGAGTTGAATTAATATATCTCCTTTATTCACCTTACCACCAGAGGGTAAGTTCATTTCAGTAATGATCCCTTCCACTTCATTTCTAATGTTGATTCGTTGAGTTGCTCTTACTTCGCCGATTACGGTTACTTGGGGTTGGAAACTTGACCAAGTCACGTCTTGCGCGAGAACAGTTTCGCTCGGTTCAGGAAAACTTTCACCAAATGCTATGGCAGCTTTGATTTGTGTAAATTTGATAAATCCAAGACCAGAGATGATCACTAATATCCCTAAAATGGTGAATACCCATCTTTTTAGTTGGAGCATTTTGTATTTCCTTGAGAACTTTCTAATGAATTGGCAAAATAGTCATGATTTGAACAAAGGCCGTTTGTCACTGAATCAATACCGTCATGTTGGGCACAAGGTTTAACCATAAAAAAAATTTAACGACCTAAACAAGTACGTAACTGACAAGAAATAGAGCCTAATATTTATCCATGTTTTTAAAAGAATGGCTATTATCGTTTATATTTTGCTCTTAATCTGAGTGTTGCTTAGTTAAATTTCGTTGGATTATATCTAACGTCAATTGTTTTGACTTGCACAACAGCTACTATAATTTTTCCAGTTTGGCATAGGCCAACATCAACCATTTACTGCCAATATCATCGAAATGCACCTGGACTCTGCCATGTTCTCCACTGCCTTCATAATTTAACACGGTTCCTTCGCCGAATTTTTTGTGTAAAACACGTTGGCCCAGTGCATAACCACTGTCAACAAATGATTCATGAGAAACCTGCGAACTGAATCTATTGTGAACGGGCTGACTTACCTGAGAGCGCAAGCGAATTTCTTCGACAAATTCACTGGGTATCTCGCGAACAAATCTTGACACTGTGTGGTATTTATCTTGTCCGTATAGTCTTCTCGTTTCTGCATAGGTGATGACGAGTTCTTGCATCGCTCTTGTCATTCCCACATAGGCTAAACGACGTTCCTCTTCTAATCGATCTGGTTCTTCATTACTCATGTTGCTGGGAAACATGCCTTCTTCAACGCCAGCTAAGACTACTAACGGAAATTCAAGCCCTTTAGCCGTGTGTATTGTCATTAGCTGAACAGCGTCTTGGTCGACGTCAGCCTGTGCTTCACCCGCTTCAAGACTTGCGTGAGCTAAAAACGCGGCCAATGGGGTCATTTCTTCTGCATCTTCTGGTATTTCAAACTGCTTTACGGCAGTGACTAGCTCTTGTAAGTTTTCAATTCTGGCCTGAGCTTTATCGCCTTTTTCTGCTTGGTACATTGCAAACAATCCAGACCGTTTTATCGCGCTATCAGCTTGTTCATGAAGCTCCATCTCATGAGTGTCTTTGGTTAAGTTTTCAATTAGATCATAAAAACTGGAAAGCGCGTTTAAAGGGCGACTTGTGAGTTTTTTGGTCGTGATCATATCCTTTCCAGCATCCCACATAGACATGTTTTCTAATCTGGCATGCTCTCGGATAGTCGCGAGTGTTTTATCGCCAAGGCCTCGGGCCGGAGTATTAACCACTCTTTCAAATGCGGCGTCGTCGACCGGATTGCTGATTAACCGCAAATAACTAAGAGCGTCTTTAATTTCTTGTCTTTCGAAAAATCGTAAACCCCCATAAATTCGATAGGGCATTTTTTGGTGTAATAGGGCTTCTTCAAGTACCCTTGACTGAGCATTATTACGATATAAGATCGCACATTCCTTTAAAGCGGCACCTTGTTCATGAAAATCTTTTATTCGAGATACGATAAACCTTGCTTCGTCAACCTCGTTGAAGCCAGCGTACAGCGCAATTTTCTCGCCGTCTGCGCCTTCGGTCCACAAGTCTTTTCCTAATCTACCAGCATTGTGGTCTATTACAGCATTGGCTGCTTGTAGGATATTTTTGGTCGAGCGATAATTTTGTTCGAGTCGAATGGTTTGTGCATTTGGAAAATCTTTTAAGAAGTTCGAAATATTTTTTACATTCGCACCGCGCCAACCGTAAATAGACTGATCGTCATCCCCAACTATCATCATGTTGTTGTCTTTACTTGCGAGCAGTTTTAGCCATGCATATTGAATATTATTTGTATCTTGGAATTCGTCCACCAATATTGCGCGAAAACGTTTTTGGTAATGGTCTTTTAACGATTGGTTATCTCTTAATGTTTCAAAACACCTAAGCAATAATTCAGCAAAGTCGACTAAGCCAGAACGTTGACAGGCGTCTTCGTAAGCGAGATAAATTTCTTGCATTTTCTTTTGATTAGGATCGTTAAAAGTCTCTACCTGCGAGGCGCGAAGGCCTTCGTCTTTATTGGAGTTGATATACCATTGAACCTGTTTAGGTGGCCAGTGCTTTTCATCTAAATTGAGCGCTTTAAGCAAGCGCTTAATCAAGCGATATTGGTCGTCTGAGTCAAGTATTGTGAAGTTTTGCGGTAGTTTCGCTTCTTCGTAGTGAAGCCTAAGTAAGCGATGCGCTAACCCGTGAAAGGTACCAATCCACATGTTGAAGAGCGAATTAGACATTAAGCTTTCAACTCGAGCCCGCATTTCCTTGGCCGCTTTGTTGGTAAAGGTGACGGCCAAAATGCTAAAGGGAGAGACTTTTTCAACATCAATTAACCAAGCTACTCTGTGCACTAAGACTCTGGTTTTTCCGCTCCCCGCGCCTGCAAGCACAAGCATATTTTGATTAGGCGCAGCAATTGCTTCTCTTTGTTTGTCGTTTAAATTATCGAGTAATAGAGAAACATCCATTCAATTGCCTTTTTATGTGAAGATTAGTGTTAATTGTGAAAATGGTTACCGTTAAACGCCCAAATTGTATCATTTCATGAGAATAAAGCACTGACTATTTATACAGCACACATTGAAAATTTAAAAGTGCTTCAAAATGGTAGTTAGTGCCGAAGATTTTATGCTTTAATTTAGATTGCGAATTTAGATTGTGTTAATGTCCTAACAAGCTTAGAGGTTGTTTTGAGGTGTCATGAAAAATATCAAGCCCAGTAATTCTAGTCAAAGTTTTTGGCAAACGTTGAAACTTGAGGCGCAAGAAGTTGCAAATCGAGAGCCCCTTCTATCTAGTTATGTGCATGCGTGTGTACTGTGTCATCATAATTTTGAAACGTCGTTAGCGTTTATCCTTTCAAACAAGATCAGCGATGAAGTGATGCCGGCTATTACCGTCAGTGAAATTTTCGATGAAGCTTATTTATTATCTCCAGACATTGTTGACTCTGCGATAAAAGACATTCATGCCGTTGTTAGCCGTGATCCTGCTGTTTCATCCTATTTAACCGTACTGCTGCATTTTAAAGGCTTTCAAGCGTTACAAGTTCATCGACTTGCGCATTATCTTTGGCATAAGAACAGGATAGATTTAGCCTTATTTTTACAAAGCAGAAATTCGCAAGTGTTTTCGGTTGATATTCATCCTGCATCAAAAATCGGTTGTGGCGTCATGTTCGACCATGCCACTGGAATAGTCATCGGTGAAACAGCAGTGATCGAAAATAACGTATCGATTTTACAAAATGTCACATTAGGGGGAACAGGTAACGAATCAGGTGATCGCCACCCGAAAGTTAGACAAGGTGTCATGATTGGTTCAGGAGCCAAAGTTTTAGGCAATATCGAGATCGGACGAAACTCTAAAGTGGGTGCCGGAAGCGTTGTTCTTGAAGATGTACCAGAATGTTGCACAGTAGTAGGGGTACCCGCTAAAGTTGTCAGCCATCACAATTGTGATATGCCGTGTGAATCTATGGATCAGCATATAGTTTACGACGAAAATAAAGACGCTGAATAATGGCTTGAAATAAGTTATACCAATATAATTTTGAAACATTTACTGAATTTTAACTGCTCAATCAACAAATTTCGATACAGATATCTAATAAGTTTATATTTACAGTATATTTGATTAGTTGTGCAATAAGCCAGATCCATGACCTTTTGTTACTGACAAATCAAAGAAGGGTGGTTTATCGATCCTTTATCTATGAAAAGTGGTAAAAAGTGAGACAAGGTCAATTCGATAATTAGTATTCAATAGATGTTGAAATTTCTCTCCTCTATATTTTCTCATGAGAAACGAGTGCTTCAGAACTCGACTACGTTACAAGAGCCTGTGTCTATGTGGAAAGACACAGGTAAAGTATATTATTTAGAAAATACGCTAAAGCTATCTTTTGAAAGCGACATGGGCAAAGTCACTTTCGAAAACTTAAACTTTGATAAATTATCCAAAATTCTGAATAAAATTCAGCAAAACGACGACAGTTTGTTTAATCAAAAAACCACAGCAAACATTAAAGACGCGCTTACCGTGAGTGTATGTGCAGTCACATGGCAACAAAAAGACAACTCAACGCGCATAAAAGCGATTCCACAAGCGGCTATTTTACGCAGTAAAACAGCGGGTTTTGAATCTTCTCAAGCTGTTTTTCGACACCAACAATTGTTGGAGCATGACGACGTACTAGCGACCACGCAAGTTAACGGCAGAGATGGTGTGTTTACTTATTCGAATGTTTCGGTGGGGCAATTTATTAAGCAGCTCGAGTACACCAACAATAACCTTGCTAATTTGTACAAAAAACAAATTAGTGTGAATCAAGATAATTTCAAGCAAGCATTCACAGAAAAAGAAGAACAAGCGATCAATAATTTGTTGAGCATCAAAAATGATGACCAACAGATTATTGAGAATAACCAAAGGCCGAATGGCAATGAAGGACAGAAACACGATTAACTCTGATTGGTCAGAATTGTGCACTAAAGCACTTATCCAAGTTGTTATGTAATACAAAGGATTTTACGGTGAAAATTATTATTTTTGGAAACTCTGGCTCTGGTAAATCAACGCTTGCATCCAGTCTGGCAAGCGATAATAAGCTCGCGCATATGGATTTGGATACAATCGCTTGGCGGCCGTCTTCTCCTCCAACGAGAACGCCAATTAAGCAGTCACAAGAACAAATAGACCTTTTTGTAGCGCAAAATAAAAACTGGGTAATAGAAGGCTGTTACGCAGACCTAATTGAACTTGTCATTAGCGAAGCAACAGAAGTTATTTTTTTAAATTTGCCAGTGCATACTTGTGTCGAGAACGCAAAGGCCCGATTATGGGAACCTCATAAGTACGATTCAAAAGAAGCACAAGACGCAAACTTGCCTATGCTATTAGATTGGATAGAGCAATATGAAGATCGCACTGATACATTCTCAAAAAAGGCTCACATGAAATTATATACTGAGTTTACGGGGCGGAAAAAGGAATATACTTCAAACCGACAACGCACCTATCAAAATCCTTAAGTCGTTCACTGTGTGCTCTTGGAAACACACGCGGCGATAATAAGTTCAAGGAGAATTTATTTACATCAAAAGGGGTTCGAAGAATGTGCGATGAGCTATTACTGCTTGTGCGTATAAGTCCCTGAAAATTTTCCAGTCATGATTGAATTGATATTATAATCATGTAGAACAAGGCGAGAGAATTAAATGCTCCCAATACTAGAAACCCCAGGTTTAAGTGATTTCACTTACCAAATTTTAAGACATCACGCGTTATCCAACTGAGTTCTTACAAGTATTAATTACAACGAATACTCTCTTGTTTTATTTCAGTAAGACTTTTACACTAAAAAAAAGCACTTATTCAAATCTGGCGACCTCTTTCTCTTCAATATCTGAAATACGATAGTTTAACGTTTGGACGTCATTCGTGTTAAATAACTTTGGTGCAAATATTATATCGATTGTTTTGGAGGAACTAAAAGGGCTTGGGGCGCCATCGACGCGCACTTCTATCTCTTGAATAGAATTTGGTTTTATAGATACTTCAGCGGGACTCAGCGATATCACTGGATATTCGTTGCCTAAGCTGTCTACCACAGTCACATGCTCGGCGCTATTTTCAATTGGCGATATAGTATCGCTATGCAATGACTTCACATCAACGTAAAAAACCATTTGAGATTTTACCCGAACATTTTTTTGGATCTTTTTTACTACTTGTTCTTCGACTACTTTTTGTAAATTTAGCTCTATTTTTTTAAGTAGCCTATCGGTACTGATGACTAAGGGCGCATTGTCAATAATTTCCCAACTCCCGTCGGTCTTTAAGCGAACGCGTTTGCCGTCTTGTGTAGTGACAAATCGGTCGCTAGAGAGAAACTCCCAAGTACCATCTTCCTTTAATAAAATTTCACGTCCACCATCAGTAATCAGCGTTTGAGATTGAGCCTGTGCGACATTCAATGACAGTGATGCAAAAACAAAACATAACAGTACTTTAAATTTCAACATTGCTTCTCCTTTAGAATGCTATGCATAGCTTCTGGGGGTTATTGCTCCAGAGGATGTTTATAAAGCGTCTAGTGCAAGTTCGAATGACTTTAAAAGATCGCTTATTCTCTCACATCCCACGGATAGGCGGATAAGGCTGTCGGGTATATCATCTGTACCCCATCTACCTCGACGTTCCGCCATAGTGTGCACGCCACCGAAGCTGGTAGCCTCATAAATAAACTCGGCTCTTAAAAAAGCCTGAGCAAGTTCCTTGCTCTTCAAATCAAAACTGATGATAAAACCAAAGCTTTGCATTTGCTGACATGCAAGAGAGTAGGACGGATCTGACTTAAGTCCAGGATATCTAACCCAGTTAACTGCTGGGTGTTGCCTTAACATATTTGCTAACACTAAGGCATTATTGGACATTCGCTCAAGGCGCACATCCAAGGTTGATAGGCCGCGCTGAACTAAAAATGAATCCATTGGGCTTGGTATATTGCCAGCAAGTTTTCGCCACAGTCTTATTCGCTCCGCGAGTTTTTCATTGGCACAAGATACGTGTCCGAACAATACATCACTATGGCCATTAAGTGCCTTGGTATCTGCGCACAGAGAAATATCTGCCCCCAGAGCCAACGGCTGCTGGCCTAGAACAGTCAGTGTTGTGTTATCTATTGCGAGTAGGCCTCCGGCTTCATGTACTTTATCAGCCAGTGCTTTTATGTCGACAACATCTAAAAGTGGATTGCTAGGAGTTTCGACTAATACAAGCTTTACCCCATGAAAGTTGGTATTAAGAAGATCACTTGTTTTGACAAAGCATACGTCTATATTGTTGGGCTCCAAGAATTCTGTTGCGTATGCTTTGGTTGCAAAATAGCCGTCTTGAGTTATAACGACCTTATCACCGCTGTTGGTTAAGCTCGTTAATACTGATGCAATGGCTGCCATTCCAGAGGGAAAAATAATCGTTTCACCGCCTTCTAAATCTTTTAATATGTCCTCTAGTGATTCCCAACTAGGGTTTGAAAAACGACCGTACTGAAATGGTGCGCTATCAGTATTTCCAGACAGATGAAAGGTACTGGCAAATACTGGGGGTTGACTGAAAGATTCACCTTGCGATCTTTTTGAGCCATCTGTATGCAGTAACTTTGTCCCCAATTGCTTTTTAAATTTCATGCGTTACCTTATTTTTTCAATACATCGTCAATGTCGCGTGCACTGTGTCTATTGGGCAGTTTTTCATTGTCATTTCCCCAGACTCTGTTAACTATTCTACCTCTTTGAACGCCTGTTCTTTCACTTAATTGATTAGCCCACCTAAGGACATGTTTGTAGCTATGAACACTTAGAAACTCTGCGGCTTCGTATAGTTCACCTTGAACAAGTTCGCCATACCATGGCCAAATTGCAATATCAGCGATGCTATATTGTTCTCCGGCGATATATTCGTACTTTTCGAGTTGTTTATCCAGTACATCGAGTTGACGTTTCACTTCCAAAGCGTATCGATTTATTGGGTATTCATACTTTTCTGGCGCATAAGCATAAAAGTGACCAAACCCACCGCCAAGAAATGGAGCGCTTCCCATCTGCCACATCAGCCAAGACTGAACCTCCGCTCTTTGTGAAGGCTTTGTAGGATAAAACTGTTCAAACTTTTCGGCTAAATAAAGCAAAATTGCTCCGGATTCGAAGATGCGCACAGGTTCTTCACCGCTTCTATCAATCAGCGCCGGAATCTTAGAGTTTGGATTGATGTTGACAAAGCCGCTACCGAATTGCTCACCCTCCTGAATATTTACTATATACGCGTTGTATTGGGCTTCTTCAATGCCTAGCGCGAGAAGCTCCTCAAACATAATTGTCACCTTCACCCCATTAGGGGTGGCAAGTGAATGGAGCTGAAAGGGATGCTCTCCTACAGGCAGAATTTTATTATGAGTGGCACCTGATATAGGCCGGTTAATATTGGCAAATTTGCCACCGCTTGATTTGTCCCATGTCCAAACTTTAGGAGGAGTATATTGTGGATCTGCCATTAATTTACCCTTTTCTAGATTGCTAAAATAAAACTACTTTGCAATTAATTGTTTAAGCTCTGATATTTTTTCCAACTGAACACACGGCAGAACGTGAACGGGTTCATCTTTGATCTCCATAGGCCTATTCACAGCAAGCCATGCGGTTTGATATCCTGCACGTGTAGCACCTAATACGTCTTTAATAAGATGATCGCCCACATGCAAAATGTTTTTTGGAGGAATATTTAGAGCTTCAGATGCACGGTCGAACATAAACCTATTGGGTTTCATCGGCGCCTTTATATTTGCATGAAATACATGTGAGAAAAACGGCTCAATGCCAATTTGTTTGCAATTGACGTTGCCATTAGTGATCGCCACAAGAGGCACTTGTTTACTTATTTTTTTAAGTGTCTTGATGACTTTATTATCCACAACAAAGTCGCTGCGTTTTTGATAGAAAAAATCAAAGCAGTCTTTGGCCGCTCGCTCTAACTCGTCGCCTTGCATGTGTATTGTTGCAAACGCTTGCTTTAATACGCTTAATCTAAGTGCTCCCATATCATTTGATAAATTGGGTTGCTTTTTAAGCATAGCCACTCTTATATCTTGCCAAGCCTGAGGCGATATATTTCTGATCGCTGGATAGGTAGAGACTAGGTAATCGTCCAATTGCTTTTGAGCTGAATGGATATATGGCATATTGTCATATAGCGTATCATCGAGATCGAAGGTAATCGCTCGGATTTTAGGCATGGGTTTGAATACGATCATTTTTTCTTTGCCCTTGGATGTGCATCATCATACACCTCACTTAAGTGTTGGAAGTTCAAATGTGTGTATATTCCCGTAGTGGAAAGATTTGCATGGCCTAACAGTTCTTGGACTGCTCGTAGGTCTTTGCTCGACTCTAGCATATGAGTTGCAAATGAATGACGTAAGGTGTGGGGACTAATTTTTTGAAATATGGTTTGTTTTTGAGCCCATTGACTCAAACGAGTCGCCAACTGTCGATTAGATAAACGCGTCTTGCGGTTGGAAATAAACAAAGCGGGTTCTATGTCAAAGCTGATTATTCCTGTCCGAACACCTAAGTAGTTATTAATTGAAAGCTTGGCTTTCTTTCCGACGGGTACAATGCGTTCTTTATTGCCCTTACCTACTACTTTGATCGTGTTATCATCTAACAGGCTGTCTCTGTTTAATTGCGTGACTTCTGATAGCCGCAGACCGCAACCGTACAATAGCTCGAAAATACATTTATCCCGCAGAGTAAGAAAGTCATTCCCTTCAAACGACAATAAGTCGTTTGCTTGGTCAACGTCTAAATTTTTCGGTAAAGGATTGGTTTGTTTGACAGATTTAATTCCAGCGAGAGGGTTCTGCTCAACGTACTTATTTTTTAATAAAAATTTAAAAAAACTGCGTAATACAGTTAGTTTTAAATTAATGGTTCGCGCAGAAAGCCGATTGGTCCGTGAGGTGCGAAGCATTTTCTTAACCTCTAACGAGGTAAAACATTGCCAGTCTTTTACGTCAAGCTCTCTCACTACTTCAAGCAGTTGTCTTTGATAACTCTTGACCGTGTTATCAGATAGCTTCCTTTCAACTTTTATGTTGAAAATGAAATCGTCTATCCAAGCAAACACGTTTTTTTGATCTGTCTTAATTCCCGCCATAATTTAACGTCAGTACCTAGTTATTGCTATGCGCTACAAGCCATAGACGTGATACCCCACAAGTTCTTGATCCCTTACTGAAGGCTATTTGGTGTGTGCGTAGAGCAAGCGAGTGACATGTAGATTCAGATTTTTTCTTAAAAATTCTACCAGTACAGTATCCATTTCCGGATGAAAATGTGATTCATTCTTGCTTGATATAGCTAATAGGCCAAGAGGTTGGTTCGTTGATTCGTGTCGGATTAAGACTAAGGCCACCGAGCCCGCTTGGTTGTCCGGAAATATTGCTTCTTTTTCTAATTTGCCCACGCGTCCAAAATAATACGCTTGTTTCGCCAGTTTTTTATCGAAAATTGAGTGGTGTTGGATGTCTGAGAACTTACATGCATTTCCTAACTCTGAATCCTCAAGTAGCAGCAGTTTAGATGTTTCAAGATCCAGAGAATTTACAAAGTGGTGCTGTAGGATTGCGCTTAACTCGGTCAGTGATTTTACTTTAGCCATGTCTAAATTAAGCTGTGCATAGGTAGTGTAAATTAGCTCATTTTTTCTCGCCGTTTCTAGTAATCCATCTAATTGACTCTTTAACTGCTTTATTTTTTCTCTGTATTGTGAGGTTTGGATTTCAGTTAAAGAGACCACGCCACTTTCTTTTAATGTCAATTGCAGTTGAAGCAACAGGTCAGGATTATCAATAAGGAAGCTAGGGTTAGACAATAAGTATTGGGCAACAGATTGTTTGCTGATCCTTGGCGGAATATTATCAACGTCGATGTCTTGTGGTTTGTCTACACTTTGATTTGTCATAAGAAAATTTGTCCATCGTAAACGTGTTGTGCAGGGCCCGTCATTTTTAAGTTTGAATCAGCACCTTGCCATCGTATTTTTAGTTCGCCACCCAACAGTGTGACTTTGACGTCTTGAGCAAGCTTATTTTGCATTTGACCAACCGCAACAGCAGCACAAGCACCACTGCCACAGGCCAATGTTTCACCTGAGCCTCGCTCGAATACCCTTAATTTGACTTCTTGGCGATTGATAATTTGCATAAAGCCAACGTTAACGCCTTCTGGAAACCGTTCGTGTTGACCAAGTAAGGAGCCCATAGTATTGATGTCTAAATCATCAACACTATCTACTTCTATTACGCAATGCGGATTACCCATGGAAACCGCACCACAAAAAAAAGTCTGGTCGCCCTCTCTTATAATATAGGTATTTTCTTGCTTGTTTGCTTTAAAAGGAATTTTTTCAGGTTCAAACATTGGCGTTCCCATGTTGACCGTAACATTACCGTCTTTTTCAATGTATAAAATCATGCGGCCAGATTTGGTGCTGACGTTAATTTTATTTCGGTTAATCAACCCTTTATTTTTAACAAATCGAGCAAAACATCGGGCGCCATTCCCACATTGCGAAACTTCACCGCCGTCAGCATTGAAAATGCGATAGTGAAAGTCCTGCTCAGGATCGTATGGTGGTTCCACGAGCAGCATTTGGTCAAATCCGATACCAAAGTTTCTATCCGCTAATGCCGCTATTTTATCCTTTGAAAAAAACACGTTTTGAGTGACATTATCTATCACGACAAAATCGTTACCAAGACCATGCATTTTTGAGAAGTGAATGAGGTTTTTTTTCTGTTTATGCTCTCTTTGCATTAGTCAGGTACCCTTGTCTCACCTGAATATAAGTCGCCCAATGTTTCCCGTTTTCGCACTACGTAGACATTATCCTTGTCTACTAATATCTCAGCGGCGCGTGGTCTACTGTTGTAATTGCTGGACATAACAAAGCCATACGCTCCAGCGCTTTTTACCACTAAATAATCGTTTGGCTCGACATTTAGCGCTCGGTCTTTGCCTAAAAAGTCGCCTGTTTCACACACCGGACCGACGACGTCATATACTTTAGGTTCACCTGTTCTTGGCGTGACAGGCTCTATTTTCTGCCATGCGCTGTATAGCGCAGGCCGAAGAAGGTCATTCATAGCGGCATCGACAATTGCAAAGTTCTTCTCTTCGCCTTGTTTTAAAAACTCGACTTTGGTGACCAAAATTCCGGCGTTTGCCGCAATTGCTCGCCCAGGTTCTAATATAAGCGTTAAATCTTCTCGGCCCTGCATGCATCCGGCCATAGCCTTGGCGTAATCGTCAGGATGAGGCGCTTTTTCGTCGTTGTAAGTAACCCCCAGTCCTCCGCCTACATCTAAATGAGAAATTGAGATGCCTTTTTTCGATAGCTCATCTATGAGCAATAATAAACGTTCTAAAGCATCAACAAATGGGGATAAGTCGGTCAGTTGAGAACCAATGTGACAATCCATGCCAGTAATTTCTAAGTTTGGTAAGGTGTTTGCGTACTCGTAGGCTTTAATGGCTTCGTCTCGAGCAATGCCAAATTTATTGGCTTTTAAACCCGTCGAAATATACGGATGGGTATTTGCGTCTACATCCGGATTGATTCTTAGTGAAATGGGCGCTTTTTTGCCTAATTTTCCAGCGACGTTATTAATTCGATCTAATTCAGGGAACGACTCAACATTAAAGCATTTGATGCCTTTATCCAGCGCGTAAGAAATTTCTTGCTCGGTTTTGGCTACGCCTGAAAATACGACTTTGCTAGGGTCGCCTCCGGCTTCAATCACTCTTGCCAGTTCTCCTATGGAAACAATATCAAAGCCAGAGCCTAATTTTGCTAAGACCGATAAAACGCCAATATTAGAATTGGCTTTTACCGCATAACACACCAAATGTTTGTGGGCACTTACTGCGTTATCAAACGCTTTCCAATGCCTTTCTAAAGTAGCCCTAGAGTAAATGTAAAGGGGAGTGCCATACTCAGAAGCCAAGGCGCTTACAGACAGGTTTTCTGCAAATAACTCCCCGTTTTTATATGTAAAATGGTCCATTATTAATTCGAGTCCAAAATTGAATCTTGTGTTGTTAGTGTAGCTGAGCTAGTGTTTTCTGACTGTGATTGTCCCGAGTCTTCCTCTTGCGTCGACTGATTTTCGGCGGGAGGTTCTTCTGGAATGTAAAGTGGCCCTCGCTGTCCACAAGCCGATAACGTCAGCGTAAAGCACGCGATAATAACAGTAAGTTTTAAAAAACGCATCGTAAAACCAATATTTTAAAAATATCGCACAACATTGCCTTGTGAAGCATTAAAATGCAAGCCTTTAACCACCCAAGAAAGGATAAAATAAGGATTTAAACAGGCTCTTTCTTGCGTCCCAATACACTATGTGTAACTATGTTTAGCAGTACTCCGAGCCTTACCACCTAAGCTTTTATTGATTATTAAGTAGGGTGCTAAGGCCGTAGAACCGCTTTTAATGGTTCTAAAGGGTTGCAAGAGAAATCAAACAGCCTCCCGTAAGTGTTAGCACTTAAATTTGGAAAGGTGTAAAAAATTATGTTGCAAGATAATTATGGACGACGTTTTCATTATTTGAGAATGTCGATCACAGATGTATGCAATTTTCGCTGTACCTATTGCTTGCCAGATGGGTATCAAAGTGGAGATCGTTCTTTTTTGTCGGTAAATGAAATTGAAACCGTAGCAAAAGCGTTTGCGGGGTTAGGCACATCTAAAATTAGAATAACTGGTGGCGAGCCATCTTTGCGAAAAGACCTTACCGACATTATTCAGGTTTGTGCCAGCACCAAAGGAATCAACCGAGTTGCCATGACGTCTAACGGATTTAGGCTTGAAAAAGATGTGGAAGAATGGCATCAAGCCGGTCTTGATTCTTTGAATATTAGCATTGATAGTTTCGACCCTCATATGTTTTACAGCATCACTGGACATAATAAATTAGACAGTATTTTAAGAGGCATAGATGCGGCTCTCAAACTGGGCGTGGAAGTGAAAATCAACGCAGTTTTGATGAAGCAATATAATGCAAAGGAAATGTCTCGCTTTTTAAACTGGGTGAAGACAAACCCTGTAACAGTTCGCTTCATTGAGCTCATGCAAACCGGCGACAATGCGAGCTTTTTTGGAGAGAATCACGTGTCGGGCGAGCCCATAAAGAAGAATCTGCTAAAGCAAGGTTGGGGGCAGGTTGTTCGAGACAAGGCTTCCGGCCCAGCTCAAGAATTTCAACACCCAGATTACAAAGGTCGCATTGGCCTTATAATGCCCTACAGCAAAGACTTTTGCTCGACTTGCAATCGATTGAGAATAAGTGCGCTAGGTAAACTCCACTTGTGTCTGTTTTCAGACTCTGGAATAGACCTAAGGCCTTATATGAGTAATGGCGACTGCGTTGGGCTTCAACACGCGTTGGTTGAAAACCTCAATAACAAGAAAGCCACACATTATCTGCAACAAGGATTGAGCGGTGCAACAACCGACCTTGCTATGCTGGGCGGTTAGCTGAAACAAATAGCTGTAGACAGCTTACTAAACCTATTAAAAAATAAACCAACATTCCTTCCAGTCGCAGGGAGATATTTAACACGCCTAAGTCAATATGGGTCTTTAATGCTTATAATTCTTGAGCAATCTATTAAACACTCATCATTGCGTCTAGGCGAGACTTCACACTAGCTGGGAAGTTAACTTGCTTCCAAAGCGTCGAACAAATTTCTTCTGTTTGTTGCCAATTCCCCTTTTGGATCCAAGCAACAAGGTTGTCACAGTTGGAGGGGAAGTCGATTTGTACCCCTTGTTTTGTTTGAAGCCAGTCGTCTATATCTTCGGCATTGAAATCCATAATCCATTCGCATAGGCCAAGTTGTTTTAGCGTATAGGCGTTAGATGTTTGTTCGTATTGCTTCTTCAACGGCTTGACTAACAGCGCTTTCCCTAAACTCAAACATTCAGTGGATAACTCAAAACCACAATTACTGATAACCCCTGAGCATGTTATTAAGTCTTTTTTAAAGTTTGCTTTAGATAGAGGTTGGTAAACAATGTTTTTAAACACACCTTGTTGCGAAATACTAGGGTGATAACAGATAAATTTCTGGTCACTGAGCACAGACAATTGTGAGGAAATATCTTTTAGGGATTCAAATGGCAAGTAAACTAGAATAGGGGCGTTAAGGTGCTCAGGTGACATGCTTTTTGCGTAAGCGTCGGTCATGTCTTTCGAAATCACCGGTGGGATCAGCTCGTGCCCAAAATGATACCAGTGAGTACCTAGACTGTATTTAGTGGGAGCAAAATACTTAGTGACAAGCTTGTCGATATATCCTTGATCTTGTTTAGGGACCTGATGTAAAAACGCAGCTTGATGGCTTATAGACAGCGAAGGAACGCCTTTTTTATAGGCAGCCCATGCTGATATCGGCTCAAAATCGTTGATGATTAAATCGTAATGACTCACATCTAAGTTTGACACATCGCGACAAAGTTCAAATAAATTGTTGTTCAAAACAGTATTGGCATACTTAACTTGTCCTCGATCTGTTATAAACGTTAATCCGCGCCTAGTATTATATTGATGAAATTCTTGCATATCGAAATATGCGTCTTTAGAGCGCCCACTGAATAAATAGTCTACATGTATGTCTGAAACCTTAGAAAGAGACTCTGCCATATGTCTTGCACGAGTAATGTGACCGTTACCCGTCCCTTGAACGCCATACAAAATTCTCATTAATGCAATACCCCAATACTGACTACCGAGATACAAGTTCCCAAACAAGCCCCAATTAATACATCACTAGGGTAATGAACGCGCAATATTATGCGAGACATGCCCACCAGACTGGCCCAAACAAACGCAAAAGCCGCCATACTTGGGCAGTAGAAACTGATCAGCGTTGCCATTAAAAATGCGGCTGCAGTATGTCCAGACGGCAAGCTAAATTTGTCTCCTGGCACAATAAAAGTATCAATACTAAACTTCAAATCACATGGTCTAGGTCTTTTAAACACATGTTTTAATAGCAGATATATCGGGACTTCTAGTGCATAGGCCATAATCGCGGTGTATATCAATAGATAGCCGTGGTTGTTGTCAAAATAAAATAGTATTAATAAAATTAGCGGATACAAGTGACCGTCGGCTGACTTAGATATATATCTAAACCAAGTGGGCAGCTTTCTTCCAAACTGTGTGTATTGATGCGAGACTATCCATATAAACGCTCGTTCATCTAATTGTGTTAGTCGCTTCAAGATATATTGCTCCCATTAAATGGATCAACGTAAGGTTAGGGGGAGCGTGTGTCAGTTCGATGACATTATTACGAAATAAATATGACAATAAAGATGAATGAGTAGATTAGTACTTGCATAAAAAAGATAAATAAACTTAAATACTTACCATAGCTTAAACGCTACTGTAACGAATCATATGCTAACCTAATGAAAACAGTCCAATAGGTTAGTCAATAGCAGGTAAACTTTAACATTAAATGTGGCGCAGACAACATCTACCTTTTATATATCCGGTAATGATACTCATCTTTAATCTGTCGCCAGTATGTCAATGCTCACTACTTAATTAGGATGCACCATGGAAATAAATACATCGGAAATCTGCGACTTGTATGCCGACAACATAGATGTGCTTGAACCACTGTTTTCTAATTATGGAGGAAGAGATTCTTACTGTGGCGAGGTAACCACCGTAAAATGCTTCGAAGACAGAGGTTTGGTCGACAAAGTGCTCGCAACAAACGGATTGGGAAAAGTGTTACTAATTGATGGAGGGGGCTCTCTTCGTCGAGCATTACTTGACGCTGAAAATGTGCAGCTTGCATTGGATAATGATTGGGAAGCCATCATTTGCTTTGGTGCTGTGAGAGATGTAGATTTACTAATTGAATACGACATTGGCGTACATGCGTTAGGGGCAATACCTGTAAGCGCAGAAGCCAAGGAACAAGGTGATATAGACATTTCTGTGAATTTTGCAGGGGTAACGTTTATGCCAGAAGACCACATATATGCTGATACCACTGGGATCGTTCTTTCTCCTGAGCCACTAGAGTTTGATTAATGGGCGACATGCGAGCATAAAGACACTCGACATAATTCTTCAATAATACACAGGCTCTTACTTTTCGCTATTGTTTGGGGCTCGTTGCTCTCTAGCACTTTCTATATGTTCTTGATTTTTTGTGCGTTGCATGACTTTAACACGATAGTGCATTGCCGTTTTTGCTAAAATATGGGCGGTAACAGGGGCAGTGATCACTAAAAACAGGGTAATAAGTAATTCATTTAACCCGATAAATTGCTCAATGTGATACATGTAAAGCATGCAGCCTAACAACACTCCTCCAAGTCCTAATGTCGTCGCCTTAGTGGGGGCATGTAACCTAACATAAAGGTCTTGTAGCCGTGCTAATCCTATTGAACCAACCAGAACAAAAATCGCCCCTAGCAACAAAAATAATGAAATTACCAATTCAATATAAAAATTCACGAGCTTTCCTATTCTATTATGTCGCCGCGAAGCAAGTATTTGGCGAATGCAACGCTGCTAACAAAGCCTAACATGGCGATCAATAAAGCCGCTTCAAAATACAGCGGCGTCTTGTTATAGATACCGTAGATGAGTATCAATGCAATACTATTTATATACATGGTGTCTAGCGCTAATATGCGGTCGATCACATGCGGCCCTATTATTAAACGCCACAGGTTTAGGACAAGCGCAATACATAGCATTATCGCCACTATTACAACCGTTATGTCTAACATCCAAAGATCTCCTTAACACGCGATTCATAGCGTTGCTTAATTAGGTCAATTACTTCTTGTTCGTTCTCAGGCATGTTCAATACGTGTACATACATCCACTTTTTATCGTTTGACAAGTCGCAACTAACGGTTCCCGGAGTCATGGTGACCGTGCTGGCTAGAACCGTAATTGGGAAGGTATCCGTTAAATCTAGGGGAACTGCCACAAACCCTGGGTTGATTTTTTTCAATGGACCAACAACCAATATGGCGACTTCCACATTGGCCACCACAACGTCTTTTAAGACCAATAAAATGTAACTTATTAATTTCAATGGCCGCTTAATTTTAGGTTGTTCCATTTTAAGCGGCGCGCAAATGAGAGGTATCGTAATTGCGAGAAATGACCCTAAAATAATGTGCCCTAAACTCAATGTCGTATTGAGCATTAGCCACACAATTAAGAGCAAAATACTGTGTAATGGCATGGGGAATATGCGATCAAATAAACTCATTGCACACTCCCATCTAATTTCATTACTTGAATAAGGTAGTCAATGTCATGAAGTTGTATCGCGGCACTGTTCGTATATTCAATTATACTGGCAGCGAATAAACTTAAGACTGGTGATGCACTTAATAGCAGTAAAGCCCCGCTTAATTGCCATTTCGATATTTTATCGGAGCTAGAGGTATCCGCTCTGGGTATAGCTCGAAAGAACAAAGTGGAGCCTGCTCTGGATAGCGCAATTATGGTCACTAGGCTTGAAATGAGTATTAAAGGCCAAACCCAGACTCTATCGCCGCCAAGCGTAACGGACTGCAGAATGACTAACTTGCCTAGAAAACCTGAAAATGGAGGCAACCCAGCAATTGCCATCGCCGCCACCATGAACATCACACCCATTAAAGTTTGGTGCTTAACTTTTCTAGCTTTTACGAAGTAATCACTCGCTTTTCCTCTTTGTTGACCCAACATATCTGCCAACAGAAATAGAGCAGCGCTGATAAGCGTACTATGAATAAGGTAGAAAAAGGATGCCGCGGTAGCTTCTGGTGTTCGAATAGAAAAGCCAATTAATATCGTGCCAATGGAAACAATCACTAAATTGCCTATCATGAGTCTAAGGTTAGTGCTGGCCAATGCCCCAATCGTACCGGCGATGACAGTAATTATTGCTAGCGGCCATATCCACGGTTGCATTATATTCGCTAAATCACCTGCTTGTTCACCAAAGATAACCGTATAGACTCGAAATATGCAGTACACACCTACCTTGGTCATTATTGCAAATAAAGCGGCAGAAGGAGCGTTAGTGACGGCATACGTCTGAGGCAACCAAAAATGTAAGGGAAGCATGGCCGATTTTAGCCCAAATACAATTAGCATAAGTGCGCCGCCAGCTTGCGCAATTAATGCGTCTCCTCCTTCTAATCTTGGAATCTTTACTGCCATGTCAGCTATGTTAAGAGTACCGGTAACGCCATATAAAGTACCAAGGGCAAATAAGAAAATGCTCGAACCAATCAAGTTAAGCGTCACATAATGCACATTCGCTGATGTCCTATGTTTGCCTCCCCCATGAATAACGAGTGTGTATGAGGCAATGAGCAGTACTTCAAAAAAAACAAAGAGATTAAATAAATCGTTGGTCAAGAAAGCGCCATAAATACCCAGCATTTGGAAGTGCAATAGTGGGTGGAAGTATTTACCCTCTCTGTCGGTACCTGCACAAGAGTAAAGAATTACGCCTAGCCCTAAAAAACTTGTGAGCAGTACTAACATAGCCGATATCTGGTCTGCATATAAAATAATGCCGTAGGGAGGCTGCCAGTCACCTACTGCATACATAATTGCTCCCTTCTCAAGCACCGTCGATAAAAGAATGATAGACGCAACGAGCTGGGCAACTATCAAAGTGATTGAGCCTGCTCGACGGAGTTGATATCGACTGACTCCCTTGAAAGGTGGCAAAAGCATGAGCAAACCCCCAATCATGGGGATTAATATGGGGATAATAACTATGTGTAGACTCATGATTTATCCTCTTCAGATTTTACCATCTTTTTGGTATCTGGCGGATCGCGGCCGTCTACTAAATCGTTTCCTAAATCAGCTCTAGCTCTTATCGCAAGAATGACAACAAATGCGACCATTGCAAATCCAATTACGATTGCCGTTAATGTGAGTGCTTGCGGCAGGGGGTCAGCATAGTTGTCAGACATACCTAATATTGCTGCCCCTTCTAAATTGAGTCTTCCACTTGAAAAAAGGAATAAGTTGACCGCATATGACAGCATAGTAAGGCCAACTACAATAGAAAAGGTGCGCCCTCTTAAACACAAGAAAATGCCGCAAAAAGTCAACACACCTACACAAATTACGTATAAAGTTTCCATTATTCCTCCGGTGTAGGCCGATGCACAGAAGTCAACTTACCCAAATTCGCTAGAATCAATAAAGTTGCCCCAACTACGGTTAAATAGACGCCTAAATCAAATATAAGCGCGCTGGCTAATTCAATTTCCCCGATAAATGGGATATCGAAATAATCAAACCAAGTGGTCATGAACGGTCTGTCGAAGAACCAACTGCCTACCCCTGTTAATGCCGCAATGAGCACTCCCAAGGCTATTAAATGTTGATAATCGACCTTTATTCTTGGCTTCACCCAATCTACGCCGTGAGCAATATACTGCTGAATGAGTGCAACTGAGGTGACTAAGCCAGCAATAAAGCCACCGCCAGGCATATTGTGTCCGCGCAAGAAGATGTAAAAAGAAACCAAAATGGCCAATGGCAACAAACTCTGTGAAATCATAGCCAATATTGGCGGATGACTATCGTTTGTCCAAGGTAAGCCATATTCATTGGTTGAGCGCATTGACAATCTTACGCGAGCAAGAAGCTTAAAAATTCCTAAAGCAGCTATGCCCAATACAAGAATTTCACCTAATGTATCAAGCCCTCTAAAGTCTACAAGAATAACGTTAACGGCATTGGTGCCCCCACCACCGGTTTTACTGTTCTCGATGTAGTAGGAGGAAATACTATCGAATGGTTGAGAAATGAAAGCATAATTGATAGTAGCCACTATGCCGGCGACCGCTGCGGCTATCGCCACGTCTCTGGCCACCCGCTGCGGGGATGACTCTGTCGCGGTCTTTTGAGGCAGAAAATACAAAGCCAGCATCAATAGAATTACTGTCACTACTTCTACAGCCAGCTGAGTAAGGGCTAAGTCAGGTGCAGAAAACCTTGCAAAGGCAATTGAAACGATTAATCCAACGACAGACAAAGTGATGAGCGACAGCATTCTTTTTCGATGGTAGATAACTGTTGCGATTGCGCTCAGACACAAAATAACCCCTGCGGTAATTTCTACACCTGTCACTGCTTGGTTGGGTAAGTGCGCGATTTCAGTGTGGATATTAACCAAGGGTACTGCCGTAATTACCGCAGTAAATAGCAGCAAAATAGCGGCATAGCGTTGAAACGACCCGTTGCTAAAAAATTCGTGGATGCCTGTCGCGGCTTTTACTATAGACTGAATGACGCCTTCAAAAATGAGCTTTTCATCTTGTTCTGTGAATTGTGCCTGAAAACGATATAAATGCGATCGATAAGCATAGACTAATAGCCCGCCGACAATGGCAATCGTACTCATTAATAGTGGGAGATTAAATCCGTGCCAAATGGAAAGGCTATAGTAGGGCAACTCTTTCATTAACACAGACAAAGACGCTGCTTCGAGTAACCAACCAATCATAAAGTTGGGGAAAATGCCCACTGCCAAACAAAGAACCACAAGTACTTCTATTGGGACTTTCATAAATCTAGGTGGCTCGTGTGGGGTCTTGGGTAAATCTCTTGGTTCGCCGTTGAAAAATACGTCATGAATAAAGCGCATAGAGTAAGCTACTGCAAACACGCCGGCAACCGTCGCCAAAACAGGAATCATCCAAGATAAAAACCCAAGTGCCGTCGAATGAAGCGTTTCCGCTAAGAACATCTCTTTTGATAAAAACCCATTGAATAGAGGAACTCCAGCCATAGATGCTGACGCGACCATCGCCAATGTGGCTGTGTAGGGCATATATTTGTACAGACCGTTAAGCTTGCGCATGTCTCTTGAACCAGATTCGTGATCAATTATCCCTGCAGCCATGAACAAAGACGCTTTAAAGACCGCATGATTCATAATATGGAAAAGTGCCGCAATTGCCGCGAGTTGAGTGTCCAAGCCCAGCAGGAGAGTAATTAATCCTAAATGACTGACTGTAGAATATGCCAAAAGCCCTTTTAAGTCGTGTTTAAAAAGCGCCACGTAAGCCCCAATTAACAGCGTAATGAGGCCCGTCATACTGACTATAATAAACCACATTTCTGTGCCAGATAGCACAGGGTACATCCTCGCTAACAAGAAGATACCTGCTTTCACCATAGTGGCTGAATGCAAATATGCGCTTACTGGGGTAGGTGCGGCCATGGCGTGAGGCAGCCAAAAGTGGAACGGAAATTGAGCCGATTTGGTAAATGCCCCTAAAAGAATCAGAATAAGCGCGACTGAGTACAAAGAGTGCTCTCGGATCAAGTCGCCACTGGCCAAAATTACCCCTAACTCATAACTGCCGACAATATCCGCAATCAGTAGTAAGCCCGCCAACAAGGCCAATCCGCCTGCTCCTGTGACGGTTAATGCCATTCTAGCGCCTTTTCGAGAGCCTGATTTTTCGGACCAAAAGCTAATAAGTAAAAACGAACTAATGCTAGTGACTTCCCACGCCATCCACATTTGCAGCACATTGTTTGACACCACAATTGAGAGCATAGCGGTCATAAATAAAATAAGATATGAGAAAAATCGACCCACCGCTTCCTTGTCAGAAAGGTAGTATCTAGCATAAAAGATAATTAAAAGACCAATGCCTAGTATTAGAATGGCAAATAACAAAGATAAGCCATCTAATCTCATGGACAGGGTTAAACCAATAGAGGGTATCCATTCAAGGTACTCAATTATCACTTCGCCGGCCAAGACCGAGGGAATAAGAGTGATTACGTATGCAAGGCCGATAGCGGGGGCTATCATAGTACACAAGGTATTGACTGTTCGACCAAAGCGTTCAGTCAGCAAGGGAACAAAAACGCCAATCAATAAGATGGCGGTTATCCAAAATAAACTCATAGTAATGTCAGGCTACCGTTTTTTATTATTGCACTTCCAACTAAACATAATTAAATGTGAATAACCAATTAAGATCCAGTATTATTTACTATTTTTCAGCTAAATTAGATCCACTAATTCAATGTTGTAAGAGGTTTGCCACAACAAATGGCGTCTCCAATCTTTTGTGCAGACAACGTTACAGAGTATCTTGAGCATTTGCGTATGCATCTAAATAACTCATTTAGAATTGTTGTACCCCCAAGGTTTTATTAATGACTGCTCTATTTTTAAATGATTTAAGATCCTTGCTACTACAAAATCGACCAGATCTTGAATTGTTCTAGGGTTATGGTAAAAACCCGGTGCTGCTGGCATCACAGTCACGCCCATATTAGAAAGTTTAAGCATATTCTCAAGATGAATACTCGAGAACGGCATTTCACGAGGCACTATAATTAATTGCCCTCGCTCTTTAATGACTACATCGGCCCCGCGTTCAATCAAATTATCGCAACCACCATTGGCTATGGCAGACAGAGTTCCGGTCGAACACGGGCAAATTACCATTTTTTGTGGGGCAGAAGAGCCAGAGGCGACAATGGAAAACCAATCCGCTTTGCCGTATACCTTAATTTGCTCAGGACTCGCTTTTGTCAGCTCAGCAAAAAATCGGGCGGCGTCTTCTGGTTTACTGGGAATTTTGATATTTTCTTCAGTAGCAAAGACGACTTTCGCCGCCGAAGAAATGAGTAAATGTACCTCACAATTAGCTGACACTAATTGTTGCAACAGGGCTAATGCGTAGGGGGAGCCAGAGGCTCCCGTGATGGCCAAAGTAATGGCTTGACTCATGTTATCTCCTAATTACTCACCTCTGAGCTTATCTAAAAGCTTGCCATGGATACCGCTAAAGCTGCCATTACTCATTACCAATATGCTATCGCCTGATTCCGCAACTTTACTGATGTAAGTCACTATCTCATCTACGGTATTTTTGGCTACAACGGCAATCTCACTCTCGCTAATGATAGGCTCTAAGGAGAATGCGATGTCTTTATTCAGCACGACCACTTCGCTAGCTTGTTGCCACGAAGACGCTAAACTGTCTTTAAGGATACCTTTACGCATGGTGTTGGTTCGAAGTTCAATGACCGCTATCAACTTATTGTTTCCTACTTTTTTGCGAAGGCCATCAATGGTTGTTTTAATCGCCGTAGGATGATGAGCAAAATCGTCATATATAGTGACTCCGTTTACTACCCCCTTCACTTCCATCCGGCGCTTCACGTTTGAAAAGCTGTCTAATGCAGCAACGGCGTCTTCTACGAGAACGCCCGCATGCCTTGCTGCAGCAATTGCCATAGCGGCATTGTGCATGTTGTGTTCGCCGATAAGAGACCAATTCACTTGCACATTTTTAGCCACCGCCTCGCTAGGTGAAGCATTCTTTTTGTTGTCAGGAATAGTCAGCAAAAATGAACTAGAGTCTGGGGTGAGTTTGTTGGTCTTCCACATACTAGAAGCACTTGAACCTGCGCTTTGCAGATCACTCCATACGCCTTTGACCAAAACTTCAGCCACATTTTTATCTATGCTTACAGAGCTATTAACAGGCACTAATTCGTTGATTGATGGCGCAATTAACAGACCATTGCTCGGCACTGTTCGGATAACATGATGGAATTGTTTTTGAATATCAGATAAATCGTCAAAAATATCAGCATGGTCAAATTCGAGATTGTTCAAAATAAGAGTTTTGGGACGATAATGGATGAACTTTGATCGTTTATCGAAAAATGCGCTGTCGTATTCATCCGCTTCGATAACAAAAAACGGCGATTTGCCCACTCTGGCTGAAATGCCAAAATTTTCTGGTACGCCGCCAATCAAAAAGCCAGGATTTAGATTAGCTTTTTCTAATATCCATGCCAGCATGCTTGCGGTTGACGTTTTACCGTGTGTTCCTGCGACTGCAAGTACCCATCTATCTTTTAACAAGTTATCCAAGAGCCATTGAGGACCGCTTGTATAGTCAAGATTCCGATCAAGCACATATTCTACGGCAGGATGACCTCTTGAAAGCGCATTACCAATCACAACAATGTCCGGTAGGGTATCAAACTGTGACATGTCTAGAGCATCGGTCAGTTCAATGCCTAATGTCTCTAGCTGAGTGCTCATAGGAGGATATACATTGTGATCACTCCCTGTTACCTTATGACCTAACTGAGTGGCGATGGCTGCTATTCCGCCCATAAATGTTCCGCAAATGCCCAAAATATGTACATGCATTACTTGCTGTAACTCCCAAAAATAAACCGTTTACACAAAACTGTGATCATGCCTTTTCTATTAACCTATATAAAGTAAAATTATGTAAATAATTTTCTACATATTCACAGCGTGCAAAACATTCGCTAAAGTATAGACTAAAGTGACATAAGAAATCCCCATGAAATATGCGACACTTTTCGCTTATTTACCTTCTGTCAACGCAATCACAAAGGAAAAATAGTTAAATGAAACGTTTGAACTCTCAGCTACAACAGGATGGCGCTCCCCTAGAATTGATATTATTAATTCGTACCCTTCTCGCCGCATGCAAAGAAATATCATTTAGGGTAAGTCAGGGGGCATTAGCGGGTGTGTTGGGCTCAACCTTGAGTGAAAACGTGCAAGGTGAAACTCAAAAGAAATTGGATGTTATTTCCAATCAAATACTGAAAGATATTTTGTCTGAATCTGGCTATGTAAAAGCCATTTCTTCAGAAGAAGAAGAGCATGTTGTGCCATGCGCTAAAGACGGTAATTACTTAGTTAGCTTTGATCCTCTAGACGGGTCTTCGAACACTGAAATCAATAGCTTAATTGGTACTATTTTTTCTATTGCACATGCTCCGCAGTGGATGGAAGCAGATGACCCATCGGCGTTTTTGCAGCCAGGCACTCAAATGGTAGCAGCAGGTTATGTGTTGTATGGGCCGTCAACTATGCTTGCAATGACCACAGGCAGAGGTACACACCTTTATACGTTAGATAAAACCCACGGCGGTTTCCTATTAACCAAAGACAACATCAAAGTGCCAGAACAAACCAGTGAATTTGCGATTAACACCTCTAACGCTAGGCACTGGGAAGAACCCATTCAAAACTATATAAACGATCTGCTTGCAGGAAGCGATGGCCCAAGAGGCAAAGATTATAATATGCGCTGGGTGGCGGCCATGGTCGGGGATATCCACAGAGTGCTTTGCAGAGGCGGGATATTTATGTATCCATTTGATAAGCGCAATCCTAAAATTCCGGGTAAGTTACGTTTACTCTACGAAGCAAATCCGATGGCATTTTTAATGGAACAGGCCGGTGGTTTAGCCGACACTGGCGAGGGTCGAATACTGGAAGTCATGCCGACAGAAATACACCAGCGAGTACCTGTGATCATAGGCTCTAAAGAAGAAGTCGAAATGTGCGTTTCAGGTTATAAATAAAGGCCCAAAGCCATAAACTTTTTAAAACGCTCAGCTTTTATATAAGGTTGGGCGTTTTTTTATCAGTTTTGGGTAATCATCCATGGCATGTTAAACTTTGGTTTGATTGTTTGAATAGGGGGAGACATGCTCAACCGTAAATGTTTCGATTTTAGTCTCTGGTTGTTTCTTGCTTTTCAGAGTCTGTCCGTTTCAACGGCATCTGAGCCCAAAGAGCTTTTTTGGGAAGACCTTATGCCAAAAGACTATGTTTTGCCTTCAGTAAGTTTAGAGCACACAGGGACAATGACTCAGGTCGAGCCTAACGCGCCTTTAATCGGCGAGCTTGATGGTCAGTTTGTTAAAATACCAGGTTTTATCGTTCCTTTAGAAGGAGACGCCGAGCGCGTTACCGAATTCCTGTTAGTCCCTTATTTTGGGGCATGTATTCATGTTCCGCCGCCGCCCTCCAATCAAATTGTTCATGTCAGAATAGAGCAAGGTGTTGAAGTTCTGAATATTTCTGACGCCGTGTGGGTCACTGGAAACTTGTCTACCGAAGGTTGGGTGGGAGATATTGCGTCGGTTGGCTATACGATGCAAGGTGTGGATGTAGAGCCTTTTTATTAGGGTTTGTTTACCTAGGTGACTCAAAACATTAACATCAAAAAATGTTTTGAGTCACCTAGGTAAACAAATTTAGCTTTCAATTCGAACCGCTTTTTTGTTACTCAACTAGAATTCGTTAATCATTAACCATAGTTAAAAACTATAGTGTTTTCCAACTATGGTTAGCTGACTTATCAGTGAACTTTCTTTCTTGCCCCTAGTATACTCGCGAATCCTAGCAGCATCAGTATGTAGCTGCTGGGCTCTGATACTTTAAACGATACAATCAATGACAACCTATCTTGACTGAGTCCGAAAGACCGCTCAAGGGTTGTCTCTAAGCCTTCAAAAATAAGATTAGAATAATCAAACAGACTTAAATCAATAATTGAACCAGTGTTTAAGAATTCAATTTCTAGACCGTCAAAGAAATCAAAGGTGTCTGCAAAATTAAACACAAAAGTTGTACTAGAGGATATGTTTAAAATGTTATCAACGTTGAACACATCAAATACAGATGAAGAAACTAGATCAACATTAAGGGTACCATCCAATGTTAAGTCTTCAGAAAAATTAAGACCACCCACACCGTTTAATCCAGAAACAATCGAACTTTCTTGAACCTCCATATCCGCAAAAACAGAGCCTTTACCATAAAATAGGCCTCCCGCTAATATTATGCTTCCTCCGGACACTTGACCAATTACTTCAGTTTCACCTGAGTTTTGCTGATAGGTGTTAGAAAAGGTTAATTGACTATTTTCTGCTATTGATACTCGATTGTTATTAACAACAAGTGAGTCGTTTAATATCAAACCTCCTGTGCCAGATACAATCAATTCTCCGTTGTTAGTAAATAAGTCTGAAGCATCATCTATCATTAGTGCATTAGACTGATTTGCCAGTATTAGACCATTTTGGATAATGTTAATGTCGACAATACTGCCTGAACCCTGCAAACGGGATGAACTTTGCAAAATAAGATCCCCAGGCTCAATTGTCGGTGTGAACACTGTTTCGCCATCGACCATTGAAGATACTAAATTTTGTCCAATCAGTGATGCATCATATAAGTTTATCACCGCACCAGCGTTTGACGTTAATGAACCACTTAAACGGTTAATGCCATTAAAGTTAATATCACCCGAACCAGTAACCTGCACGTTACCTGTTAATGAACTATTTGTAATACTGTTTGATGCAATGGTAATAATAGACCCTGAACCACTGGTTGAAAACTCTGTGTTGCTAACGTTAGTATTTTCTAATTCAACTGTAGAGCCGTTCAACGCTTCAATTTTTGTCCCTCCAGAACCAAAAAATAGTCCATTTTTAAGCGCTAGAGTACCACCGTTTCGAGCGGACAGATTGGCACTAATAAGCAGGGATGCTTCGGATGGGTCAATCGACAAACGTTTTCCATTAACGTCGGCTATGAGCGCACCTTCTACAATCTTAAGTGCGACGTCTTGTAATACACCATGGCCTCGAAGAGTAGCATTATCGCCCTTGATTTCGACAGCACCGTTTGTTACCGAAACATCATTTAATACTATACTGGCATTTTCTGTGCTTAACACTCCAAAGGCATTGTTTAAATTAAAACCACTTAAGTTTAATGTTCCACCGTTATCAGACCCTAACAGGCCAGTATTAACAGAACCGTTTGCTAAATTGACTGACAAAGTGTTGAAATTGGCACTTGTGATTGTGCGTCCTCGGTTGGTTAACTTGACATTATTTAAACTTCCGACACCTTGAAACAATGCGTTTTCTTTAACCAAAACTTCACCTTGGGTAATCGTCCTATTATTTAGCCTGAGGATATCTCCTAGTTCTCCTTGGCTTGTTGAAGCGCCACTACCTGCCTCAATTCTCCCGCCTTGATTATCAATATTTCGCCGGATGTCTAAAAATCCATTTGCGGCGCGAATGATATTGTTATTATCAATTGTACCACCAGATGCCAGAGCACCACTGCCTGTAATCAAACCATTATTCACTACAGTGTTGCCAATAAGGAAGCCATTTTCTAAATTAATGGTGCCTTGGTTTGTAACCTGTTGAGTAGCATTGAACACTTTCCCATTTTTAAGGCTTAATATTGCATCATTGTTAATAGTTTGGAGTGAGCTTCGAAGGGCTGTCGCGCCATTTGACGAAAGGGTAAAAAACTGAGCATTATTTCCGCTTAAAATTAGCTCTACGTTGTCTAATATTTTCACCCCACCACCAAATGCGCTACCCGCATCAAACTGAATTCTAGTTGCTAGATCATCTGCATAGGCTGCCCAAACGCCGCCGCCTGAAAACGTATCACCATTACTAAAAAAGCTCTCTATTCCCTTATCAACGAATACCAAGTTTGCACCGTTCATTACTTCTACACGACCTGTGTTCTGCCAAGTAGTCGAAATAGAGTCTGGTAGTTCTACCCTTAAAGTACGTCCTTCTCCAGTAGCTCGAATTGTTCCTCTATTGATAAGTTTGCCGTTAATTAAGTCGCCTCCGCCCTCAATGGTACCATGTCCCTCAATTAGCCCGCTTTGCCTATTTGATACGCCCTTAAGTCTTGAATTCCCGCTGATCAGAACAGTACCAAAATTGACGAATTCGTTGGAGTCGAAAAAGTTAATAAAGTCGTCTTCAGCGAATATATGGTTAACCAATTTCAATGTTCCTCTATTCTCAAAAGTGCTCAATTCGTCTATCTCTTGAAAATTAGTTCCTCCAAATATGGACGCTGTATCAGATACAGTAATCTGAGCGTTAGGGCCATTTAAAACCAAACTAGCACGGTTAACGAACTTATTCATTTTATCATCGCCAGTAGCAAAGTTGATTATTCCACCCTGTTCAGCAAAATATTCACCACCTGCGCCTAGATCAATAACATTGTTTGGATTGAAAAAACTTCCGCCAGTTGTAACGCTGACATTTACCATATTTGTTGCGTCTACGTGCAAGCGAGAATTGAAGTCAGCCTTTAACAAGCCATTGTTCAATAATCGATTGTCAGTCAAGTCTAAAAAGCCTTGGGCAATTATGACACCGTCGTTAACGAGTCCTCCTGAACTATTTTTAAACCCTTCAATAGAGCCTCTTCCCGCAATGGTGTGCTCGCTACTATTGACTAGTTTATTAATATTGTTATCAGCAACTATTAGACCTTGGGAAAGTTGAATTCGTCCGTCTCCTAGTAGATTAACCACATTTGGTTTTGCTTCTATTTGTGCAAGGCCGCCGCCTCCGCTAGTGACTCTAATGGTTCCGTTATTAGTTAAATCTAACGTGTTACCAATACCTACGAAAACTTTGCCACTGCGCAATTCCAACTCGGCTAACCCGCTTTTTGTCGTTTGTATCGTGACATTTCCGTTATTGAGCAAAAGACCGTCTTGACCTGCGGCCCACGCAGAGTAGTTATTTACGGTAGTTGAATTATTTACTGTAAGATTTTGGGCATTATCAATATTGACTAAGGTAGAATCATTTAGCCATACATTGCCATCTATCGAGTATGTGGTGCCGCGATTATTGACGGTTGTATTGGTTAAACTAAGACGATCAATGTTATTGACAATCATTTGTCCGCCACTGTCTAAATTTAGGTTTATTCGATTTATTTCATTTATTTTGGATGTTTCTGAAGCGGTAGAAAACCTAAAATCATGTCCAGACATATTAATTGTTGCGTTAGAGTTTGTTGCCGATGTTAATGTGCCACCGTTATTAAGACTAATATACCCTGTACCAGTAAGGGTTGTAGTCGTTGAGCTTTGGATAAATAAGGTATCGTTAGTATAAACACCTACCGACCCATCTATACTTATTTTGTTACCGGTAATGGTAAGACTGTTACTAATGCTATTTTCATTAACATTATCGATGTTTCTGCCACCTATATCTAACCGGCTTCCTGACTTTATGGTTAAGTTACCCACACTTTCACTTTGATTCCCAATGTCATCTATTTCTGCATGGCTAGTGTAAGCGCCTTGTCCGGTTCTGCCTAATTGTACATCTGTAGTAGAGCTTGGTGTTGAATTTATACCGGTCCAACTTGATGATGCATCCCAATCACCTAGTCCTGCTTTAAATTGAGCTTGTGACACGCCGATATTGATAGTCTGGCCTCGCATTTCTGAAAAACCGCCTAGTCCAAAGGTAGAATCAAAAATTGAAGGGATAGCAAATCCACCCAAATCAACTGGCAAGCTTGCAAGCGGTCCAAAAGCTGCATTGCCAATATCAATCCCTAATATTTCAGCACCAATAGAGCCTTTAAGTAAATCCACAGTAAAATTAAAATCAACGGCTAAACCTGTTTGATTAGTTACGCTGGCAGCAATCGAGTAATAAGGAGTAATGTCAAGTTTTGTATTATCGCTTGACCAAAACACATCGATTTTGTCGGTTAGGTTGTTTGTTTCAATACGTTGTCCGCTTCCGAACTCATAGGCAACAGAAACATCATTGATAGCCAATGATAGATCTTGGGTCAAAGATAGGCTTGGAGTTAAGGTTAGGTCAATTAAATCTACAGACGCGCCAACTGAGCCAATACCAAAATCAACTGATGCTTCTGCTCCCAAGGGCGGAACAATACCGAGTAATGCGCCAGCAGTATCCACATCAAAAGCGACTGATAAAAACTCATCGGACGCACTTGTTGCTATAAGGTTAGATTGTTGGATGCCAGTTATATTTATATTACTTCCTGAGCGGCCTAAAGCATCTATTTCTGGTAGCTTGACGTCTACCTCAGCAAGATCTGACAAACCCACGCTTACTTTTGGTTTCGGTGTAACACTTATTTTTGATTTTTTCTGAGGAGGCGCGCTATCATCTGGCAAACCAGAATCATTCAGTCCTTCTTTCTTTTTTCTCTCTTCTTCTTGACTAATTGACCCTTCTAACAATTTTGCGGTGCCTGAGCCCGCCGCAATGAGCGGAGAGAAACCACCTAGCACTCTAATTTCACCATCCTGGATTGCTGCGCTTCTATCTTCAGCTGCAATGTTAACAGATAGCAGTTCACGGCCTAAACTACTGCCTGAATTATCAATATCAAATAACTCTGCAGTTTTAGTTGAGGAGCATCCACTATCAAATAAGACGTTATAGCAACCCTTGGCAGAAACAGACGCTTTTGCTTTAAAAATTAGATCAGCATACATTTGCACAGCTGGCGATACCGAGCGCATGAAGGCATCACTATCTAAGGTTGCATTGGTTACACCAAATTGGAAGGTGTTACCTTCAAACAATTGACTCCTATCAGGGGTATCGAGTGTAAAATTAAACGGTAATGAAGTGTGAAGTGTACCGCTGTCTACTTTCCATCCCAGCTCTAATCCTACTTTGCCCGAGGTAGAGCCCGATACACTAACACCGTTACCGCCCTTGGTTGGGTCACCTAAGCTAAGTATTTTGCCCGACTCATCCCATGTTGTGCCTAAAAATAAGGGGTCATCAATATTGCTAAATGCAAGTGATTCACCTGAATTCCACATACTTTGTGAAACACTATTAAACGTAATTTGCTGAGAAACGGTATCTGCACAAACAGGAGTCAGTATTGAAGATGTGATACAAGCTAATGCGATTTTAGATAATTTAAAATGAAAGGTATTGGCCGTTTTGGAGCTGTGATCGCGAGTGAGCATAATCTTTCCTAATAAGATATATCGAACACTAACATCGCGATATCATAGTGATGGATAAAGTGGGCTATTTTTACAGGCAAGTAGAACAAAAGTGTGTAGCAAAAAGTAAGTCAAGGTCTAAGTTGTTGTATTTTAAAAGCTAATTATAACTAAAAACACATTTGTTAAATAAGTGTAAAAAATACTGACATTGTAATTGCAAAGGTTAAGAGAGACTCAAGTGAGTTTCCGAAGTATAAAAAATTATACGCATGAGATCTAACAGAGTGCACAACCATGCGCAAAATCTACATTTTGTGTTGCTCCTTCTATAGTTTCTAACCGAGGGTTCGTTGGTTCTGGGAAAAAGTGCTAAGCTTAAAGCATGCCTTTATCTTCAAAGCCTAAAATTTGTATTACCGGCCCTGATACTTCGGGTACTACAGCGTGGCTATTTACCGCGTTAAATGTCTATCTATCAGGTGGCAGGCCTTATCGAATAACACCAAAGCGATTCAACGGTACGCTAGATTACGATGCAATGATTATTGGAGGGGGATCTGACATTCATCCAGCTAATTTTCAACGCGAAGAAGTGACCAAGGTAAAACGCAGTTTTGCTTTAAAATTAAAAGAGTGGGTTTGCTATCCTATGGAGTTTATCAGTCAATTCTCTAAGGGCGCCTATGACAAACCACGAGACGAGATGGAAATCCAATTTATAGATCATGCAATAAAGCAGAACATTCCTCTTTTAGCAATATGCAGAGGTTACCAACTCTTAAATGCGCGATTAAATGGCACCATGTATACTTCGACTGGGCCGCTTTTAAAACACGAAATGCGTATACGTAGTCCATTTCCGAGAAAAAAAGTGATATACACCAAAGACGATTCATTAATTGCCCACATTGCAGGGAAAGACCCTTTAAAGGTAAATTCTATTCATTCTCAGGCGGTTGCCAAACCAGGTAAAAACCTACAAGTTACTGCCCAAGAAAAAGCCGGTATTAACCAGGTGATTGAGAGCAAAACAAATGAGCAATTGCTGGGTGTGCAATGGCATCCAGAATACCTATTTTATATGAAAGCACATCGTAATATATTCAATTGGTTGGTATCCAAAGCTCGGTCCAGTCAGGCTTAGAATTGCGTCTGCCGTTCGAGTGGATTGGCGAAAAAGTATATTATAAAAAGTATATTATGTTAGTAATAACCAGTGGGTATAGGAATAAAATAAGCTGTGCCAAGTCCGTGAGAAGCCGCTGACGTAATGTTGCTGTGGCTCCATTGCATATTCGCACCTAAGAAAGTTAATCTCCTTCAAACAAGTGCTCAATTAAGCAACTCTTAACTTCGTTAGTGATGTGACGTGATTTTTTCATTTTATAATCAAAATGCACTAACGTAGTCGTGCCCTTCGCTTTTAGTTCGTTGTCTTGCCAGCATTCTTGATATACTTTAAACGAACTTCTACCTATATGGCTGATCCAGGTTTTAATTTGTACAGGGCTGTGCAAAAATATTTGTTGTAAAAAGTCAACGTTATAATTCGCCAAAATTAAGGGCCAATTATTGAGATTTAAATCTGGATTGAATAGCTTAAATATAGGCATTCTGGCGGCCTCAAACCACCCAACTAACACAGTATTACCAACATGTTGAAGGCCATCGGTTTCATAAAATCTTACGGTAAACTCTTCTTGGTACATATTTCTCTCAGAAACAATTAAAGTCGATAAAAGCTTGCTATTAATCGTCTATTACGCAGTGTCTTGCATAATCTGCAGCTTCACTAAGTGACCAATCTGTTTTTGGACGCTCTTCCATATATTCACACCACAATTCAGTGCCAGTTAACAATGCGCATCCATTTATAAAAAAAACTGCACATAAACATAAAGTACATGTGACGACTTTGGCTTTAAATTTTTTAGCATTGGTAATCATTTATGTGCCCTTATTTCTCATATTTTTTAGCATTGGGGCTAAAAACCTGCCAGTATGAGACACTTTGATTTTAGCGACTTGTTCGGGAGTGCCTTTAGCTATAATTTTTCCGCCACCAGAACCTCCTTCAGGCCCTAAGTCAACAATATAGTCAGCCGTTTTTATTACGTCTAGGTTGTGCTCAATTACTACGACTGTATTACCATGATCTCGAAGTCTGTGCAATACATGTAACAATTGTTTAATATCGTGGAAATGCAGACCAGTAGTGGGCTCGTCTAAAATGTAAAGGGTTTGTCCAGTATCGCGTTTAGAGAGTTCTTTGGCAAGTTTGACCCTTTGTGCTTCACCGCCAGATAATGTGGTGGCCGCTTGTCCTAATCGAATATAAGACAATCCGACGTCCATCAGGGTTTGAAGTTTTCTTGCGATTGCAGGTACGGCATCAAAAAACTCACGTGCATCTTCCACTGTCATTTCAAGTACTTCATGAATGTTTTTGTTTTTAAATTTAATCTCTAGTGTTTCGCGATTATAGCGTTTACCTGCACACACATCACAAGGCACATATACATCGGGCAAAAAGTGCATTTCTACTTTAATTACACCATCACCTTGGCATGCCTCACAACGACCACCTTTGACATTAAAACTAAACCTACCGGGCTTATAGCCTCGGGAACGTGCTTCTTGTGTACCTGAAAACATTTCTCTTATTGGTGTAAAAATCCCTGTATAAGTCGCAGGATTTGAACGCGGCGTCCGTCCAATTGGGCTTTGGTCGATATCCACAACTTTGTCTAAGTGCTGCAATCCTGAAATTGATTTATGGGGAGCAGGTTCGTTGGTAGTGGCGCGATTGAGTTCACGCTGAGCTAAACGGTAGAATGTGTCGTTAATCAGAGTCGATTTTCCAGAACCAGATACTCCTGTAATGCAGGTCATCAAACCTGTTGGTATTTCAAGATCGACATTTTGTAAATTGTTACCGCTGGCACCGTTCAGTGTTAACCAAGGTTTGTCTTTGTGCGAAACGCGTTTTGTTGGGATCTCAATGCACTCTTTTCCCGACAAATACTGACCCGTGAGTGAGTCTTCAGACTGTTTAATATCGTCTATGTTTCCTTGAGCAATTATCTGACCGCCGTGTACGCCCGCACCAGGTCCTATATCAACAATATAATCGGCTTCTTTTATGGCGTCTTCGTCGTGTTCAACGACGATGACAGTATTCCCTAAATCTCTAAGATGGCGCAGAGTTTTAAGTAAACGTTCATTGTCTCTTTGATGCAGACCAATAGAAGGTTCATCAAGTACATACATAACGCCCACTAGTCCAGCCCCGATTTGACTGGCCAGACGAATTCGTTGGGCTTCACCGCCAGACAAGGTATCTGCACTTCTTTCCAAGGACAGATAATTAAGGCCTACGTTGACTAAAAACTGAAGTCGATCCATGATTTCTTTTAAAATCTTATCGGCAATGGTGGCTTTTTGTCCGCTTAGAGCGAGATTTTGGAAAAAGTCGAAGGCACCTTCGATCGACATCCTAGCGATTTTAGGCAAGTTGGTGTCTTCAATAAATACGTTTCTAGCTTCGAGTCTTAGTCTGGAACCTGAGCAGGTTGAGCAAGGTTGCTGACTTAAAAACTTCCCAAGCTCCTCTCGCACCGTGTTTGATTCTGTTTCTTTGTAGCGTCGTTCCATATTGGGAATAACGCCCTCAAAAGGGTGTTCACGCTGCATAATATCGCCGCGTTCATTGATATATTTAAACTTAATTCGTTTGCCTTTGGACCCGTGTAGTACGACCTTCTTTGCTTGATCATCGAGCTCATTAAATGGCGTGTTGACATCAAACCCGTAGTGTTCAGCCACTGACATCAGCATTTGAAAATAGTAGTAACTGCGTTTATCCCAGCCTCTTATCGCGCCGCCAGACAGACTTAGCTCATCATTAGTAACGACTCGATGCTCGTCAAAAAACTGTCTTGTACCTAAGCCATCACAGCTTTGACATGCACCTGCTGGATTATTAAAAGAAAAAATCCTAGGCTCTAATTCTGTAATACTATAGCCACAGTGAGGGCAGGCGAAATTAGCTGAAAAAATAATTTCATCTTGCTCTTCGTCCATGTAAACCACTTTTGCCGTGCCAGAAGAGAGATTCAGAGCAGTTTCAAACGATTCGGCTAAGCGCAATTGCAAATCGTCTCTGACTTTAAATCTGTCTATTACGACTTCAATGGTGTGTTTCTTTCTTAAATCTAGTTCCGGCGGGTCGGATAAGTCGCATACTTCCCCATCAATACGTGCTCGGATGTAACCTTGCGCCGCGAGCCCCTCAAGTGTTTTAATATGTTCGCCTTTGCGTTCTTGAATCACAGGAGCGACTAGCATTAACTTGCTTCCTTCGGGCAAAGCCAAAACTTTATCCACCATTTGACTGATGGTTTGAGCATTCAATGGCACTTTGTGATCTGGGCAGCTTGGGGTACCAACACGGGCGAATAATAGTCTTAAATAATCATAAATTTCGGTTATTGTGCCTACCGTAGATCGAGGATTATGGGAGGTTGATTTTTGTTCGATAGAAATGGCAGGTGATAGCCCTTCGATATGATCAACGTCAGGTTTTTCCATCATGGATAAAAATTGTCGCGCATACGCAGATAAACTCTCAACGTAACGCCTTTGTCCTTCTGCATACAGAGTGTCGAATGCGAGCGAAGATTTTCCAGAGCCAGATAGCCCCGTGATCACGACCAGTTTGTCCCTAGGAAGGGTAATACTGATATTCTTAAGATTGTGCGTGCGAGCGCCGCGGACTTCGATATTATCCATAGAAGTTTTATAAGTACCTTTTTAAACGTAATGGACTAGTATGCCACAAAAGTCTCATTGATTGCGTATTTGAACGAAGAACTCTTCTAATCAAGGGTGATTACAGTTAACGTCTCATCGCTCAACGTTATTTAAATATCTGGTTTGGTACCCGTATTTACGCTTTATTTATACTCGAGATCATACTTATCAACGGCCTTTTGAAATTTCTCAAACCAATCTTAACGAGATTTACTTCATTAGAAATGGAAGAAACACCGTCATCGAAAACGCAAAAGTATAGAAGGCTGTTAAATTGTTATAGAAACGTCTAAAATGCCCCCACAATTTTCGGTGCACGATACCATCTATATTTTTTAGTGGGAATGCGTTGAATGATCATCTAGTTACATTTTCGGAGTCCACTTTTTATCGCTATGCAACCTAACTCTTTGTCCAAACAGGAATGGCGCTCTGGCATTAGCCTAGCCTCGATATACGTATTGAGGATGCTTGGCTTGTTTATGGTCATTCCTGTCATTGCGGTGGCTGCCGTAACTTATCCAGATTATACTCCTTTGTGGGTGGGACTTGCCATAGGCGGATACGGTCTGACTCAAGCGATATTGCAAATTCCAATGGGCTTACTTTCTGATCGATGGGGTCGAAAGCCAGTGATTTACTTGGGCTTAGGTTTATTTGCCATTGGCTCATTAATTGCTGGACTTGCCGATAGTATGTGGTTACTAACATTAGGGCGAATATTGCAGGGAAGTGGGGCTATAGCTGGCGCAATAATGGCATTGGCATCTGATGTCACCAGAGAGTCTCAACGCACTAAAGTAATGGCACTTATTGGTGTTTCGATTGGATTTTCATTTTATATTGCGTTGTTAGCTGGACCTATCATAGCGGCTAATTTAGGCATGCAAGGTATATTTTTAATTACGGCTGGACTGACTATATTGTGTTTTCCTTTAGTCAAGTTTGGTATCGCAGACGCAAAAATAACTCAGCCGGCTGGAGATTCTCTGCCAAAAGCACATATGCTGCCAATTTTACTTCGACACAAGCACCTGTGGAGGCTGAATTTCTCTGTACTGGTTATACACTTGCTCATCACCTGTTTTTTCGTTCAAATTCCTATTTTATTAATTCAAGCCAGCATCCCGTTAAATGAGCATTGGATGATATATGCGGTAGTCTTGCTTCTTTCCATTGTGGGGTTATTCGGGCTAATGAAAGCTTCGACAAAGCTTGAGGTAGGCATAAGTTTCAGATTGGCATTACTGACAATAGCGGGTGGGTTTTTAGTACTAATAAGTGCTGAATCTACGTGGACAAACATTGCAATCGCTGGAATTCTTTTCTTCTCTGGTTTTAACTTTATGGAAGCTAAGATGCCAGCAATGGTGTCGTCAATTTCTCCTGCGGGTAGCAAAGGCAGTGCAATGGGGATTTACGCTAGTCATCAGTTTTTTGGAGCGTTTCTTGGCGGACTACTATCTGGCCTATTGAACAGCTATTTTTCATCAGAATATATCTTTATTATGTGCTTGTTGTTCATCTTTTTGTTAAGCTTGATCACAAAGGGGTTAGCAGGCAGTGAACGAATAAAACGAATTGTTATAAAGCCTGAAGACGTTTCCCTAACGGACGCAGAAATGGCCGAAGAGCAACTGCAGAAATGGTCCCTTCTTCTCACAAAACTTGAGGGTGTCAGGGAGGCTACTGCAGATACTGACGACCGAGCTATTTACTTAAAAGTAAATGATAAGGTGTTTGAAATGGCCGAAGCACAACGAATATTAAATGAAAATAGTTAGTGTCTATTCGCTAGACTATACTCAAAATTAAGATTTAAGGAATTGACATGGCCTCCAGAGGTGTGAATAAAGTAATCATTGTTGGCAATTTAGGCAACGACCCAGAAGTAAGATATATGCCAAATGGCAATGCTGTTGCTAATTTAAGCGTGGCTACCAGTGAGAGTTGGAAAGACCAGCAGGGTCAGCAGCAGGAGCGAACTGAGTGGCATAGAGTAACGATGTATCGTCGACTGGCAGAAATTGCTGGTGAATATTTGAAAAAAGGTTCACAGATATATCTTGAAGGTAAATTGCAAACCCGTAAGTGGCAAGATCAGCAAGGCAACGACCGATACACAACTGAAGTTATCGCCGACACAATGCAAATGCTAGGCGGTCGAGGTGGTGATAATGCCGGTGGTGGTTACGGAAATAATAATCAAGGCTACCAGAATAACCAAAACTCTGGCGGATACAATAAGCCGAATCAAAACTCTGGTGGGTATCCGAACCAAGCCGGTCAGGGTCAGCAGCCAACTAATCAAAAACCCCCCGCTATGTCAGAGCCGGACTTAGACGGGTTTGATGATGATATTCCTTTTTAGAGTTCACCTGAGACATATTCTGTAAAGAATTCTAATAAAGGCCCTTATCAGTAAGGGCCTTTTTGTTTTTACAAGCCCTTTAAAAAAGGGCTTTTTTATTATCTTTGAATTGATTGTCATTTAAGATCTGGCAACATTGAAAATAGGTCCAATTATGATTCTTGTTAAAATGGGCCTTTTGGTAAAATCGAATAACTCTATCAAGCGACCATATATAGCAGTCTTTCAATGGTTATAAAGCTGTTGAAAAAAATCGGTAGCGTGTTTTTGAAGTGTCTTTTTATGCAGATGCAAACTTTTCTAACAATAGAATGGTTGCAATAATTGGTCAACGCGATTTATGCTCCATTGAAGAGAGCATTGTCTATCAACCTTATTGATATTGAATTCTAACCATGTTTAGTTATAAAAGTTACTCGAACTCCATACTCAATCAATTACCTGCTGACCGACTTCTAGCCTTGGATGTGTTTCGCGGAATAACTATTACAGCCATGATACTTGTCAATAATCCTGGCAGTTGGTCTTATGTATACGCGCCACTGGCTCATGCCAATTGGCATGGTTGGACCCCGACAGACTTAATTTTCCCATTTTTTATTTTCATAGTCGGGGTGGCGATCAGTTTGTCTGTCAACGTAATGTTGAATAATGGCGTGACGAGGACTGATATCTTAAAAAATTCTGCGCTAAGAATGTTTAAACTTTTCTTGTTAGGTTGGTTTTTGGCTTTATTTTACTATGACTTTTCTATGGAAGGTTACAACTGGATGGAGCAAAAGTTATATTCGATCCGCATTATGGGAGTGTTGCAAAGAATCGGTTTAGTATATTTTCTGTGTGTACTTGGCTATCTTTTCTTGAGTAGACGTAATTTTTATCTTCTTGCTCCGGTACTTTTGTTGATTTATGCAGGCTTGATGTTATTAGTTCCATATTCTGACAACATGGGCAACGTATATGTGGGTTTGTTGGACAAAGGCAATAATCTTGCAGCTTGGCTAGATCATTCGTTGTTGACGACTGCTCATGTTTATCAAAAAACTAATGTGGTGTTTTCTTACGATCCAGAAGGGTTGTTAAGCACATTACCCGCTATTGCAACTTGCATCAGTGGCGTTGCTGTTGGGCAATTTTTATTGATTGCGAAAGAAAAAGGCTTGTCACTCATGCAACAGATCAATCGCACTGCAGTTGCAGGGGTGGTTCTAACCTTGGCGGGAGTCTTAATGGATATGGTATTCCCCATCAATAAAATACTTTGGTCACCAAGCTACGTCTTATTGACGTCGGGCCTTGCTATGCTCAGCTTAGCACTGTGTTTCTATTTGATTGATTACCATCAATTCAAAAATTGGACGGCTCCATTTGTTGTTTTCGGAGCAAACTCTATTGCATTTTTCATGTTTGCTGGTGTTGTTGGGCGCTTGGTAATTATGATCCCAGTCGGAGATACAACACTTAGAGGTTTTTTATTCAGCGGCGCGTATCAACCCATGTTTGGCCATTATAATGGTTCTCTTGCTTATGCCTTTAGCTTTTTAGTCCTTTCCTATGTTGTGTTCCATATCCTCTATAAACGAACAATATTCTGGAAAGTGTAAGTAATCATAGACCGAACTTTCAGTACTTTATATATAACAGTGCACTGCAAAATAAATTCTTAATTTTTATCAATTAATAGGCAAGCCTACTTCCGCTACTAAGATGCAATACCTCAAAAAATCAATTCTTTAGCTAAAGTTTAGCCAATGTGTGTCGATATTATAGAGGAAGATTAGATTTTCGACATGGCAAACATTTTGCTTGTTGAAACAAGGAAGGTGTTGCATAAGCAGTAAAGGTTTCTCATTTTTCCATTTTGTCTTATTTGCGTCGTTTATTTGACGTCTATTGAACCACACCAAAAAATTGGATATTAATCGGATATGAAAATAAGTTGGAAACAATTTATTAAACAAAAATTTAGGAAGGCATCTGAATTTCACAGTATTGGATTGTCTTATACTGCGGACCAAGTGTTGCTTTGCGGCCTGAAGAAGCAAGGTGATAAGTTAGTTTGGGAGCTTGATGAGAGCTTTTCACATCACTCTTGGCAAGAGCAACTAAGGCGTTTTGTCGAGTTACACAAGCTTGCTGGTACACCCACATTTTTTGCTTTATCTGCAAACTGGTACCGTGTTCATCAAATAGACACTCCTAAGGTTGAAAGTTCAGATCTGTTCCAAGCCTTGAAATGGCCAATTAAAGAAGCGGTAGGAGGTGACAAGCCCCTTACTTACGATTATTGTGATTTACCAGTTCAGGTAACTGGGCAAAACAAACTTCTTGCCGTCGCCTTTCCAAGCGAAGAAATTAGTAAGCTGAGCGAGGCAATCTTCTCAACAGAGCTTGATTTACAAAGTATATCAGTAGAAGAATTCACCACCCCCCAATTACTGCCAGCATCACATGAGCCTGTTATTACCCTTGTTCAGGAGCACGGTGAAGTTGTCGTGCTCAATGTCGTCAAAAATAACGAACTCTACTTCACACGTCGCTTAAAAGGCTTTGAAAACATTGGTGAATTTAGCGAAGCCGAATTAGATATGGGGATTACTGAGTCACTTTGCGTGCAAATCCAACGTTCAATGGACTTCTTTGAAAGTCAACTCAGGCAAGCGCCTATTCGGAAAATCATGATCAAACTTGATTCAGTCCATTCAGAGTTTATTTGCAGTCGAATTGCTGCCGCGATGGGCGTGATTTGCGAACCCTTTATACCCGATATTGAATGTGCGCCACACCTAGATTACAAAATCGCGAGCTTTACCAGTTTAGGCGCAGCCTATACCGGCGCCAAAATATTGGCATTGAGTAAAAAAGAAGAGCATCGCGATAAATCATCAGACAAAACTGTGCCACTACAGGAGTCTGCTCAATGAAAACTCAAATCAATTTACTGCACAAAGAATTTAAACCTAAATTCGCTTGGATTTGCTCTGAACATTTTTTAGTGCTGATAGCATTAACAGTAGCCATATGTATAGCGGCTTACATTACTGGGGTGTCATTTAAAAATAATCAGCAAGCCAAGTTGGACGGATTAAAGCAACAGTTGGCCAGCACTCAGGAAACGACTGAAGAATTAACGCAGTCGCTAGAGCGTAGAGTTAGTGACCCAGTATTAAAAAACCAATTGAGTAGTTTTAAAAAGATGTCAGAGTCTAAATCTATCCTAGTCAACCACATACGAGAGCTTTCGACGGTGGAGCGTCGTTCATTTTCGTCTCTTTTGGATGCCTTAGCCCAATCTAGTTCCAACGATTTGTGGTTAACAGGATTCGATTTTACTTCAAATAATATAAATCTATACGGTGAATTGGCTAATCCAAATGCGTTGCCAATATGGTTATCAACGTTAAGTAATACTGACTTTTTCGACGGCCAAGAGTTTGGGCAAGCTCACGTCGAAAAAATTCAAGACAATCTCACCTTTAAACTAACCAGTATGGTGAAGAGTAATGAATCGATTTTAGCGAATAATAGACAAACTAATACTAATATTGACGAGGAACAGCGACCATGAAAATAGAAGCTGCTCCCCAAAAAGCATCTGTTGTTCAAAGTTTGATGCATAAGTTTGACCACTTAGCAACTCGCGAGCAAAAGCTCCTAATGATAGCCGTGCCGCTGTCGATTGTTTTGTTGGTTTTTTTCGGTGTGGTAGAAGCTGACATCAAAAGTGGAAGCAAACTAAAAGCAAATGCTAGTAACGTAGAAACGCAACTGAAAATGAGTCAAGAAACTAACATCCAGTTGTTAGCGCAACTCAATGAAGATCCTAACTTGACAATAAAGGAACAAATAAAGGGGTTAAAACAGCGTCTTGAACGTTTGAACACAGAGTTTTCCAGCGAAATGGCGTTGCTGGTAAGTCCACAGGCCATGCCAATAATGTTAGAAGCCCTGTTAAGTAAAGCAAACAATTTAGACTTGATAGAAATGGCGTCTAAACCGCCTAGCATACTCAAGATCCCACAACGCGACCAAAATTCTAGCGAGAACGAACAACCTATTTATAAACACACTCTATTTCTTAAGTTAGAGGGTGACTTTTTTGCCACGCAAAAGTTTTTATCAGAAGCAGAGCAGATAGGTTGGAAAATATATTGGCAAGATATGAATTATCAAGTGATTGAGCATCCAAAAGCCAGTATTGAATTGTCACTTTTCACACTTAGTACGAGCGAGGCTTTTATCGGTGTTAACTAGGAATATATTAGAAAAATTTGATAACCGACCCGTTACCAAAAAAATTTCGTTACTTTGCATTTTTTGCCTGCTTATAAGTTTCTGTGGTTTTCTAAACAAGGCACTAGCAGGCAGTAATGTAGACAGCGCTTTTGACTTCCGGTCTTTTCAAGATCCAACGCAACCACCATCTAAGGCTGCCAAACAGTCTTCTACAAAAGAGCAACCTGCGCCCCAGTATGTGTTAACTGCTATTTTCAACAGGTCTTCGCAGACTTACGCAGTCATAAACGGCAACATTTTGACAGTAGGCGACTTTCTAGCCGATATACAGGTGGTTGACATTAAAGAAACGAGCGTGGTTATTCGAGATCCCAGCTCGTCGCAAACACAAAAAGATGTGGTCCTTGAGCTCAATAGCTCTGTGAGTGTTAAAAAACAGGTATCCCAATGATTATGCCAAAGATGAAATATACAGTACTTACAATGTGCATGATGACAGCGCTATTTAGCTGTGCATCAAAGAAAACAAGCCATGTTGAGGACTATTTATCTAAAGAAATTGAACAGCAAACAGTCCAAACCGATGAAAGTGAATTAGACGCTTTACCGCAACATGTGTCTAATATGTTGCTCGACAGTGGCGCAATGGCAGAATCTTCCACTTTATTAGAAGCCGAACGCTACGACATTAATGCAAATGGCGTCGATGCGGTGAGTTTTTTTGCAGGTTTGGTAAAAGATACACCGTTTTCAGTTGCTATTCATCCTGATGTTAACGGAATCATAAGCCTTGATCTTAAACAAGTAACTCTGGACCAAGTGCTCTCTTTAGTGAGTGACATCTATGGATATCATATACAAAAGCAAGGTGCTATCTATCGAGTTTTACCCGCAGGTATGCGCACAGAAACCTTCAATGTAAATTATTTAATGATGCAACGAGATGGTTTTACTCAAACCAGCATTATCTCTGGTGGAGTGTCACAAAACGCAAACGGTAATAATAATTCCGGCGGATTTAATGGCAATCAGATGCAAGGTAACTTGGCTGGTGGGGGAAATAATTCCCTTGGACTTAACTCTGGCGCCGGTGGGACAAACGGGACTAATATTAGCA
>CBFIBG010000055.1:0-2806 GCA_965660815.1 Glaciecola sp.
GCCTAGAGCGCTTTTAAAACCACTAAAATAGGATGTTATGACGCTAATTCGGTACGAAAGTCGATGCTAATTTGGTAAACTCAAAACAGGTTATGATAAAAGCGCGGTAAAACCGCTCAAATATTAAGCGATCTTATGATCGTTAATTTGGCAAAAGTTATGATAGGAAAGTGGTACGCTACAACTGACAGAATTGAAGCACCAGATTTTTGAGAGAACCTTATTCAAATCTGTTCAATCCAACCAGCACTCTGATCACCTTTAACCAGCAGAGCTGTGCAGCTGATAGCAGTAGAAAAGATCAAATCAACCAGTGCCACTAGTTAGTGGCGCTGGCCGCGATTGCGGTAGTTACTGTTACCAAGTGATCAAGTCAACTGCCAAGCATTACTCACTGTACTGTGACACTCAGCCATATTAGCCGAACGTGGACATTGCAAAAAGCCCCGCATGAGCGAGGCTTTGGTTTAAAAGATTTGAATTAGTTTATGGTCCTAGACTTCTACACTAAGAATAATGCCCAACGATTCAGCTACTGGCCGAACTTTCCTTAAGTCACCCTCGTTCAAAGTCCATTTGAAAAGTTTGCCCTCATCGTCTTGTGTAACTATATCCAACACCCCAAAGTCGCGAGTTAATTTGAATAAATCATTACCAAAAACTTTATTTTGATAATGCTTGCTAGTGAAATAGTTCACCGGATAGATTTCTCGAAAATATCCTTCGTGCATCATAAACGACTTATCTTTGTAGTTCTGCCGCCAAGTTTCCAATCTCTTCTTATAAGGCCTGTTGGAGTTGAATGACTCTCCTCTAGGAATTAAGTTAATTCCACTCAGATATTGTTCCGGTCCATATTCAAATGGGAAAGTAAATGCAGCTCCATACCGAAACTTTAAACAATCAAGCGTTATATCCTCCATAAACTTCAATTCACATTCAACACTGCTAATAAGTTTTTCATGGATATAAAACATGGCTTCTTTTCGTCCGTCAACGCTAACTCTGAATAGAAACCCGCATTTATTGATCGTACATCCATCAATTTGCTCTTCTTCGCTCAAAACTCTGAGATCAGTGAATTCAGATTTCTCTGCTGCGTAGTTAAATGAGGCTATCTTTTTTTTGTTCCTAGAGTAGCTTCCATGAAAGTCGATATCATCGAGACTTCCGGTTGCGAATTTTGGTTTACAACCATATCGGTCAAAAAAAGCTTCAATCATTAGAATTAGATTAGGATAACGCGCGCTTCCCCAATCATATATGGAGAAGCAAACAGCCGATGATAGTCTATCTTCATATTCAGGGAATTGTCCTTTATTCATTCACATACCTCAGTCTTGTCTAACACAGGTAATAGAGCCACATTTATCGCCTAATGCGCCAGTAATTTTGCGCTCCATTTGGGCAGCGGTTTGGTTGCCAGATAATACTTCGACGACGTCAATTTTACCGTTATCTATTCTTACCCCAGCGACATCGGGTAACACTTTACTTTCAACCTCTCCATTAGTGATGGTCTTTAACTGCTGGTGCATGTGAACACTAGAATACTCTCCAGACTCAGCCATTTCATTAGCAATCCTAGAACTCGTAGAAGCATGAGTAGTTTCTACTCCACTCTTCATTGTGAGTATAAGACGAATTAACGCTATTTGCTATCCTCTGTGACAGTTGGCTTTAAGGCTTGTTTCATGCGATTTAGGTTCAAAAGCAGGAAGCAATTACGACGTAAGTGTAGTCAAGATAAGAAAATAGGCTGATCATTGGGACTGAAAAATTGTCTCGATATGTGCAACATGATGCCTCAACACATGAGTGTTCAAGCCATATTGGTGGTGAGGCTGTTAAGCGCCAAAGTCAAAATCACGCTGAATGACGAAATCATCAAGTCGCGTTAGTTGCATAGACTCATTTAGTGGTGGCGCTCTGCATGAGTTGGCGGTAATCGGTGAGTCTTGTTTATCCAAATGCGTCAATATCTTTTGGATAATTGCAGCCTCTGTAATGCATGCGATTATTTTAACATTCGTCTTTTTGCAAGCTTCGCATATGGTAATGTCGATATTAAATACTCTTTTCAACCTCTGTGCCCAACTCATGCTACGCGCATGGTATGGTTGCTCAGGGTCTTTTAGTTGCTCGGCTAAGCGAGGACTTTTCTTTCCACGTTGGGAAGCGGTGACTCGCGCTCTTACATTACTGTTAGGAGCAAACACGCCATAAAAACGGGTAAGGTTGAGTCTAGGCGGTGGTACTAAGGCTGCCAGCTTACTAATAAAGTCAAGCGGCGAGAAGAACACATGTGTAGTGCCGTCTTTGTAAGGCGTCTTGAGTTCGTATCTGATATTGCCTGTGGCGGTTAAGCTTAATCGTTTTTCGCTGACCGCTGGCCTTGAAATGTATCTACATAATCGCTCAAGTTTATTGGCTTGATGCGTATCAGCGAACACTCCCGCATGTAAACTAAACCCGTCTATTTGTGCCAATTGGCCATAGGTATCTTCATCTTTTGCAGGCAACGTTTGCAGTGTAAATACTTTCTTGCCAATATCTTTCCCAACAGCAATACGATAGTTCACTGAGGCTGCTTGTAAGTGCAACATTCCATCTTCGTCTTCTAGCGGTAAATCCAAAAAAGCACTGTTTGCATCTCGCTCAATTAAACCTGCTCTTTCCAAGTATGCGGCTATCCTATGACTGATGACATGAACAAGATGCTCCATGTCAGCATGACTAGGCGCTTTAACCCGACTGAACTTTACTTTCGCATCTTCTTGGGTGATCACGCCTTCTAAAAAGAGCA
>CBFIBG010000056.1:0-3107 GCA_965660815.1 Glaciecola sp.
CTAAATCGATACCAATTACTGTAGACTTTTTCATTGTATGGGCTCCTTTTTGTTTGGCGACACCACCGTAGCTCACTGGGGTGGTGGAGTCCATACATCGGCGAGTAAGAACGGGTCTTCAACATAGACATTACTGAATGCAAGAAATGCCAAAAGCACAATGTAACGATAATTGCCTGCATTACACAACCTGCCATCATCCACAAGATATTGTCGTATCTAGACAAGCAAGGCTCACCCAACACTGGCAACAATACCAGAGCACCGCCCGTTGCCGCTTTAGAGCAAACGCTTATGTGTGATGATTTCACCATCCAAAGAGATTTTGACTTTGCTGAGGCGGTCACAGACGCATGACACTCAAAAAATCAATGATGCTTGAACATGCCAAATGTTGAGGCAAAGCTCTTCGTACCTCACTATCTAGATTTCATTACCAAAGGCCAGCTTCCTCAATCACTGCAACAACAAATGTTTCGCAAATTTGTTCAACACCTAAAATGAATAACTATAAAACCACTCGTAAATACAGCTGTCACAGCGACTAGTCGGTAGCGTTAATTTGTCCTATACTCTTCCAAAATTTAACTTCCAAATTATTTTTTTGTCTAATCACAAGCATGCGACAGTTTGTCGTCGAACAAAAGCCAATTCTATAAAAGATATAGCTCTAATTTTATTAGAGTTTTGCGATTTACAAGAGAGTAATAAACATGATGAGTCATTGAAATCATGTAAGGCTGCCAAAAACAGCCTATTTTTTTCAGCCTTATTTCTCAATAAATTCTGAAGGGGGCTTTGGCACCATAACTGGTGGGTGGCTAGCCGTAACAGAAACCAGCTCGCCATCAACAAATACAAATGTATAAGTAATAGTTACATAATGTGTAACCGTTTCATAAGTGACACTTTTAGCAGTAGAGCAGCCACCTACTGTGCACGGCGGGGGAGGCGGTGTAGCGGTATTTTTGGATGAAACATTGAAATCATTACCACCCCATAAGTTGTCTTTTGAGATACTTTGAACACGCTCAAATTGTTGAAAATCCGTTACATTTAATACTTTAAATGTATTTGTAAGCAAGATTTCATTATCTCCTTTCCAGACAAATATACTCACAGATTCTGTTTTTTCATTGTAACTGGCCTTGTAGCAAGCTGTTTCATAACAATAAGGTAATTCAATTGCTTGACTGGCTTGAATAGAACCCAATATACCGAATAACCAACATAAACCATACTTTAAATAATTCATAAACACTCCCTAGTTAATCCACTTCTAAATTCCATTAATCCTTGTAATTCCTTTCCACCCGCATGTTTAAATTGTTCCATCTTTATAATCCTTTGTTTGTGTGCAGCATTTCTGAACACTTAAAAGATAGCCCCCCCCCTCAATTTTGTCAAAAAGAAAAAGTGATATGCTTAACCATGCTATGACTATTTTCGACCAATTCTACTCAGGCTTACAAAGGTTATCGCTAGTTGCTATCTACAGCTCGTTGGATCATCCGATACAACTCTTGCCTCTTATCCACCCACTCTTTACTGGAAGCAACGGGCCAATTGCTGTTTACCGCAATCACTAAGTTACGAGAAGGGTCGATAAATATGCCTTGTCCAAATATGCCTCTGCCTTGAAAGCTACCATCCTGAGTTACCCACCATTGATAGCCATAGTCAAATCTAGGGTTGTTGGTGTCAACTTGTGAGGTGAGTATAGGAAGTATTAAAGCCATTTACTACCCTCTGTGACAGCTGAATTGAAGGCTTGTCTTGTGTGTATCAAATTGAAAAATCGCTGACAATAGCGAAGTAGAGGTCTTGAAGATATGTGCATAGGCTGGCAATTGGTACTGAAAACTTCTTGGTGAGATGTCAAAGAGCCCACCTCAACAAGTTAATGTTCAAGTTATATTTGCGGTAAGACTTTTAAGCTCCAAAGTCGAAATCTCGCTGAATGACAAAATCATCACGTAGCGCTGGTTGGGTAGATTCATTTAGTGGTGGCGCCCTGCATGTGTTGGCAGTAATAGGAGAGCCGTTTTTGTCTAAATACGTTAAGATTTTATCGATGACCGCTGGCTCTGTAATGCAAGCGATTATAGTGACATTGTTGCTCTCACACGCTTCACAAATGGTGATGTCAATTTTGAATACTCGTTTTAACCTCTGCGCAGTCCCTGCTAGCCATGACATACTGCGAGCGTGGTAGGGTTTATCTGAATCTTTCAGATGTTCTGCTAAACGAGGGCTGTTGTGACTCCGGGCTTCCTGCCCTTCGCCCTGCGGGCCAGCCTACGGCTGTTCAAAATCTTTCCAGAAGATTTTGTACCACGTTGTGAAGCCGTGACCTCTGCACGTAAGTTGCTGTTTGGAGCAAACACCCCATACTAGCGGGTAATCCGAACCGAGTAAGGTTGAGTCTAGGCGCTGGCACTAAGGCGGCAAGCTTACTAATAAAATCAATCGGCGAAAAGAATACGTGAGTGGTTCCGTCTGTATATGGCGTTTTTAATTCATATCTGACATTACCTGTCGTTGTGAGGCTTAAGCGTTTTTCGCTTATTGCAGGCCTTGCGATATAGCGACATAATCTCGCTAGTTTGTCTGATTGGTCTGCATCTGCAAATACCCCCGCATGTAGGCTAAATCCAGATATCTTCGCTAGTTGTCCATAGTTATCTGGATCTTTGGCTGGCAATGTTTGCAAGGTGAATACTTTTTTACCAGCATCCTTGCCTACAGCAATACGGTAGTTGACCGATGATGCTTGAAGTGGCAGCAAACTATCTTCATCATCCATCGGCAAGTTAAGAAAGGTGTTGTCCATGTCACGCTGGATCAGTCCTGCTTTTTCCAGATATTGTGCAATGCGGTGGCTTATCGTGTTAACTACCCGTTCCATCTCGCTATGACTAGGGGCTTTGACGCGCTGAAATTGAGGTTGGCCTTGAGTTTGTGTGATGACACCTTCAAGGAACAACATGTGAAAGTGTATATTCAAGTTTAGCGCACTTCCAAAACGTTGGATGTAAGTTACTGCCCCGGTTTTGGCTTGCTTTTTCAAGTAACCTGCTCGATGAATGATGTCAGTGGAAATCGTG
>CBFIBG010000057.1:0-5953 GCA_965660815.1 Glaciecola sp.
ACAATATTCATTCTGTACTTTTCGGGAGCATTGCAAAACAAACTATGCATAGCCATGGAGTGATTATTCATACGCTTATTGTTATAACTTTTAAAAATAGGGTAATGAATACCGTTTTCAGCCAATCGTTTTTGATTATAAGCTAAGGTATCTTGAATAGAGCTAGTTGCGGTTTTGTGTAGGCCTATATGTAAGATGAGTTGTTTCATGCAAATTTTACGATAATACCTGTTTTAAAATGCCTTGGATTGTAAAAAACAACCGTTTTATGCTTAATGTTTTCGTCACTGTACAGTTTTAATATCAACAAACATTGTAAGCTTCGCGGTTGTATTAGATAATACGCAAGTATTTAGAAAAAATATATTTTTATTCAAATTTCATAAAAAGCTATAAGCATATAGGACTGCGACCATGCGTTTACTTTATTTTATTAAACGAGAACGCAAACCAGTTTATAGTATTTTAAAATTGCTTGTTTGTTTTACAAAAGGTAGGTTTCATTGGCTGCAACAATAAAAACACCAGAAGAAATAGAGAAAATGCGAGTGGCGGGCAAACTTGCCTCTGAAGTATTAAATATGATTGGCGAACATGTTGTAAAAGGTGTTACCACAGAAGAGCTAGACAAAATTTGCCATGATTACATAGTCAATGTACAAGGCGGTATCCCTGCTCCCCTTAACTACGGAAACCCTCCGTTCCCCAAATCCATATGTACATCTGTTAACCACGTTATTTGTCACGGCATTCCTGGTGATAAAAAACTCAAAGACGGCGACATTTTAAACATCGATGTAACCGTCATAAAAGACGGTTATCATGGCGACACCTCAAAAATGTTTGTGGTGGGTAAGCCAAGCATTTTAGCAGAGCGGCTAATTCGGGTTACTCAAGAGTGCCTGTATAAAGGGATTGAACAAGTAAAACCTGGTGCTCGGCTTGGCGACATTGGCCATGTGATTGAGAACCATGCTCATAGACATAATTATTCGGTCGTACAGGAGTATTGCGGACACGGCATTGGCGCAGTATTTCATGAAGACCCGCAAGTCGTGCATTATGGCAAACCCAATACGGGCGAAGAATTGGTCGCAGGCATGTGTTTTACCATAGAACCCATGATCAACGCAGGTAAACGTTATTCCAAACTATTACCCGACAACTGGACAGTGGTGACTAAAGACAGAAGCTTAAGCGCTCAATGGGAGCATACCTTGTTAGTGACTGAAACTGGCGTAGAAATTCTCACTCATCGCGAAGATGACACAATTGACCGAATTATTAATCATACTTGAGTCGTATTAATAGACTACAAGTAGTGATAATGTTGTTAAATGCTCGACTATAAGTACGAATTAGTGATGTACACAGAGTAAGGAATGTAATTTGCTCAACCTTAATAACGTAATTTCTCAGTTAAATGAAATAACGAGTATCAACAATGTTGGCGCATTCAAGCAGTGTGTCGAAGACAGTCAATCATGGTTAGTAAGCAACTTTAACAACATACATGTTGACGAGCTAGTCACTGAGCGCGCTCGATTTACAGACGCCCTATTGTGCAAAGCATGGCAATTGCAAGAACTGCACTCAATAAACGGCTTAACACTGTGTGCGGTTGGCGGTTATGGCCGTGGTCAAATGCAACCTTATTCCGACATAGACTTGCTGATTTTAAGCGATGGTAAAATAAAGTCCGAAGTACAAAATCGAATATCTTCTTTCATCACATTTTTATGGGACATTAAACTAGAAATTGGTCAATCGGTTCGCACCATAAAAGACACCATCAAGCTTGCAAAAGACGACATTACCATTGCCACCAATCTGGTTGAAATAAGGCAGTTGTGTGGTTGCTCTAGCACCTACAAAACGCTGGTAGAAAAAGTAAATCATCAAAGTGTGTGGTCCAGTAAAGACTTCTTTTTAGCCAAACTCGAAGAACAACAAAAACGACACAATAAGTTTAACGATACATCATACAACCTAGAGCCCAATATCAAAGAAAACCCTGGGTGCTTGCGCGACATTCAATCGATAGGTTGGGTTGCCAAAAAACATTTTCAAGCATTCGATGGCATGACCTTAATTGGTCACGGATATTTTACTGAGCTAGAACACGCAGAACTGATTGAGTGTCGAAGCAACTTATGGAAAATTCGATTTGCATTACATTTAGTGGCCAAAAGAAGCGAAAACAGGCTACTGTTTGATTATCAACCCGATGTTGCGAAAAGGCTTGGGTTTGGAGAAGGAAAAGCTGCGGTTGAAAAAATGATGAAACATTTATTCAGAATTGTGCGCAGAGTTTCTGAACTAAACAGCATGTTAATGCAAAGATTTAAACAAGACATTTTAAATTTAAAAATAAAAAATACGCTTTGTCTTAACGATGACTTTTGCGTCAATGATGGTCTGATCTCACCTACTCATGAAGATGTTTTTTCAAGCCCACTTGATATTTTAAAGTTCCTTAACCTAATCGCCGAACATCCATTCATTCAAGGCTTAGACGCAGATTGTCTTCAAACATTAAGAAATACCCGTCGTACGTTTCAGTCCGCTTATTATCACTCGTTGCCCGAATGTCGGGAATATTTCATAAAGTTGGTATCTAATCCGGACTTTTTTGACCTCGGCTGGGATATTATGCACAAGCACGGGATATTGCAGTCGTACATTCCCGAATGGGATAAAATTGTTGGCATGATGCAATTTGATTTGTTTCATGCCTACACCGTGGATGAACACACTCACCGATTGGTCAAGCATGTCAGAAGTTACTACACTAATCCGAGCGAATTCCCCAGAAGTAGCCGTATCGTTACCAATTTAGAGCATCCAGAAATAATCTTTATCGCGGCAATATTCCACGACATTGCTAAAGGACGGGGCGGTGATCACTCCCTTTTAGGAGAGAAAGACGTATTGGATTTTTGTGAGCAACATAACGTTGAAGACAGCAAAGCAAAAACCATTGCTTGGCTGGTCAAAAATCATTTACTTATGTCGGTCATAGCTCAACGACGAGATATTTACGACCATGAAGTCATTCAAGAATTTGCTACAGAAGTCAAAACTCAGGACCGACTCGACCTCTTGTACGCGCTGACACTGGCAGACATTCGTGCGACGAACGACAGTTTGTGGAACGATTGGAAAGCGTCTCTTCTTAGAGAGCTCTACCTTTTAACGCAAAAAGCGTTGGATAATGGCTTGCAATGCGAAATGACACTTAATGAAAGGATTGAAGACTACAAGGACAAAGCGCTTAAACTTCTTGAGCAAAGGGAAGTCGACCCTGAAAAAGCAAGCCAATTCTGGGGGCTGTTAACCAAACAATATTTTGCTCGCTTTAGTCCAAAACAAATCGCTTGGCACACTCAATGTATTGTTGATTTTCAGTCTAGTGAAGATCAGTTATTGGTCGCTGTGTCTAATGAAACATCAAAAGGCGGCACCGAATTATTAATTTATTGTCAAGACAAGCCTGCCCTATTTGCACAGATAGCCTCAGTGCTGGATAGCCAAAATTATTCTATTCACGATGCGCAAATTACAATAACTGAAAATGGCTATGTATTTGATAGCATGATCGTGCTTAATCAAGACAATCAGCGAATAACTAGTGAATCTCAGTTAAAGAGATTAACCGAATCTGTCTATCAACAACTGACCAGACCCGGACGCTCTCATTCGAATTCCAGAAGAATGTCTAGGCAAATGAAACAACTTGATGTACCTACTAAAGTCAGATTTTATTCAAGTCAGGAAGGTAGTACATTAATAGAGCTTGAAGCCTTAGACGCTCCTGGCTTATTAGCTCGAATTGGTCATTTATTTGTCGATTTAAACATTACTTTGAAGATGGCCAAAATAACCACCATCGGCGAACGAGCCGAAGACGTATTCTTGGTCTGCAATGACCAAGGAAAAGCGCTTACTCAAGAACAACAAGTGCTTGTTCAAAAACAACTTAAACTCAAACTAGATCAACCGGAAGTGAACACTGCAATATGAACAATATAGCCTCAATTATTGAACGCGCGTTTGATACCCGCGATACTTTTAATGCTGAAACTGCAAGCCAAGAAATCAAAGACGCTGTTGCAAGCGCGATCTCAATGTTAAACACTGGAGAGGCTAGAGTCGCTGAGAAAACTAACAGCGGTTGGCAAGTGAATGAATGGTTAAAAAAGGCGGTATTATTGTCTTTTAAACTAAATAACAATCAAATTATCGATGGAGCTGAGTCAAAATTTTATGACAAAGTCGCATTAAAATTTACTGACTATACTGAAGAACAATTCGCTAAAGAAGGTATGAGAGTTGTACCTCCAGCAACCGTCCGAACTGGCTCATTCATCGGCAAAAACGTAGTATTAATGCCTTCTTACGTCAATATTGGCGCCTATGTAGATGAAGGTACCATGGTAGACACTTGGGCAACCGTTGGCTCTTGTGCACAAATTGGTAAGAACGTGCATTTGTCTGGCGGTGTAGGTATTGGTGGTGTACTAGAGCCTCTGCAAGCAAGCCCCACCATCATTGAAGATAACTGTTTCATTGGTGCACGCTCTGAGATTGTTGAAGGCGTGATTGTTGAAGAAGGCGCGGTTATTTCTATGGGCGTTTACATTGGGCAAAGTACACGCATATACGATAGAGAAACAGGTGAAGTGCACTATGGCCGTGTACCTGCGGGCGCTGTGGTGGTCTCTGGTAATCTTCCTAGCCCTTGCGGTAAATATAGTTTATATGCAGCGGTAATCGTCAAACGTGTCGACGAAAAAACCAAGTCTAAAGTAGGCATTAACGAAATATTAAGAAGCGCTCAGTAAATCAAGTTGAAGCACCAGAATGTCTAATAGCGATGCTTTAACTCATCAAAACGAAGTTAACGTGCTTATTCGAGTGCGTTATTCCGAATGCGACGCACAGCAAGTTGTGTTTAATGCTCGCTACGCTGATTACGCTGATATTGCGGCCACGGAATATATGAGAGTACTCATTGGCAACTATCAAAATCTTCTTAGAGAAGGTTTTGATAATCAGGTAGTCAGCCTACACATTGACTGGTTATCTTCGGCAAAATTCGATGATGTTATAAATTTAAAGGTGGTTGTTGAACGAGTTGGCACCACGTCTTTTTCTTTGTTGACAACATGTGAACGTATAGACAACGACAACGTTGAAACCATTGCCAAAATAACGGCAGTCTACGTGGTTGTTGACACTAAAGAATACAGCAAACACCCCCTCCCTGACGTGTTAAAACGAAACTTTCAAAGAGCCTTCAATACCACTATAAACCAAGCAGGATGACGTTTACTGCTTGGTCTGGTCATACTGATTAATAAGTATTGTTAAAACCAACTAAAAACTGCTTTTTTACCCAGTACCTAACAGTCAAATAAAGGCAAATTAACGGTTCAAAAAACAAAACTCACGAGCAACTGTGAATCAATTTGTTTACTCGGTCAGATCATCCACTATACTTTTAACCCAAGGCACGACTTCATCCTCAGCGGCGAGCGTCTCAATGGCATCTACTTCGAACATTTCAGCCACTGACTTGCCTTGCAGCTCATTTAGAAGCTCAAAAAACTGTCTCCCACCTCCACAATAGCTGTCTGCGTAGCTACTATCGCCAAGCGCTGCTACAGCAAAAGGTTTACCGTTCATTAAGGGGAAAGTATCTTGTAAATCGGAGAAAAATAGCTCCAGATTTGGGGGTACATCACCCTGACCAGTCGTCGACGTAATGACTAAAACGGACTCAGCGTTTACAAAGTCCTCAACATCTGGCTCTGTAAAAACCTCATTGTCTACTCCTTGGGCGCTAAGCATGTCGTGCACTTCTTCAGCAACGTGCTGAGCATTTCCGTACACTGAGCCTGCAAATATACTAATACTTTTCATTATCTCCCCACTAAAATAAAAACCAAAC
>CBFIBG010000058.1:0-106713 GCA_965660815.1 Glaciecola sp.
CACTTAATTGATATATCGTCCAGTTTTTTGAAAACAAAAGGCTTATCGACACCTTTTTAGTAAAGATGATGTTCATTCATAACATATTTGCTACAGAGTTATGGTTCACCAGTTTGATTATTGTTGCCATCAAATTGACAAAAACTTATCTACTTATTTAACAATACTGATCATGAGTTTGAAGATGTGACAGGTCGTATTGGTGGGTTTAGTAGAATGATAGATTCACCAAATGGCTCTATGTTTTCAGAATTACTCGTTCCTGGCGCCAACAACTTTGGCGATGCTGACGGTCGCGACTTGTTTGTTGCTAACTTTTTGTTACTTGATCCAGACCGTTCATTTTCTGACCCAGATGGCACCATTGAGACCTTACAAAATGCTGTGATTGCGCATGACCCAGCAAGTCCTTCTATCGCTAACATCAGCTCAAACGATAATGCATATCGAGATATTTCAGAGTCGACGATTGCTATATATGCTCAGGCAAACTTTGAATTTGAAGAGCTAGTTCGCGGTAATGTGGGTTTACGTTATGTACAAACAGACATCGATTCAACAGGGTTTGGGCCAGACGGCGATTTGGCGACTACTAGTGGTGACTATAGTTTTGTACTTCCTAGAATAAACTTGGTAATTACTCCTCACGACGATGTTGTGATAAGAGCCGGTTATACCACAGATATTTTACGTCCAGGCTTTAACCGGTTAGCAACTGGTTTTACTAGAGATAATCAAGAAAATTCTGTTATCGCGCTAGGTAATCCTGGACTAGAACCAGAAGACTTTACTGCCATTGATTTAAGCGTAGAGTGGTATTTTGCTGAAGCAGCCGTTGCAAGTGTGGGTTACTTTACAAAAGACCGTACCAACATATTTGGTAGTGACTTTGAAAGCGCAATACTAATACCAAATGGCACGGGTGGCTTTAATCGTGAAACTGACCCATCATGTCCTGGTGGTGGTATCTTCAACCCAGAAGTTGTGCCTAATGTATTAGGTGATCCAAATACGACCGGGCTATGTGTTGACGTGACCTTCCCTGCTAACGATCCGGAAACAACCACGCAAAAGGGTTTTGAATTTGCTTTACAATATGATTTGTCTAGCTTTGAAGAAGACCTAGGTTGGGCATCAGGTTTTGGTTTCTTAGCAAACTATACGATCCAAGAATTTTCTGGGGGCTCGATTGTAGACTCAACCTCTGGACGTGGCGCAACGGTACTTGGAGATGTTAGTATCCCACGCGGTTTACTTGACCTATCTGAAAATGCATATAACTTCACTTTGTATTATGAAAAGTATGGTATCTCAGCGCGTATGCGTTATACATGGCGTGAAGCATTCCGTACGCAAGATTTTGCTGGCGGTGCAAACACAAGTGGTAGTAGTACACTTAGCTTCCCAGTCGTTACCGACGACAGAGGCCAGTTAAACGCTAGCCTTAACTATGATGTTACCGAGAACCTAAACATTGGTATTGAGGGTGTTAACTTAACTGAAGAGCGTATAGACCAATACTGCGTACGCAACAATTCACTTCTATGTTTTGTTGGTTTACCAGACCGCAAAGTAACCATTGGCGCTACATATCGCTTCTAAGACCAATAGTTGGCTTTAACCAGCCACTTTTGACTTGACTTTGAGGAATACTAAAAAGGTGAGTACACAATCGTACTCACCTTTTTTTCTACTTGACTATATTTAAAAAGTAAAGCTTAAATATGTTCGTCTAAAAACTCTTTAAGCTGTGTCTTAGAACAAGCACCTAGTTTGCTTGCCGCTAATGCACCATCTTTAAAAAGTAACAGCGCAGGGATACTGCGGATGTTATATTTTGGTGGTGTTTCATTATTTTCTTCGACATTTAGCTTACCAACTGTTAACTTGCCCTCGTACTCGTCGGCTATTTCGTCTAAAATAGGGGCGATCATTTTACAGGGGCCGCACCATTCAGCCCAGAAATCAACTAATACAGGACTTGATGCATTAAGTACATCAGCTTCGAATTTTTCGTCAGATAATGCGAGAATTTTGTCGCTCATTCTTTTCTCCAATTTGGGAATGTTTGCTGAACCTTTTCAGCCTTTCTTAATAGTGTTATATAGAAACCGTTTTTTAATGCAAGCATCGATAAGCTATAAGCTATGCCACAAACACATTTAACCGATACGCTATTTTCAACCCTTTCGATCCACCCACAAGTACAAGCGGGCCTTGATGAAGCAGGCTTTAATCAGTGTACACCAATACAATCAATGAGTTTACCTCAATTATTGGCTGGCAGTGATATTGCAGGTCAAGCACAAACTGGTACTGGTAAAACCATAACCTTTTTAGTGGCGACCTTCCACTACTTATTAACCCATCCAAACTCTGACAATGGGAGCAACCCAAGAGCCATCGTTATGGCGCCCACAAGAGAGTTAGCGGTTCAAATTTTCAATGATGCTAAACTACTCAGTAAACACTCAGGGTTAAGTGTAGCTGCAATATATGGTGGCGAAGGTTATGAAAGTCAACGTCAACAATTAGCAGATGGCGTCGATATATTAATTGGAACCACTGGACGTATTATTGATTATTATAAGCAAGACATTTTTAATCTAAAACACATTCAAGTTGCGGTATTAGATGAAGCAGACAGAATGTTTGATTTAGGTTTTATTAAAGATATACGTTATTTATTTCGTCGGATGCCGGAACCCACTCAACGATTAAGCATGCTTTTTTCCGCCACATTGAGTTTTAGAGTTCAAGAGTTGGCGTATGAACACATGAATAATCCTGTGCATGTACAAATAGCCCCTGAAACAAAAACGGGCGTGGGCATATCCGAAGAACTTTTTTATCCAAGTAATGAGGACAAAGACCTTTTATTGTTGACCTTGTTTGAAGAGGAGTGGCCTGATAAAGCCATAGTGTTCGCCAATACCAAGCAGTCTTGCGAAAAAGTCACCGCATGGTTGAAAGCTGACGGACACAGGGTAGGTATGCTCAGTGGAGACGTACAACAGAAAAAACGGCTGACCATTTTAGAAGATTTCACAAGCGGGGCTCTTGATGTATTAGTGGCAACGGATGTGGCAGCTAGAGGCTTGCATATCGATAAAGTAACCCATGTTTTCAACTATGATTTGCCTGATGACGCCGAAGACTATGTTCACAGAATTGGAAGAACTGGTCGTGCAGGGGAAACGGGTAAAGCGATAAGCTTCGCTTGTGAACGGTTTGCTCAAAACTTGACAGCCATTGAGCTCTATATTGGTCACGATATCCCAGTAACCGATTATAATCCTTTAAATTTATTAAATGACGTCAAGCCACCGAAAATACCTAGACGCCAACCGAGGCGATCTAATCAACGTTCCGGACAGCGCTCTGGTCCACGTAAAGAAGGTCGAGGCCAGAGAAATCGACCTCAAACACAAAAAAATAGTTAAGTGAATTTTTAGAGGCGCCGTCTGATGCTAGATCACTTAACCGACTCAGCAAATATACATCAGAATCAAAAGCAAGACGATTACTATGCAGCTGTTGACTTAGGGTCTAACAGTTTTCATATGGTGGTTGTTCGAGTTTTAGCTGGCAGCGTCCAAATACTCAGTAAAAATAAACAAAAAGTCCGTCTTGCTTCCGGCTTGTCGGACACAAATTTGTTATCTGAAAGCGCAATTCAGCGAGGGTTAGCGTGCTTAACCAACTTTGCTGAAAAATTGCACGACATCCCGCCAGAAAACATACATATAGTAGCGACAGCAACGTTAAGACTGGCGACTAATTCACAGGAATTTTTGTCTAGAGCAGAAGCAATTCTTAATCGCAAAGTCAATGTCATTAGTGGCGAGGAAGAAGCAAGGCAGATCTATCTTGGTGTAGCCTACACGAGTGCAAATCAAGGAAATACCCTAGTTATCGATATTGGTGGAGCCAGTACCGAAGTTATATTAGGGCGAGACTTACAGCCTATTCACTTGACCAGTATGGATATGGGCTGCGTCACGTATATGGAGAAGTACTTCCCTTATGGCGAACTCAGTGCAGAAAACTTTGAAAATGCATACCAAGCTGCTTCTAAAATCATCTCTCAATTTAAAGATACGTTTTTATGTTTCGATTGGGAAAAGTGCCTCGGGGCATCAGGAACGCCTCAAGCAGTTACTCAAATACTAGTGAAGCAAGGAATTAATGATGCTATAAGACTGCCATATTTACTTCACTTAAGAGACGAATGTGTCACTCAAGGCCAATTGTCGCAACTAAGCATTGACGGACTGCCTCTTTCCAGACAGGCAATTTTCCCCAGTGGTTTGGCGATACTGATCGCATTGTTCGAAAATTTAAACATTGATAATATGCAAATTGCTGGTGGCGCACTAAGAGAGGGAATAATTTATGGAATGCTTGAGAATTACCATAAAAGCGATCGCCGCACTCAAGGTTTAAATCAACTTATTTCGAGATTTCACGTTGACCCATTTCATAGTCAAAGAGCCAGGGAAGTCGCCCTTTCACTATGCAATCAGTTGTGTGAACAGCAAAACTTTTGCGATTATGATATACATGGCGTAGTCGCCGCAGCAGCGAGTTTGCATGAGTTAGGTCTACATATCGGCTACCGACAATATCACGAACATGGTGCTTATATTTTAAATCACGTAGAGATTACGGGGTTTACCAACTTACAAAGAATGATAATTAGAGATTTGGTGAGCATGCATAGGCAGCCAATAGACTTGTCCAAACTGGAAAACTATACCTGTGAATTACAGCAAGCTATCATATGTTGTTTGAGAGTTTTGAGAATAGCCATTGTGCTTATTGGCAGGCGGAAAAAGTCCGCTATCCCTGTTTGCAAATTAAAAACGTGCGGAGATCATTGGGAAGTGTTGCTACCTGAAGACATAAAAACTAAACATCCACTTATTTACACTGAACTGGTTCATGAAGCATTTCTGCAGCATAAAGCAAAATGGAATTTAAGCTTAACCACGATAAACGGCGACACTTTGCATAACGTCACCAGTTCGAATTGGAACGACTAATACCTGCGCATAAATATAAGGCGTCACTCTTGTTGGCTCTTAATACTTTCTCGGCTTTTCAAATATCTAAGCTAAATGATTCTTAATTGTGTCAGAACATTCTGTAATCGAGCGTACGTTTTGCTGCTTGTCGTAAAATACGTTCATGCTGCCAACGAACAGAAAAAGTGGCACAACCAAATCCCGGAACATATCATTCACACACAGCCATTAAGGCATAGAGATTAGCCAATTTATTTTTGTTTTAGTCGTTTGAACGATTGATGCCACGCAAACACAGCCAGCACGCCGCTTATGATTGTGACGGACATATGCAAGTCATAGCCATAACTCAAAGCCGCCGCTATAGAAAAAGTAATGGCGGCTTTGCCGAACATTCTGGCTCTTTGAATATCCAATTGTAATTTGATATTTTCACGGTGTTGCATTTCAAGTTGCATGGGTAAGGTGCGAGATTGGCGCAACGCCTCATACAGTAAGTCAGGCATTTCAGGCAATTTTTCAGACCAGAAAGGCAGATTTTCCTTAATTTGATTAAACATTGCCTTCGGCCCTATTTGCTCTTTCATCCAATTTTCAAGGAATGGCTTGGCCGTTTTCCACAGATCTAATTGAGGATAGAGCGTCCGTCCTAAACCCTCTACATAAAGCAATGTTTTTTGCAACAACACTAGTTGGGGCTGAACTCGCATATCGAAACGTCTGGCAGTATTAAACAATTGCAATAACACATGACCAAAAGAAATATCTGCTAATGGTTTTTGAAATATTGGCTCACACACTGTTCTAATCGCCATTTCGAAATCGTCAATGTTTGTATCAGGAGGTACCCAACCCGAATCAACATGAAGCTCAGCCACTTTTCGATAGTTACGGTTAAAAAACGCAATGAAGTTTTCAGCTAAGTAGCGTTTGTCCTGCTTGTTTAATGTGCCAACAATTCCATAATCTATACCGATATATTTAGGATTGTGTGGATGCTCCGTTGAAACAAAGATATTACCTGGATGCATGTCTGCATGGAAAAAGCTGTCTCGAAAAACTTGCGTAAAAAACACTTCCACACCTCTCTCTGCTAAAAGTTCAAGATTGGTGTCTTGCGCTCTTAATGCATCGATGTCAGACACAGGAATACCATAAATCCTTTCCATCACAATTACATTAATCCGGCAATGATCACTGTAAATATGCGGAACGTAAAGACTCTCAGAACCCTCAAAACTGCGCCGAATTTGAATGCCATTAGCGGCTTCCCGCAATAGATCTAGTTCATCAAGAATAGTTCGTCGATATTCTTGTACAACCTCGACTGGGCGCAGTCTTTTACCGTCCGGTAACCATTCCTGAACGAGCTTTGCCATTGAAATAAGCAATTCTACATCGGCTTCAATCGTATGCTTGATATTGGGACGCAAGACTTTGACAACCACATCTTTATCATCGAGCTTAAGCTTAGCGGCATGCACCTGTGCAACAGACGCTGAGGCGAGAGGCTCATGGTCAAAATGGCTAAATAACTCGTTCAAGTTTTTTAAACCTAAACTTAGGCGAACAATTTCCTCCGCTTTATCTGAATCGAAAGGAGGGACTTTATCTTGCAGTTTTGCAAGTTCATTAACCATTGCCGGCGGAAGCAAATCACGCCTTGTCGATAGCATTTGACCGAATTTTACAAACACAGGTCCTAATTCTTGTAAGGCAAGGCGTAGCCTTTTTCCCTCTGAAAATTGTTTGTGCTTATTAGGCCACCAAAATAGTAATTTACGAAGCCACCTGTAATACCAGGGTCGAAATCTTTTTGGAATTAGATCATCAAGCCCATGGGTGAGTAATACACCTCCAATCTGTAAAAAACGGCGATACTTCATGGTTTATTGTTGTCCGTTCTATCGTTCATTGAGCCGGGAGAAGTTTTGTTTGTTAACGTCTTTATTTTTTTATTCTCTTTCAACTTTGCTTCTAATATGTCGACTTTGGCCTCAATGCGGTCGACACCTGACTGTAAGTCAGCAACCTCATCGCAAAAGTTAGTGACCATGATGCCTCTAACGGCGATTGGTTTTTCGTCCAATGCGAGATCGGAAATTGTATATTGTAATAAAGTTAATTGCTGAAACAGTGTTTGGCTGATGTCTTTACCAACACTGTGAACATTATGAGCCAACACATCGCCCAAGTATTTAGACAGAATTTCCTCTCCATCTAGGTCTATTCGCTCGTACAACTTACTTAATGCCTGTAAAATACTTAAATTTCCCGCAAAGTCTAGCTGCCCTGATTTGATCAATTTCGTCAATTGACTGTTCTGCTTGAGTTGTTCAATCGCAAATAAAGATACGCTGACCCAACATTCATGAGCGTCTAATGCCGTGTTGTCTAATTCATCGGGGTTGTGATTGTATTCACCATTTTCATCAATCGATACACTGATCTGATTTGCGTCAAATGAAAATATCAACGCCTTTTCTATTTCTTGAACAAAAATAATGCACGTTTTATCGACAAGCGGAGAAAGCAACTCGTCTTTGTTGAATGACCAATCTAGCGCCCGATTAATTCCGATTTCAAGAGCAGTACTGAGGGCTTGAGGCAGCGACATTAAAACTTAAACCCTCGGTGAAGCGCCACTACCCCACCCGTCATATTAGTGTAACTGGTATGTTCAAAACCAACATCCAGCATCATTTGTTCAAGAGTTTCCTGATCCGGATGCATTCGGATGGATTCAGCTAAATATTTGTAGCTGTCCGCATCGTTCACCACTAAGCGCCCCATTTGCGGCAAAACGTGAAATGAATAAATATCATATATTTTTGACAGTGACTCTGTTGTCGGTTTCGAAAACTCAAGGACTAATAAGCGACCGCCCGGCTTAAGTACTCTAAACATAGAGGCGAGAGCTTTGGACTTATCGGTGACATTTCGAAGACCAAAAGCGATCGTTATTAAATCAAAATGATTATCTGGAAATGGCAATTCTTCTGCATTCGCTTGAACATAATTAATATTGCCAATAATGCCCATATTAGTCAGCTTTTCTTTGCCAACATTTAACATCGAATGATTAATATCGGCTAATATCACTTGCCCATCATCGCCGACCATCCTACTGAATTTAGCTGCCAAATCGCCTGTACCACCAGCCAAATCCAAAACCCGATGGCCAAGCCTAGCCCCGCTAGCATCGAGGGTAAATCGTTTCCACACCCGATGAATGCCAAAAGACATTAAATCATTCATAATGTCATATTTTTTTGCTACAGAATCGAACACGTCCGCGACCAAATCTACTTTTTGGTCTTTTTCTACTTGCTTGTAACCAAAATCAATGGTTTCTTTATCTGCAGACAACTTGCGGTCAACTGCTTCTTGGTTTTGACTCATTTAATAAACGTCCTAATGTTTAATTCAGGTTTTACAATATTGAGCGAATGATTTAATTTGCTTGATTGTTTCATAGTTGGTCTGTCCAACTATTTCAAACAACGTTAAGAGTGTAACTTAAAGGCTACATCGACTCTAGAGATTAATAGAAAAAGAGGGATCGAGAAGGTCATATAAACAATACATCAACAAGAATAATGTGCCCGTCTGTATGATACTTGCAAAATTACGGTATTTGGCCCTCTGAGTATTTGGAAAAATATCGAACAACAAAGAATGGAAACAATATCGATGCTCTTAAATACTCTTAGCATACCACCAACTCATATAAACTTTTCCAATATCGCTATCACCTTACTTAATGTGTCTTGAGACGATGCGTGGAGAAACGATGCATCGCGATAGAGATACATTATCGCGGTATAAAATTATCACCCACACTCATTGAAACGATTTGACTAATATTTTGCATAGAGCGCCCGCTTTCCTCTTGCCATGCGTTAAAAGTTTCCTGAATTGAGTTGAGACTGCGCTTTGACCTAGAAGAACCGCTTATTATTTTTCGTGTAACAAAATAGCTTTCTACATCTTGACTTAATAAAAAGGTATCTTTACCTAAGAATCTAAGCGCATACGGGCCTGTGTTACCACCTAATCGTTTGCCGTTTCTTTTCAAATAATCCCATAATCCAATAATATTGGTAGTAGGCCAATTTGCGACAAACTTAGCAAACCTTTCCTCTCTTTGTTGCACATCCTTGATCATCAGTGCATTGTCTTGAATAGTGAGCACCTTATTTAAGTTCCGAATGATGTCTGGATTGGTCGCTTTTTTCTCAAGCATTTCATCAGGCATGAGGAGTATTTTTTCTATATCAAACCCAAAAAACTCAGTTTCAAAAGCCGCCCATTTTTGGCGAACTACTCGCCACACAAACCCAGACTGAAACACTTTTTTGGTAAACTCTGCTAAAAATCTATCGTCACCAATCATTTCTATATCTTCATTCGACAAAGGGTGAGAAAGCATGCTTTCAAGCTTAGATACACTGCCTTTTCTCTTTGCCGCTCTATCGTAAATAACGCTAAATTTTTCAGCGGGCATACTCTACCCCTGTATCCCCGAATGCCGCAGCAAGGCGTCAGTTTTTGGCTCTCGACCTACGAAGGCTTTAAACAAATCCATGGGTTCTTTTGAACCACCTTGCTCCAAAATATTGGTCAAAAATGCCCGCCCAGTGTCTTGGTTGAAAATGCCTTCTTCTTCAAATTTGGCAAAAGCATCAGCGGACAATACTTCGGCCCATTTATAACTGTAGTAACCAGCGGCATAGCCCCCTGCAAATATATGACTAAAGCTGTTTTGGAATCGGTTGAATGTTGGCACAACAGATACAGACACTCGCTCTCTGACCTCATCTAAAATTGTTTGCACGTCTTTGGGAGTTTCGGTCTGAGAATGCAAAGTAAAGTCGAATAAGCTAAATTCTAGTTGACGCACCATTTGCATGGCAGCCTGATAATTTTTGGCAGCCAACATTTTGTCCAGCAATTCTTTTGGCAAAGGTTTTGAGGTTTCATAATGCCCAGAAATAAATTCTAATGCCTCGCTTTGCCAGCACCAATTTTCGAGGAACTGACTCGGTAATTCAACGGCATCCCATGCCACTCCATTAATTCCAGATACGCCGGCCACATCTATTTTGGTGAGCATGTGATGTATACCATGTCCGAATTCATGGAATAATGTGACAACTTCATCGTGAGTGAACAGCGCTGGCTTATCTCCTACAGGGCTTGAAAAATTGCAAGTAAGGTATGCAATGGGGGTTTGTAGCGTTTTGTCCATGGTTACTCTGCGGACTCTGCACTCATCCATCCAAGCACCGCCTCTTTTTTTCGCCCGAGCATATAAATCTAAATAAAACGCTCCTCGCAAAGTACCTTGTCCGTCGTGAATTTCAAAATAACGAACGTCTTTATGCCAAGCGTCAATATTTAATACTTCGACTACTTTTACATCAAATAATCGTGATACGACCTCGAACAACCCTGAAAGAACTCGATGCTCTGGGAAATAAGGTTTAAGCTGCTCATCAGAAATTGAGAACTTGTCTTGCTTTAATTTTTCAGCAAAGTAAGCATAATCCCATGCCTCTAATTCTGATTGGTCAAATTTTTGGGCAGCAAACGCTTCAATCTCTCTCTTTTCTTCGATAGCTTGAGGCTTAGAGCGCCTTGCCAAGTCATTCAAAAAGTCTAGGACCTGTTTAGGTGTCTGCGCCATTTTTGTCGCCAGTGAATACTCTGCGTATGAACTGAACCCCATCAACTTAGCAAGTCTATGACGCAGTTCAAGTGTCTCGTTGATTATTTGAGTATTGTCAAACTGCGCCGCTTTGCCATTCAAACTATCGCCATCTTGGTCTGACGCTCGAGTAGCATACGCTCTATACAACTCCTTTCTTAACTCTCGATTATCTGCGTACATCATTACGGGCAAGTAACTGGGGATATCCAAGGTAAATAAATAGCCTTGAAGGTCTTTTTGGTGAGCCGCTTGTTTAGCCGCGTCTAGAGCACTTTGAGGCAGCCCGGACAACAAGGATTCATCGGTAACATGTTTGCTAAAAGCCAATGTGGCGTCCATAACATTGTTTGAAAACTTAGACGCTAAATCAGACAACTTCGCTTTTATTTTCGCGTATTCCTGCTTTTTGTTTTCCGGTAAGGATACACCTGACAATTCAAAATCCCTCACCGCATTGCTAACGACCTTCTTTTGCGCCTCATTCAAGTGTTCAAATTCGCTGGACTTAGATAACGCGATATACATATCGCAAAGACCTTGATGTTGTCCAACATAGGTTGAATACTCTGACAATAGAGGCAAGCAGGCATCGTGTGCCTCTCTAAGTTCGTCACTACTAACAACTGAATTTGTGTGGCTGATAGGTGAAAATATTGCCGAAAGTTCATCCTCGACTTCTTCAATTCGAGTCACTATATTTTCAAAACTGATCTCTTTTGAGGTCACTACTTCCTCGATTACCCTTTTGCATTTATCAATAGCCTGTCTTACATCAGACACAACGTTTGCCGGCTCTATCGCTGAGAATACAGGGTTGTTTGAGAAATCACTAAGGGCTTGGTCAGAGGATATTTGTTGTATAGTCATTAGAAACTCATTGTTAGAAATTTATATTTATATGTATGGTGCGTATTTAAAGATTACAAGGTTGATTATAGTAAACTTGCAAAAGTCCGTTATTAACGTTGCTGATAACAAAATATATGTCCTATTTTGTAATTAATGCTTGAATAATTAGGTCGAGTAAGCATAGTAGGAGTATATATTACTAGCACAGCAATTTTATTTATGGAAATTTATGACTGAATCAACCAAGCATTTTGATTATATATGTATAGGCGGCGGATCGGGAGGGATTGCGTCGGCCAATAGAGCCTCTCGTTACGGTAAAAAAGTCGCTATAGTGGAAGCAAAAGACATCGGTGGTACTTGCGTAAACGTTGGTTGCGTACCTAAAAAAGCCATGTGGTATGGTGCTCAGGTGGCAGAGGCAATTCACAAATACGCCCCTGATTACGGGTTTGATGTCACAGTAAATAATTTCAGTTGGTCAAAATTAGTTGAAAGCAGACAAGCCTATATCGATAGAATACACCAATCTTACGACCGTGTTCTAGGCAATAACGACGTTACGTTAATCAAAGGGTTTGCTACTTTCATAGATAACAACACAATTGAGGTTAACGGCGAAGTTTACACAGCAGAACACATCACAATAGCCACCGGAGGTAGACCGATCAGGCCAAATTTGCCGGGCGCAGAATATGGAATAGACTCTGACGGCTTTTTTGCATTAGATGAACAGCCTAAGTGTGCCGTTGTTGTCGGAGCTGGATATATTGCAGTTGAATTAGCAGGCGTTTTGCATTCACTTGGCACTGAAACCCACCTTCTAGTGAGAAGAGAAAAAGCCATGCGCAGTTTTGACTCTATGCTGTCTACCACTCTCACTGAAATCATGCAAGAAGAAGGAATTAATCTTCACCCCCATACACAAGTAGAGAAAGTGACCAAACAAGACGATGGATCGTTAGTAGTGCATTTAAACGGCGATAGACAAATTAAGACAGATTGCCTTATTTGGGCAATCGGTAGAGCACCTGCCAATGACAAAATCAAGTTAGAAAACACCACCGTCGAGATTGATAACAGAGGCTTTATTAAAGTCGATAAATACCAGAACACTACCGCACCTAACATTTATGCGGTTGGGGATAATATCGGTAAAATAGAACTTACGCCCGTTGCAGTCAAAGCAGGGAGATTATTATCAGAAAGATTGTTCAATGGCAAAAAAGATGCCCATATGGACTACGACCTAGTCCCAACCGTAGTATTTAGTCATCCAACAATCGGCACAATTGGACTTACCGAGGAACAAGCAAAAGAGCAGTATGGTGAAGATCTCACTATTTATAATTCAAGCTTTGCGGCCATGTATACCGCCGTCACTTCGCATCGCCAAGCTACAAAGATGAAACTCATTTGTGCCGGCAAAGACCAGAAAATAGTGGGCTTGCACGGTATTGGTTATGCGATGGACGAAATACTTCAAGGATTCGGAGTCGCCATTAAAATGGGCGCAACCAAAGCTGATTTTGATGCCTGTGTAGCAATTCATCCAACGTCAGCAGAAGAGTTTGTTACTATGTAGACGAATAAAAATGGTTTATAAAAGATGATTACCCGATAATCGGGATCTATAACCAAAAAGTACAATATGCATTTTTATAAAAAGCCATTAAATTTATGTGCAATTTGGATTTTTTAGCGTACATTTATAAATATGTTATGCGGAACTGTACATTCAAAAAATAAAAACTCAATACAAATGGAGTCACCATGGAGTCGTTGAAAGTCGTAGATTATATGAACCGTCGACCTGTTAAGCTTTCCCCAGATATGCCAGTAGCAGAAGCCGTAGAAAGCTTACTTTTGAGTAAGCAGACTGGTGGACCTGTTGTGAATAGACAAGGTGAATTAGTCGGCTTTTTGTCAGAGCAAGATTGCTTAAGCAGAATGATTACCTCAAGTTATTATCGTGAACAAGTTTGCCGCGTTGAGGAAATAATGCGAACAGAAGTCTTGACGGTTAAAGAATATGACTCCATTTTAGCGCTTGCAGATCGTATGCTAAAAGAAAAACCAAAAGTTTATCCAGTAGTAGACGACAACGGAATTTTAGCTGGCTCAATCAATCGTTCAGAAGTCTTAAATGCAATAGACGTTCAATTAAGAGATGGTTATAAAAAATAAATGCAGTAAAAAGGGTTTTAATCGGTGTCATTAATGTTGCTTACAACACATTGTTATACTGGTAGATATTTTACGGCTAATTAGGTGATACTTTAACTCCGACAATTTAAAGAAGAAAAGTGGTTAGCGCCCTGTCGTACTCTTCATGTTTTGGCTTGGCGCTCATATTTCACTGCTTTTCGTTAAACGGAAGCACACAAAATTATGATAGGCAAAACCAGTACTCCTCGCGTCCTAGATACATCCGCACTCGTCCATGACCCCAAAAGTTTGCTTGCTTATGAAGATGATATTTACGTCTGCTTGACTGTATTAGAAGAGTTAGACAATTTAAAAGAGCGCCGAGATAAATCAGTAAGCGCAGATGCTAGAGTGTGTATTAGAATGCTCGAAGATCTCGTGAGCGGTTGCGACGCAGATGAGATGCAAGCTGGAATAGAATTGCCTAAAAGCGAAACAGGTAGGCGAGGTAAACTTTTTATAGGCGTTGATACAAACGTCGAAATAGAAGCCTCACTAAAGCATGGTATTGGCAGTGACGCTGATAACAGAATCATAAATTATGCATTTCAACTGCAAAAAACACTAGGCAAAGACGTTTCAATTGTTTCGCGCGATATTAACATGCGCCTTAAAGCTCGAACCATTGGTGTCAATGCAGAAGATGTCTCCGTTGACACTCAGATATCAGATATCAGCTTGCTTTATTCAGGCGTTCAAGCATTCAGCGGAGACCTGTTTGACAAATTACATTCAGACGAAGAATTTGAGTTGTCTGGAAACGTTTACAAGTTGCCACGCGAGTGGTTTAACGAACAAGCTCAGTATAATATGTATTGGTACGACGATGCAGGTCATACAGGTTTAATTACCGAAGTGACGCAAGAACATGTTTACACTAAATTACTGCCTCGCAAACAAGAAAAAATCTGGGGGATCAGCCCTAAAAATCCACGACAAGCGATTGCGCTATCTCAACTCACCGACCCTCACTACGATTTAAATATTTTATTAGGGCCAGCCGGTTCAGGGAAAACGTTTTTAGCAGTAGCGGCTGCACTTCATCAGGTTCTAGAAACCAAACAGTACAAAAAGATAGTGGTCGTTAGAAGCAGAGATTTTATGGACGAAGACCCAGGTTTTCTGCCTGGCGATTTAAAAGAGAAATCTTTGCCACTTTTGGCTGGTATCACTGACGCGCTGCTCTCTATGCATTCTCATGATGATGGCGAAGGGGAAGATCTCGCGACCATCGAACACATTATTGAAAGAGCGAATATTGAGTTCACCAGTATGGCGTACTTTCGGGGTAGAAGCATAGACAATGCGGTTTTGATTATTGATGAAGCTCAAAACATGACCAAAGCCCAAATGAAAGGCATGCTATCGCGTGGCGGACGAAACTGTCGCACCGTAGTGCTTGGAAACTTGGCTCAAATTGACGATAAATTTGTGACCCCGGCAAGCTCTGGCGCAAGCGCAGCAGTAAACGTCTTTAGGAATTACGATGGCGGTTCTATTCTTATTTTTGATGAAGTAGAACGAAGCTCGCTTGCAGAATTCACTGAGAAAAACTTCTAAGGAAATTGATTGGGCTTGCTATCCTCACCGTTGAAGAAAAAATTATAAGGGATTTGCCCGACATAAATGCTGACATTGAGTATCGTTGTGTTTACAATTCGCCTTTTAATTTCTGAGGTTAAATAAAGTAAAACATGAGTGACGGTTATTTTGTCGGGCAACGTTTCATTAGCAATAGCGAAGACGCTTTAGGCTTAGGTGTAGTTATGGGCGCGGACGCGAGGAGCGTCAAAATTTTATTCCCTGCAGTAAACGAAGAAAGAACCTACGCAAAGTCAAACGCACATATCACCAGGCTGATATTAGGTGTGGGAGAAAAAGTCAAACACATCGACGGGTTTGAAATAGTAATAGATGAAACAGTTGAACAAGACAATCTAGTCACTTACATAGGAACGCGCTGCGACACTAACGAAAAAGCACACATTGTCGAAGTAGCACTAGATCCTCAGGTAAAATTAAATCAACCAGAAAAACGCTTGTTTCACGGGCAATTTGATGACCCGAAATGGTTTGACACCCGTTATGAATGCTGGCAAAAACAAAATGAGTTTGCGAACTCTGGCGTGGTTGGATTGGTTGGCGCTCGGATAGACCTCATCCCTCATCAAATACACATCGCCAGCCAAGTAGGAGCGAGATACGCTCCAAGAGTTTTGCTAGCAGACGAGGTCGGTTTAGGCAAAACGATTGAGGCGGCGCTTATATTGCACATGCAAATAATAACCGGGCGAGCCTCTCGAGCATTGGTCATTGTGCCCGATTCACTGGTGCATCAATGGTTGGTTGAGATGCTGAGAAAGGTTAATCTTGCATTTTCTGTGTTTGATGACGAGCGGATGGAAGCGGTTAAAGATAGCGGTGAAAATCCTTTTGAGCAAGAGCAGCTGGTGCTGTGTAGCCAGCAATTTATCAGCCAATCAAATGTATTAGATAAGGCGTTAAAAGCCACATGGGATGTTTTAATAGTCGATGAAGCGCACCATCTTGAATACGACGAAGTTAATGTATCAGCAGAATATAAGGCGATAGAGCAATTAAGTGGAATTGCAACATCTGTATTACTGCTGACAGCGACGCCAGATCAATTAGGGCACAAAAGCCACTTTGCTCGACTTAGACTCCTCGATCCTAATCGATTCTATGATTATGAGGCATTTATAGAGCAAGAAGAGCATTACGCTAATTTAGCTAATGCTGTATCCCCACTGATAGAAAACAGACAACCAAACACAGAAGAGTTGGTGATTTTTAATCAGCTTTTGACAAGTGAGCAACTAACGGGATACGACCTCTCTATCGAAGAAGATAGACACAGTTTACTAATGAGATTAGTTGATCAACACGGCACTGGCAGATTACTGTTCAGAAATAGACGCGCTGCCATTGAAGGCTTTCCAAAACGTATAACGCGTCCAATTAAGCTTAAGCTACCCAAACAATACGCTATGAGCCTGTTCGAAAAGGATGATATTGCTCACGCTCTTCATCCTGAGCGATCACTGATACAGGATGAAAGTTGGCCATCGTTTGATCCTCGTGTAGCGGACATGGTGGACTTTCTTGAGTCTAACACAAGCGAGAAAGTGCTCGTAATTTGTGCATATGCTAGCACTGTCTTACAAATTGCTGAGTATCTTCGCAAAAAGACTAGTATAAGACACACTGTATTTCATCAACACATGAGCATTGTCGAGCGAGATAAAGCCGCTCATTACTTTTCTGAACAAGACAAGGGTGCGCAAGTGATGATATGCAGCGAAATTGGAAGCGAAGGACGTAACTTCCAGTTCTCAAGACATTTATATCTATTTGATTTGCCACTAAATCCAGACTTATTGGAACAAAGGATTGGCCGCTTAGATAGAATCGGTCAAAAATTTGATATTACCATTCATGTGCCTTACTTCGAGCAAACCGCTCAAGAAGTTTTATTCAGTTGGTACTCTCAGTCTCTTAAATCCTTTGACTCGACTTGTCCGATTGGCTTAGACGTATATAAACGACTTGAGGATGACTTACATCATGCCCTTGCCACACCTGAAGATAAAGAAAATTGGCAAGATATCGTTAATCAGGGAGAAAAGCTTACTGAAGATTTAAGAGCTAAGGTTGACGAGGGCCGAGATAAATTATTGGAAATAAATGCAAAAGGAAACAAAGATAGCGAAGAAGTGTTAGAACAAATTGTATTAGCAGAAAATCCTGTTTCGCTTATGAAGTTCATGAGCCGTTTGTTTGATAATCTTGGGATCACGCAAGAAGAAAAAGATGCTCACAGTTTTATATTAAAACAGTCCGAGAATAGTCTATTTCCAATTAGCCACATACCAGACGATGGATTAGAGGTTACTTATAAAAGAGAAACTGCGACTCAACTTGAACATTTAACCTTTCTCAATCCCGATAGCCAAATAGTGACTCAATGCATAGACTCAGTTTTAACCGATGTAATTGGTAAAAGCAGTTTGTGCTTCGTGAATAAAAAGGACGCCCCTGTTGGCGCTTATTGGGTCGAAATACTGGCTGTGCTCAATCCATCAGCTCCTTCTGAATTAGAGTTATATAAGTATTTACCTCCCACTGTTACAAAAGTGTGCTTAGATTCGAAACTCAAGCCTATTGAAGAGACGTTCGCGCCCATTTTCAGGGTTAAGCCCAAAATGGCAAATCAGTTAATAACTGCGTTAGGCGAATTGATTTCAAAAACGATTGAGGCCGCACTGAACGAAGCCAAAGCGGAATTAGAAAATGTAAAAAAAGCAGCGCTGCTCAACATGGCTCATGAATTGGACGAAGAAATTGAGCGACTAAACGATCTCAAGACTTATAACCCAGCAATCAGACAAGAAGAGATTGATTATTTGATTAATCAAAAACAAACACTTCAAGAAATCATTGAATCGTCTGAGCCTTCACTAGACAGTGTTCGAGTGGTAGTAAACAATCCCAAATAAAAGACACACACTGACTATGCCTGACAACGTTCGCAGAAAAATGGTGTATAGCCCACCGGCTATGCCTGGGTTTAACGTTTTATATAAAGACGAAGATTTTATCGTTGTCAATAAACCTAGTGGTTTACTAAGTGTTCCCGGTAAGGCATTTGAGCACAGAGATTCTTTGCAATTGAGACTTCAAAGAGTGTGGCCATCACTCACTGTTGTGCATCGGTTAGATATGGCCACATCGGGCATCATAATATTTGCCCTTAATAAAAGCAGCCATAAACATATTCAGCAGCAATTTGAAAAGCGAAGAGTGAAAAAAACCTATTACGCTCGAGTGCTTGGCTGCCCAGATAAGTCACAAGGCGAAGTTACTTTGCCGCTCATTTGCGATTGGCCAAACAGACCTAAACAAAAGGTGGATCATGAAATAGGCAAACATGCCATAACGCGATATGAAGTCGTTTCGAACGATAATTGCAGTAGCTTAGTCAAGTTAAATCCGATTACAGGACGCTCCCATCAACTCAGGGTTCATATGCTTGCATTGGGACATCCAATTTTAGGAGATAGATTATATGCCTGTGACGAAGCGAGGAGTATGTCACCACGATTGTGTCTGCATGCCTCAAAGATTTGTTTCACTCATCCCTCTAGTCTTGAGCCTTTGATATTCGAAAGTCATTACAATTTTAATTAAACCGCCCGTACATTAAATATTTAGAATCGCGAATTTTTACCGATACATAAGTGCAGTGAGTTGTTAGGTGTTTTGTGGTTCAAAGGTCGATGGTCCTTCTTCGTTCAATTTAAAAAAATACCTGTTTCCCTTTAATGTAATACTTGAATAAATGCAGACATCAAAATGAGGCTACTCAAACTTTTATTTATCACTTGCGCATCAGTGAATGCCCTTATTTTTGCGCCTTTTGCTACTGCTAATGTCAGTAACCAAAGCATAAGTGATGATTGGCAGTATCATATAAATGAAAGCGAAGTTGTTACTTTACACGTTGACTTACCTTTATCGCTTCAAAATCAGCAGAGTACCCGCAAGGAAAATTCACCAAATGCTCCTACAGAAAAAAGTACTAATAACTTGGCCAAGGCGTTTGAGCTTTCATTAATAAAATTCGATGCAAAGACCCCTTTGGTAAAAGGTTTCGCTATTCTTGTTAATGATTACGCCCAGCCAAGAAAAATTAACAACAGTCTCATGTTTCTTGCTAGACACCTACCTGATTATGGATATAACACGATAATAGTGGGCCATGACCAGCGGTTGATAAATTACTTTGCAGATTCATCTCACCTTAACACTGGAGAAAATTCTGCACAGACAGCTCAGAAAAAAAGGGAAGAAGCGTCCAAAGACGATGAGAAAATTGCTGAATCTCCCTCGCCTCAGATTGCTTCTCAAACTGGCTTGAAATCCAATATGCACCAAGCGCCTGATTTTGAATTTTCAGAGCAAGAATATAATCAGGCTCTTGCGTTAATTTTAACCAAAATCGAACAACAGTATCTAAACGGCCCAGGATATAAAATATATATTTCAAATGGGATGAGTGCTTTTTCTCTTATAAAGATCTTGAGCGAAGATTCAAAATTAAACGCGAATGCATTGGCTTTTAGCAACCCATTCTGGCCTGAACACAATAAAAATAAAAATATCAGCCTAAGAATTGCTAAATTAAAAATTCCTGTTCTTGATTTAATTACTTCACAAAGTAATAGGTGGTCTGACTTTACGTCAGAACATAGACACATTGCAGCGAAAAGGGCGTTTTTGCCCTTTTATAGACAAAGAACGCTAGCCAATGGAGCTGGTCATAGACCTCAAATGGAATATGAGAAGAGAGAATTAGTAAGTTGGTTGAAATACTTAGGTTGGTAAACAAAACTATACAATGCCCTTAAACTGACAGCTTGCCAGACACTTTTTGACTATAAATCAAGTACTTTTATTTTTAAATACTTTTTTACTTCTTTTCTATTAATACCTGCTTTTTCAAAATTGGCGTCTATACTTACAGAACAACTCTTAAATTAGGCAACAAATTTGCGCGTGCGATCATTCATTGACAAAAAGTCTGTACAGCTCGTGTCATTTATGCACGAATTTTGGTACGACAACCTTCCATATAAGGAACTAGAAGAGTTTATGTGGCAGACTCTCGAGGAGTGGTCTGCTATTAAGAACAAAGATTCTCAAGTCTATACACATAAAGAGCGCATATTTTGGCATTTATTTCATGAAACCCAATATGTGAGTCCTGCTACTTTGCAAAATGACAACATTTTGAAAAAAGAAATTGAGTTTTGCTTGGAATATCTGCAAAACGAAAAAGCTTGCCCTCTAGATGTAGTAGGCATGCGTCCCTAATATTCTTATTAAAAAATAAGTAATTTACATACAGTCCAACGATGAAAGGCTTGAAGAAAGTGTAAAATAAGACACAATAAACGTCTATGTTGTCATGCAATCACGCTACCGCGTCACCTCGCATTACTAAAATATAAATAATTTTTATATGATAGTTCAAACCGCAAATGGATAAGCTATAGGCTCGTGACACTGGTAATTTTCTACTGTAAAGTCATCAGTAGTGACCCAAGTCTCGATGTCCTTCAGTGTCTTAATGTCAGGATTAATCGTTAAAGACGGCATATCTAGAGGTTGTCGAGTTAATTGGACATCCTGCATTAAAGACAATTGGTTTTCGTATATATGTGCATTGACTATTTTATGAAATACCTTTCCAGGTTTATGGCCAGTTATTTGCGCCATAAGTGCTAATAATACAAAGCATTGAGGCATATTAAAAGTGAGTCCCAAGGGGACGTCACAACTTCTCATATAACTTGTTAAATACAAAGTATCATCTAACAGCGAGAATGTGTGAGTATGCATACATGGCCTTAAGCATCCCAAATCAAACTCACCTGGATTATAAAAAGTAAGAATTTCACCTCTATCATCAATACCTGATGATAAGTTTTTGACAATCTTTGCCAGTTGGTCAATCGTTTCGCCATTTGGCTTCATCCAACCTCGGCCTTGAACGCCATACACGCGTCCCATATCGTCTTTGCCTTTGCGCGCCGGATTTGAAAGCCATGCGGAATTCTCATTAGCATTTGCATCCCAAGTTTTACAACCAATAGATCTAAAGTCTGCAGCGTTGTCGTACCCTCGAAGATAACCCAATAGTTCAGCAATCGCAGCTTTATAGTAGCATTTTCGCGTGGTAACTAAAGGAAACCTGTTTTGACCTACGTTGTATTCAAGATCAGCGTTAATGAGCGTGAGACACCTAATGTTTGTCCGTTTGTTTTCAACCCACTTTCCGTTTTTTATAATTCTGTCACATAATGCTTCATATTGATGTTTATCTGATGCTTGCTTACCTTCGAAATTCATTATGTTCTAGCCTTTTTTTCTTTTTTTGATTTTGGTCCTATTTCACCTTTTTTAAATGCATAGGCAATCAGTGCCAGTCCTCCTAAGATCATAGGAATACACAATATTTGACCTTGACTTAATCCCAGCGTATTTACACCCAAATGTGCATCGGGCTCTCTATAAAATTCGACAATAAATCTAAATGAGCCATATCCAAGCAGAAATAGACCTCCAACTGAACCAACGGGTCTCGGCTTGGCTGAATACAGCCATAAAATCACAAACAATACCGCACCTTCTAAAAAGAATTCGTATAACTGAGAAGCATGTCTCGGTTCAGGGCCGGCGCCAGGGAAAACGAATGCCCAAGGAACGTCAGTTGTTCGCCCCCACAATTCACCATTAATAAAGTTACCAATTCTTCCAGCGCCTAATCCTATTGGAACAAGTGGGGCAATAAAATCTCCAACTGCAAGAAAATTCCAGTTTTTTGCTCGTGAATACAAGTATGCGGCTACTATCACACCAATACATCCGCCATGGAATGACATGCCTCCTTCCCATATCTTAAACAAATACAGTGGATTTTCTAGAAATGAGGAAAAACTATAGAACAATACATAGCCAAATCGACCGCCTAATATCACGCCCAAAAAGCAGTAAAACAGTAGATCGCTTAGTTCATCCTTGCTCCATGGCGTACGAGGCAGTCTGCGAGATGCGAGCCAATAAGCTGCGACAAAACCAATTAAGTACATCAGACCATACCAACGAAGAGCAATTGGTCCTAATTCGATAATTACAGGGTCTATCTGAGGAAAACTCAAATATGTTTGTTCAACCATTTACTATTCCAATCCTATTATCATTCTTATACTGACTAATACTAAGAACGCAGCAAAGATTCGTTTGAGCTTTTTAGTATCTAATTTAGTCGTTAGTTTAGCGCCAATAGGCGCTGTTAACATTGAAGTGAACACAATTCCAAGAGTCGCCGGTATATAAACGTAACCCAGTGAGTAGTTGGGTAAATAAGGCGCGTTGTATCCACTGTATATAAAACTAATGGTGCCAAAAAAAGCTATGACTACACCACATAATGAAGCACATCCGATGGCTTTTTTGATGTTTATTTGAAACCATACCAGCACAGGTACTAGAATTGCACCACCGCCTATCCCCATTAGCGCAGAGATAAAACCACTGCCACCGCCAATAATGCTTAAAGCAGGCCTTGCTAGAGTGGTTTTAGATACCCTGTTTCGGCCAAACATCATTTGCAACGCTATTAGTATGACCAATGCAGCAAATATTCGTTTTAATACGACTCCAGAAATTTGAGCAGCAAACAAAGCGCCTAACGTTGCCCCAATAGCTATGCCAATGGCTATATAGCCAACTATATGTTTGTCTATATTACCTAGTGTTAAATGCGTTCTCGCGGAGGATAAACCTGTAAATATAACCGTTGAAAGTGATGTTGCTATCGCCATAGGCATCGCGTGCTCGACCTCCATCCCAAGCAAAGGATCTGCCATTAACAAGAAACTGGGCACGATGATTAAACCACCTCCTATGCCCAATAATCCGGCAAAAACGCCTACTATTGCACCAAGCACCAGACAGAACAAAAATACTAAATACAATGACTCCACTATTTTCCTGCCCTTAATAGCCCGCCTAATTGCTTAGTCTCCAAATAATCGTTTATCAGTGCAATCACTTCTTGCTGAGTTTCTTGCCTCAATAATGTCTTTAGCAGTTGTTTAGCGTCGTCAATACTTATATTTCTGATCACCCAGTTTATTTTACGCAGACTATGCGCGTTCATGCTTAGCTTACTATATCCCATTGCCATTAGTATAAGTGCACCAGAAGGTTCACCGGCTAATTCACCACACACAGTAACGGGAATATTAGCTCTGGAGCTTAAAGTAATGATTTGCTGCAACGCATTGAGCACTGAAGGGTGATAACTTGAATAAAGTGATGATACCCGTGCGTTGTTTCGGTCTACCGCAAGTAAATATTGAGTCAAGTCATTGGTACCTACCGAAAAAAAGTCCACGTGTTGCGCAAGCTGGGGGATCTGGAAAATGACGGCCGGCACTTCGAGCATTACTCCCACGGCAGGCTTAGATAACAATTTACCTTGTTTAAACGCTTCTTCTTTCACTTCCAAAAAGGCTTGTTTTATTAATCGTTTTGCATCTTTAACTTCATTGATACTCGATATCATCGGCAACAAAATATGAAGGTTAGATAGACCTAGGCTGGCTCGCAACATGGCACGCACTTGCACTAAAAATATATCGGGATGATCCAGAGTTAATCGAATTCCTCGCCATCCTAGAAAAGGATTATCTTCAGTAACGGGAAAATAATTAAGTGGTTTATCGCCCCCAACATCCAACGTCCGCATGGTAATTTCTTTTTGTGGAAACGCAGTCAATAGACTTTCATAAAGTTCAAATTGCTCTTGCTCAGAAGGGAATCGCTCCCTCATCATGAAGGGAATTTCGGTACGATAAAGACCAACCCCGTCCCCTTGAATGAATTGCTCCATCTCAATGGTTGCGGATAATCCAGCATTTACTAGCAATGAAATGGCCTTGCCATCTTGAGTGATGCTGGGTAGATCAGCTTCTTTTTCTATCCGGCTTTGTAATTCGTCCTCTTGGGTAATGAGGTCTTGGTATTCCTTTCTACTTGAATCTGATAAATTCAAAACTACTTGGCCAGAATATCCATCCAAGAAGATTTCTTTTTTGTTCAAGAGGTTTAGGGATACTTTGTGCAAACCCATTACCGCTGGGACACCCATAGCCCTTGCTAAGATGGCGGCATGGCTATTATTTGAACCCTTGATAGAAATAATGCCCGCTAAAAGATGACGGGGAAATTCGGCAAGCATGGGCGCACTGACTTCATTTGCAACCAGTATATAGGGCAGCGCCGTTGGTTCGTTAACTATATCTGCAAGTGGATTACTGTCTCCGACAATATTCGTTAGGATCCGATTGGAGAGGTCAATAATATCCACCGCCCTCTCGCGCATGTAAGGATCTTCCATATTCTCAAATCGATTTGCATAATTTTCAACGACAAACTTTAGTGATGAAGCGGCATCCCACCCTTTATGAATCCTAGCTTCTACTTCTCGGCCTAAGCTATTGGCGTCCAACAATTGATTATAAAGCTGAAAAATAGCGCTTACGTCATCAGGAATGTTTTCTTTGATTTCATTTGATAGCTCAGCCACTTGTTTTCGTGTTATTTCAACTGCACTTCTATACAAGGTTATTTGACCGCTGATATCATCAGACTTTTTAGCCACCCACTGCCTTAGGTCATTTTTGATTTTATAGGAAATACCTTGACCTAACACTAATCCAGGCGACCCTGGGATCCCATTTACTACTCTTGACTCTTGTTGAGTGCTTTGATTATCAACATTAAGCGTACCTAACATTTCTGCGTTTACAATTTCTAACGCTATTTGAGCCGCTAGAGTGGTTAGAAATGCTTCTTCGTCTTCACTAAAACGCCGAATACTCGTCTGTTGCAATGCAATAATTCCCAACACCTTTCTTTGATGAATAATGGGAGACCCCATAAAGGCGTGATAATTATCTTCTTTTACTTCGGGAAAGTGTTTGAATCTTGGGTGTGCTGGCGCATTATCGATATTAAGCGGCTCTTCGCGATCGCCTACTAACCCAATAAGCCCTTCATAGAACCCCATTTTAACTTGCCCAACTGCGGATTCTTCAAGGCCTATTGTGGCAGTAAGTACCAACTCTTGAGTTTGATAATTAGCTAAATATATTGAACAGACATCGACGTCCATCGTTTCTTTGACCATTACCACTAATCGAGAGAGAGCTTCATTCAAATCTTGAATTTGAGAAATTTCTTGGATGATTTTTTTCAGACTGGTAAGCATAAGATTCCAAGCATGAGTTTACAATATGAACGCAAACGCTAAGACTTGTTTTTCTGTCTATGTCTGCGCCTGCTTTGCGACCTCCTTGTTTTAGTAGGCAGCGTTTTATTTAATGGCATTGCGTGGGGCAAGAACTCTTTCATAGCACGTCTGTATACATCTCGTTTAAATGATACGACGTTGCGAATTGGATACCAATAACTCACCCACCGCCAATCATCAAACTCTGGGTGACCAGAGGCAATCAAGTCTATTGAATCTTCGTTACAAGTGAGTGACAAAAGAAACCACTTTTGCTTTTGTCCGATACAGACGGGATCGTTACCTTTACGAACTAAACGCTTGGGGAGTTTATAACGCAACCAATTGCGCGAAACAGCAACAATGTTCACGTCTTGTTTACTTAAACCCACCTCTTCGTTGAGCTCTCTATACATAGCCTGTTCGGCTGTCTCGCCCTCGTCAATTCCTCCTTGAGGAAATTGCCATGAATGCTGACCATATCGTCGAGCCCAAAATACTTGGCCGGACTTATTACATATGATAATGCCTACATTCGCGCGAAACCCTTCGGTATCAATCACGTAGATTACCTGGCGCGTCAAAAATCTGATATGCTAGCATTCTTTCATATTCTTAAGTTTATTCAAAGTATTTGTTGCAGTTTTGTGAAAATAACCAATCCTCCTGAATCAGAAGAAATTTTAATGTCGCGTGCGGGCGAAATGGCCGGCTTATCACTTTCTGACATAGCCAGTGTTGTTGAGTGTCATGTACCTGAAAATTTTAAGCGACACAAAGGCTTCACAGGTCAACTCATTGAATGTTTTTTGGGTGCAAATGCTGGCAGTAAAGCAACACAAGATTTTGCAGAGCTAGGGATTGAGTTAAAGACACTGCCACTGTCCTATAATTGGACACCATTGGAAACGACTTATGTATGTTACGCCCCTTTGGTCAATCTTCGCAGTGTTACTTGGGAAACCTCAAGTGTAAAAAACAAACTGCAAAAAGTATTGTGGATCCCAATAGAAGGCGAGCGAGATATCCCTCCTAAAGATAGAAGAATTGGAAGTCCTATTTTATGGCAACCTAGCCAATCCCAACAAACCTTACTCAAGCAAGATTGGGAGGAATTGATGGAATTAATCGTGCTCGGTAAGGTGGAATCCATTACCGCTAGAGTCGGCGAAGTATTGCAATTAAGGCCCAAAGCCGCAGACGGCAGGGCTCTTACAGATGCCATCGGTCTTGATGGAGAGATAATAAAAACTCGTCCTAGAGGCTTTTATTTGCGTAAACAGTTTACTCAGCAAATTTTAGAAGACGCATTTAATTAACTTAGGATTTTTTGAGCCTCTTGTTTGTTAGTACTAACTACAATCCCTAACCACAATGAGCCCATACTTTTAAAAATACTCAGAAAAGACCAAGATGGTATACGCTTGATTTTGATCAAAGGCGAAAAAGGTAACCCAAGCTATACTTATTTCACAAGCTAACCAAGGTGAAAATAATGGCACTTTTAATCACAGATGAATGTATAAATTGCGACCTATGCCCAGTAGAATGTCCAAACGATGCAATTACGATGGGAGCAGAAATATACGAGATAGATTCGGAGCGCTGCACAGAGTGTGTCGGTCACTACGATGAAGCAAGCTGCGTTCAGGTATGCCCTGTCGAGTGCATTATCAAAGATCCTGAACGTCAAGAATCCCTTGACCAACTGGCTACCAAATTCACGAATCTGCACGGTTAGAGTAGATTCATCTTGAAAAAGATAACACTAAGTTCAGCTGAACCTTTAAGTGGTTTGACTCATTAGCACGCGATTTGGTTGATTATCAGTCGGTACTTTCGATGTCTTGTCATTCTTTTTTTGTCTTATTGGAGTCTTTTTCTTTGTTGCTATCGGAATTTCCATTCTCAGAATAGAAGTCCTCGCATGTCATGGTAACACTGTAAGTAAAGACAGCTCCCAACAAAACAACTATCCAAGATAGATACACCCAAACAAACAATATTGGAATAGTGGCGAGCGCCCCATAAATAACCTCGTACGAAGGAAAGCTTTGGACGTAAAGAGAGAAGCCTTTTTTAGTTATCTCAAATAGTATGGTAGCCAACAGCGCCCCAAAGAATGCATACTTAGCCTTAACCGTTCGATTCGGCACTATCATGTAAAGAATGAGAAAAGCCCCTATAGCTGCTGCCCATGGCACTAATTTAAGTAAACCAGTGCCAAGACCAGGTGTATAGTCATCTGCAAAAGTAGCAAGTCCACCAAGATAAGAGCTTACCGCAATGCTAAGCCCAATTAACAGAGGGCCTAATGTAATTACCATCCAATAGATTGCGAAAGTGAAAATGATGGGCCGCTCAACTTGAGTTTTCCATAGATGATTGAATGTTTTATCGATATTCGATATCAATAACAAAGCTACGACAAGCAAAGACACGATGCTGGCCACGCCCATTCCAGAAGCGTTTGATACAAACTTGGTCATATAATCTTGTACTACGTCAGAAGCGTGAGGAACAAAATTGTTAAAAATGAACTGCTCGAACTCAGACTGAATTTCTTCAAATGCAGGAAAGGCCGACATGATCATAAAAAACACCATGATAACGGGGACAAGTGAAAGTAAACTGACATAAGCTAAGTGTCCCGCTGACACAGTTATTCTCTCGCCTTTGAGGTCGCTTACAAAGTTTATTGCCACCTTTTTCAAAAGCGGTATTCGTTTGTTTAAATATTCTTGACTGTTTTCGATCAAATCCAAAGTGGAACCTCTTAGGGTAAAACAAGCAAATTTGCACACTGACATTAATTGCGGCATTGTCAGTATAGCACTTTTTAATAAATGCCAGTATGGGCTACTAATAATTGATAAATCAATCTTTCATCAAAATACGCTTCTCATGTATTCACTTTACGTTCGAAATATCGTCTAGACGTAAAGCAATTTAGACGTCTAGATTGATATTTCTGTCAGACCAGTTAAAATTTAAATATGTAATTTAAAAAAGAATAATCCAATGGCAGAGTGGAACGGAAAATATATATACCCATACGCGGAACATGGTAAAAAAAGTGAACAGGTTAAAAAAGTAACCGTTTCCATCCCAATAAAAGTACTCAAGGTGCTAACAGACGAGCGCACTCGCAGACAAGTCAATAATTTAAGACACGCCACTAACTCAGAACTATTATGCGAAGCCTTTTTACATGCTTTTACCGGACAGCCTTTGCCCGACGATAAAGACTTAAGAAAAGATAACCCTAATTTCATTCCAGAAAGAGCCAGAGAAATAATGCGCGAAATGGGGTATGACGTGAAAGATTTAGAAGACTTGGAGTAAAATTAAGTCTTCGTTTCTCCTACCATATTTCCACCTGATATATCACCAAAGTTGCTGCTTATACGAGACAAAAAATAAACCTTCTAATTTTTTGCATCCAATCGAAACCCTCAGGCGTTTGGCTTGTTACCTTTAAAAATAGTTAAACACTTGTTAACTATCACAACCAAATAAAAAGGAAGCGATATGGAATTTTTACAAAAATTTTTAGGTAAAGAAAAAGTACTTAGTGTCAGCATTGCATCAGTGTTTTGTTCCAGCTTAATTGTTGGGACTGCAAATGCATCAAGTCACAGAGAAGCGCCAAATATTACTAGGTTGCCTACCGTAGACTCTACAGACTTGTACATTTTCAATAGCTACGAAGAAGGCAGAGGAGACTTTGTTACTATTATAGCAAACTACATCCCCTTACAAGACGCATACGGCGGTCCAAATTATTTCCCTATGGACCCAGCCGCCTCTTATAATCTTCATATAGACTCAGATGGCGATGCGGTTGAAGATATTACATTCGCGTTTGATTTCAAACGTATGTTAGCCAATCAGAATCAAGGCGTTAAGCTTATGATTGGGCCTGATGGTAATAAAAAAGCCGTAGGCGTGCCCTTAGTTAATATTGGAGGAGTAAGCGCTGATAACCAAGCAAATGCAAACTTTGCTGAATCGTATTCAGTGAAAATGGTAAAAGGAGAGATTAGGTCGGGAGATGAAAGTCCAGTTTTCAATCTCAGTGAAGGGGGTGAAACGTTTGCCAAGCCTCTAGACTATATTGGTAACAAAACGTTTAGCTCAATGGACGAGTACGAAACCTATGCCGATTCATTTATTTACGATATTCGTATTGAGGGTTGCGACACTTCAGGCAAAGTGTTTGTTGGTCAGCGCAAAGACCCTTTTGTAGTCAACTTAGGTGAAACCTTTGATTTGGTTAATTACGTCCCCGTAGAAGGTGACAGCGCCCCTGGAGCTGGAGACGGTGATGGATTCCCTGGTGGGATTACTCAAAGTAGTGATAATGACGATTTAAGAAATAAAAACGTAACAACCATTGCTATGGAAGTACCGAAAGATTGTTTAGTTGGAGACGGCAATGGGGTGATAGGCGCATGGACAACAGCAAGTCTGCCACAGGCGCGTATCCTTAATCCGAATGCCACTTTTGATAAAACGGAAGTAAATGGCGGTGCGTTAACTCAGGTATCGAGGCTTGGTTCACCACTGGTAAATGAGCTTGTAATAGGAATTGAAGACAAGGACAAGTTCTCTACTTCTCACCCTAAAGACGATGGTCAATTTGCAGACTACGTGACGAATCCAGCGTTGCCTGAGTTACTCAACATTCTATTTTTAGATCCAGTAAATACCACCCTTGGTGCTGACTTACCGACACTGGCACCGACCAACTTTCCACGACTAGACTTAGTAGCAGCTTTCTTAACGGGCTTTGAAGGAGTAAATCAACAGGCCACTGTGACAGCCTCTGAAATGCTAAGACTGAATACAGGTATTCCTGCCACACCCGCAAAAATGCAATCAGCATTTGGCGTTGCAGGCAATGACTTGGCGGGATTTCCCAATGGACGACGACCTGGAGACGACGTCGTTGATATTGCCTTAAGAGTAGTAATGGGCGCACTTTGTCACCCTATTCCTGTCAATTCAGAACCAACAAACTTAGGTTTGTGCGCCGAGGAAGATGCGAATGTCGGAACAGTGCCGTTTACAGATGGTGCTCCATTAGATGCGAGCATGGTAATGAGTGAATTTCCTTATTTAGCGACTCCAGTTGCGGGCTCGAAATAAAAAATAGCGAGGATAATATTATGCAAAAATCTGTATATAAATACTCATCAATCATGCTTATCGGGCTAGCGACTTTAAGTTTAACCGCTTGCTTTGACAGCAGTGATAATGACATAACTGAAAACGAAGTGAACGAGCCGCCGGTGGCAAGCGACATTGCACTGGTGACTCAAACTGAAACGCCAGTTACCGATAGTTTGCCAGTCACCGACCCCGATGGAGACACATTACGCTATGGTGTAATGCAAATGACAAGCTTAGGAACGGTTGCTGTAGACGATTCAGGTAATTTTACTTACACACCAAATCCAGAAGCCACTGGAGTAGATATGTTTATTTATTCTGCATCAGACGGAAACTCTTCTTTAGTAACGGGTATGGTCGAAATAACGATTGAAGCTTTACAAGTGTCATTCAAAGACCAAAGCAGACAGGCATTCTCACAAGGCCCTAATGATCAGCCTATTGTGTTAAATGGAAGGGAATTCATACAAGATGTGGTTAATCAGAATGAGTATCAGGATTTAATAGACGGGAATTAGGACATCAACGTATTGTTGTAGTAGCAGTAATAGTGGTAATAGTGTTGTCGTTGAGTTAGCCAAGGACGGCTTTTTTCAGCTGAAATTTTATAGGATTAAACAAGAAAATGAAATTTATCTTCCAAACAGGACTGACGTTAAGCTTAATCATCATTAGCACAAAAATATTGGCTCATGACTTTTGGTTACTTCCCGAGAAGTTCAGTATCAAACCGAACGAAAGTGCCAATATTTATTTCAAAGTAGGTCACCACGGTAGCGAGGAAGGATGGGGACTTCGCTGGGATCGTATAGTCTCAATCAAAGAGTATCACAGCAATGGCGTACAAGATTTATCTCGCAACCTTTTGCCCAAGAGTAGTTTGAATGAGGGTAGAACCAGCGGATCATTTGAGCAAATCGGAACGTCGATTGTTGGATTTGAAAGCTATCACAGCGTTAGTGTCTTAGCCGCGGAAAAATTCAATGACTATGTAAAAAATGAAGGATTAACTTTGGTTCAAAAAACCAGAGAAGCGAATAACGAACTTGAACTCGCGGGCGTTGAAATTTATTCCCGAAAAGCAAAAACTATAATCCAAGTTGGCAATCAACTCACCAAGAACGCGCTCAAGCCTATTGGGCAAACGCTCGAAATTGTTCCAGTTGACCACCCGTTTTCAGATCAAATCAGCTCCGCCTTTAAAATTAAAGTGATGTTTAAAGGAAAACCTCTCTCAGGCGCGCTTGTAAAATTAATTTCAATGTCAGACCCAGATGCAAGCACTGAAAGTATAAAGACCGATGACACGGGAACTGCGGTTTTTCCATTTAAGGATTCTGGGCATTGGCGATTTAATACCGTGTGGTCAGTACCTCTAAAAGGAAATAACCGAGCCGACTATGAGACTTATTTCTCTAGCTTGACATTCGGATATGAATAAAACGAGTTAAAGAGGCAACTGCCAAAACTGCCTATTGTTAATTACTCACCACGAATAGATTGGATAAAGTCATTCGATTGCGCGATTGCAGTATTCATTTCCCCAACTAAGACGTTAATATCCTTTTTGATTGTTGAAAACTCGCCTTGCAAAGCGCCAATGGCATTAGCATTCAAATTATGCTTTAAATACAGAACGTTATCTCTTAGTGCTGTCAAAACAGGAGGCATACTAGATTCTACTCTTCGCATTGAGCGAAGAAGTTGACCGTATTTTGTTTGGGTTGATTTTAGTTTGCGTTCACTGTCTCTTCTAAGGTTGGCATTTGAAATCTGCCCTAATTCTTCTTCCCATTCCCTAAATAAAGAATCTGCAACGCTTTCTACCTTATCGATACGTGAACTCACTTCTTGGGCACTATTTGCGCTAGCTTCGTATTGGTCCTTTAAGTCATTGTAAACATCTTCAAGTTCACCACCATCAAAGTTAATGAGCGTACTAAACTCTTCTAGAGCACTGACAAACTGCTCTTGAGCTTCTTGTTGTGTATCCTGAGCGTCTTCGACTCTATCCACCAATATATCGCGCTTTTCAATCCCTATCGTACTCCACATATCATAGTACGCATCTTGGACCGCAGTTGCGCATCCATTCAAAACCATTAAACACAAGCCAATAAATAATACTCTTTGTAAATGGTTAGACTTTGTTGTATCTGAAAGTGAACAAATTACCTTTGGCATAATAAGGAGTTTCCTACGATGTAATTAATGAGCTTTATTGTTCTTGATATGGCTGAGAATTATAAAGTGGTTGAAGTTAACATAGCATATCAAAGTATTGATAACTATGGATGCTAGTCATTTGTTTAAACTTTATAAACTCAAATATAGTACTTAATGTATAGATTTAGTTAATAAACTTTGTTTATAGAGTAAACTTAAAATAACTGGGCATTTTGCGCAGTGATAAAATTAACGAAAAGGAAATATCATGGATGGAGCCAAATCAGTTCGTTCCTTAGTAATTCCGACTGAAGACGGCCATCAACTTTATGTTGAAGAGAGTGGGCGAGTGGATGGTATGCCTATACTGTTTGTTCATGGTGGTCCTGGCGCTGGAATAGGCGCTAGTTATCATTGGATATTTTCTAATGCTCTTAATCTACGAGTTATTGCTTTTGATCAACGAGGTTGTGGTAAAAGTCGCCCTTTTGCTGAACTAGAAAACAATACCACTCAAAATCTTATTGATGATATCGAGTTGATAAGAGAATGCTTCGAAATAGAAAGTTGGCTAGTTTTTGGCGGATCTTGGGGTTCCACTTTAGGATTAGCGTACGCGATATCTCATCCAGATCGCGTGAATGGAATGATATTAAGAGGTACTTTTCTTGCGAGGCAACAAGACACTGAATGGTTTGTAGCGAATAATGTTGGAGCAAGTCAAATTTTTCCGGAGGAATATAGAAACTTTTCGCAAAACAGCGACACAACACAGGATCTTCTCACTTACTATTACGATAGGTTGACCAGCAAAAACGAAAAAGTCAAAATGAACGCGGCGAGACGATGGTTCAACTGGGAAGGAGTGATTTCGAAACTAAATACAAATGGATTAATAGCAAGTGAGCACGCCTCAGACCACCAAATATATTCGCTCGCTTTGCTAGAATGTTTTTATCTTTTAAACAATTGTTTTTTAGGAGAAAATCATATCCTTTCAAACTGTAAAAAGATTGCTAACATTCCCACGTATATTATTCATGGGAGGTACGACATGGTCTGCAAATGTTCTGCTGCCGTTGCATTGCATCAAAAACTACCTAATTCTAAGTTAAACATAGTTGAGAATGCTGGGCACAGTATGACTGAAGATGGAATAAGGGATGCTCTTGTGAAAGCCGTTGAAACTATGTATAAACTATTGAAATAATATTCCAATTCCCACTTAATAGGTCCTAAATTTGATTGGCTTAATTCAAGTAGTAGAAAAGGCAAGCGTTGATGTTGAAAACACGCGGATAAGCTCTATAGGAAAAGGGCTATTATTATTGTTAGGTGTTGAACCATGCGATGGCGAGAGTGAAATTGAAAAAATGGCAAAAAAAATTGCTAATTTAAGGATCTTTCAAGATGCAAATGGTAAAACCAACCTCAGCTTGTTAGACGTTCAAGGTGAGCTGCTTGTCGTTTCTCAGTTCACTTTACTAGCTAGTTTAGAAAAGGGAAATAGGCCCAGCTTCACTGGTGCAGGAACTGCGCAACGGTCACTAGAAATATTTGATGGATTTGTGTCTTATTTTGAACAAAACTATACAACCTGTAAAGCGGGTAAATTTGGCGCTGATATGAAGGTCTCTCTTGTTAATGACGGACCCGCCACATATTATTTAAAAGTCAATAGTTGACGATTTCGACAAGATAAGGTGATTTAGTGTTTTCTATCTCTACTCCAACCACCAAACAAGAACTCGAAGAGTATTTTTATTTTCGCTGGCTGTGGTTAAGAGAGCCTTGGGGTTATCCAGAAGGTTCCGAAAAAGATGAATACGAAGGAGTAGGAGAACATCGTATCATTAAAACCGGTGCCGGTGAGGTAGTAGCCTGTGGTAGAGTTCATCTTAACACCTCAGAAGAAGCGCAAATTAGACATATCGCTGTAGATAAAGCGTTTCGACGCAAAGGTCTAGGAGAAATGATTATAAGCACCCTAGAGCAAGTCGCTCGCGACTTAGGCGCCGAGCGGGCAGTGACCAACTCTCGAGAAACGTCAATTGAATTTTTTATCGCCAATGGTTTCTCTATTGCTGATGATGCGCCTACCGAATTGGGAAAACTTAAACGCAAGCAAATGGTAAAAAGCCTTGTTGATAATCAAGTTCTAATGCTGCATCCTAAATGGTGCAATGAACTACAGCAGACTTGGCATGACAAGATCCCCATTAGCGAACATATGGGGATTAAACTGTATCAATATACCGAAAAAAGCATAGAGACTCGCGCGTCGTTAAATCGGAACATCAATTTACACGGTTCAATGTTTGCAGGAAGTATATACTCTTTAGCCACGCTTACTGGATGGGGTATGCTTTTTTTGCAGCTCAGACAAAAAGGCCTGAAAGGAGAGATTGTGCTAGGGGATGCGAACATCCATTATCATAAGCCAATTACCATGAAACCAAGGGCAACTTGTAACATTGAATCGGTAAGAGCTCAGTTCGCACTCTTGCAAAAGAATAAGAAATGCCCGGCATCATTGACTGTCAACATTTTCGATGCTGATAAGGCCGTAGCGGAGTTTTCAGGTCAATATTGGATAATTCCAGAAAAGGCGTAGCGACAACTAGCACAGTTTTCATGCTGGTGCGACTAACCCAATGCAGTGGTGGCTACTATTGATTAATAGCAAAGTATTAAAAACCTAAATATATAATGAGCCCGAATAGAAACGAAAAACGGGGCTAAGTGCCCCGTTCTTATTCATTAAATCGGTATTTACGCCACCATAGCTGCTTGTAACTTCTTCATAGCATTTTTCTCAATCTGGCGAACTCTTTCTGCAGAAACCTGATACTCGTCTGCAAGGTCTTGAAGAGTAAGTTTGTCGTCTGCAAGCCACCTTGTTTCAATGATGTGCTGACTACGTTCATCAAGCGTTTTAATTGCTGAGTACAAACGCTTTGACGCAAGCTCATCCCAATCAGAATTAATGACGGAGGCTTCTACGTCAGTTGATTTATCCTCCAAGTATTGCGCAGGACTGAAGCTAGAGGCTTCATCGTCATCGTTGCCCAAGTCGAATGCCGTGTCTTGATTGGCCATACGAGATTCCATTTGCAACACTTCTTTCTTACTCACATTCAGTTCTTCAGCTACTTTTTCGACCTCTTCATTCGTAAACCACCCTAGTCTTTTCTTTGCTTTTCGTAAATTGAAGAAAAGTTTACGCTGGGCTTTTGTAGTGGCTACCTTCACGATACGCCAATTTTTCAAAACGTATTCATGTATTTCTGCTTTTATCCAGTGTACCGCAAAAGACACCAGTCTCACGCCAACATTTGGATCAAAGCGTTTGACAGCCTTCATTAAGCCTATATTGCCTTCTTGAATTAAATCTGCCTGTGGTAGGCCATAACCAGAATATGATTTAGCTATGTGGACAACAAATCTTAAATGAGACATAACTAGCTGGCGGGCCGCTTCTAAGTCCTCGTTTTCAAAAAGCTTAACAGCTAAGGACTTTTCTTCTTCAGCTGACAGCATTTCAATACTAGAAACTGCCTGAACGTAACTCTCAATACTTCCATTACTTGAAACTGTTAACGCTAGGGATTGCATGTCTTTGGTCATTGTTACCTCATTTCCGATGCATTTAACTACATTATAGCAAATTTACTTTAATAGACTAACCGCGTCTTGTTCTGTTTTTTATCCGACTGCGATTGTGCTAATAAGTTCTATCGAGTGAATTTATTCACGCTTATACTTATGTTAAACGCTATAAATATAGTGACTAAAATTTAAAACTCAAGTACTTTTCTCGCCATTAAGTATAAAACATTTAGCTAAAAAAGACCTTTCTCTAAAATTAAACAAATTTAATTAAAAATTTGCGTTCTGAATTAAAATGTGAGGATGAGATAGATTATATGATCGACAAAACTCAGGGCTAAAGCGGTTAATTTTTTTAGTAAGGACTTAAATCTAGTAAGGACTTAAAAATAATCGTTTAAAATTTGAGGAACTGATGTTCGAGCCGATAATAATGTAATAATAACGTAGTCATGTATTTTTTAATTCAATTTACGCCTGTTGGGACAATGTATGCATCTTTTTGCACGAGAACCTATTTTCGATAAACACAACAATATATTCGCGTATCAATTTATGTATCGCAATGGAATAAACGGCAGTTTCCCGATGGATTTGTCGTTAGCATTTTCTGATGAAAATACTAATAAAGGTTTGAATATAGACGAATTACTTCAAGTAAAATACACCGTAGTAAACGTGCTACCCGACTTATTAGAGAATTTTTGTAATACGTTCAATGGGGACAATGTATTAGTAGAGCTATCAGAAATGCATACCGCCCCAAGCAACAGAATGCTTGAACTGATTGCTCACATGAAGAAAGTTGGGTTTGCATTTATCCTCAACGTAAAACAGCTTCAATGGGAAAGACTTATCCCATTTTGTGATTTCATCAAAGTAAATGTAGAAGACAATGCCGAATGCAGTTTCGATAAAGTCAGACAGATTTTTAACAGTTCTAAAGTAAAAGTTATTGCGACCAATGTACACAATCAATATCAGTTTGAGCAGTGTAAAAGTTTATCAACGGACCTGTTTCAAGGGTTTTATTTCTTAGATGCGCCTGAGCCCGATGAAAACCCTTTACCCACCAACAAGTTGGCTTATTTGCAATTGATGTCCGAGATTACCAAACCAGACCTTGACATACAGGCTCTCGAAAGTACATTCAAACAAGACCCTACCCTTTCTTACTTACTGATAAAATTCATCAATAATCCACTTGTTAATAAATCACATAAAATAACATCGATCAGACACGCCATAAATTATCTAGGTGAGCTAATGCTTAGAAGGTTCGTTGCAATAATCTCCCTTGCGGGATTGAATTCAAGACAACCACAAGAATTGTTGAACCTGTCATTATCTCGCGCAAAATTTTGTGAAATGCTCGACAATGAAATACACGGAGCTTCGGATGCGATGTCCGCTTTTCTAGTTGGCTTATTCTCTCTAATTGATGTAATTTTAAACAAAAAGATGGCTCAATTGCTGGATAAATTAGAGCTAGATGATTCGATTTTAACAGCACTGTTAAATCATGAAGGTAATTATGCCAATGTCCTTGGCCTAGCAACAGCCATCGAAGCGGGAAACTGGAACAAGTACGTTTCATTATCTACCGAGTTGCAACTGGACAAAGATCATATTTTTGAAATTCATCGTCAAGCGGTGCGCTGGCAGTATAATATGACCGATGCAATATCACCTCTATTTCCAAAGGTAGATCCAAAGGCCACTTAAGTGCTTTTCACTCAGGCTCTATATCATTGACATGTTTTCTAACAGATAGAAATGAGCCTGCAAGCCCTAATGCTACAGATACGCATAACATTAATACGAAAGCTTCTAGATTCAGGCCAGTAATGTCCAACTGTATTTGATATTGACGCATAAAGTCATCTAGCGACCAGCCAAACCAAATCAATATTACCGTGACAGTAACCCACGCCATGAAGCCACCTAGTAACCCAAACCAAAAACCAGTATATAAGAAAGGGCGTTGGATAAAAGAGTCAGTTGCCCCAACCAGTTTCATTACCAAAATTTCATCGCGTTTATTATAAATATTTAACCTAATTGTATTTCCAATAATAAGGATGACTGCAAAAAAGAGCAATAAAGCCAAGACGTACACAAGATCTTTTGCAATTTTTAGTAATCCATATAGACGCTCCAACCATTCGATGTCTAGCTTTCCTATGTCTACCTCTCGTTCCTTTTTGAGTTTACTTAAAAGTATACTCGCTGCAGTAGGAGAAGCGTGCTTGCTGGTTGGGGTTATCAATACTACCGCTGGTATTGGATTTTCGTCCAAATAATTCAACGCATCGCCTAACCCTGACAATCTCTGAAATTCATCTAGTGCTTGTCTTGCCGAAACAAAGGTGACCTGATTGATTTCATTCCAAGTTTTTAACCTATTGATAAGCTGTTGAGCGTCTGCTTCACTAACGCTCTTTTTTAAAAATAAAGAGATTTCTGATGCTTGTTGCCATTGGTCGGTTACTTGCTCGGTGTTTTTTACCATAATATATAGAGTGCTTGGCAAAGTTATGCTAAACCCTAAAACACCAATGGTCATGAGTGATGCAAATGGAGTTCGGTAGAGCTCACCTAGGCTTTGTAAGCTTTGACGAATATGATTGGCGAAGAACATAAAAAAACGTTGAACTATGCCTATCCGATTAGTCGAAGCCTGTCGTCTGGATTTAAATAGCAAGCTCATTACCAATCGCCCTCATTTTGAACCAAGCCGTCTGTAATCATTCGACCGGATTTTAAAGTTAAGGTACGGTATTTCATTCGAGCTATTAGCCCTAGATCGTGGGTGGCTATAAATACAGAGACGCCGGCTCTATTAAATTCCTCAAAAAGCTTTATTATCTCCATAGATAATTTCGGATCTAGGTTACCTGTTGGTTCGTCAGCCAGCAGTAAAGGAGGGCGATTCACGACTGCACGCGCAATTCCAACTCTCTGCTGTTCTCCTCCAGATAACGTGATAGGAAGATTATTGGATTTATTGGCTAAGCCAACCATTTCGAGAGCTGCCCCCACCCGCTTAATGATTGTTTTCCTAGTGTGTCCTTCTATGACTAGAGGCAATGCAACGTTATCAAACACAGATTTGTCCATCAATAATTGATGGCTTTGAAATATCATTCCGATATCTCGGCGAATAAATGCCACTTGTTTGCGATTGATCGTACCAAGATCATGGCCATTGATCAGCACCCTGCCAACGCTTGGTCGCTCCATAATGCTAATTAGTTTCAAAAGGGTACTTTTACCCGCGCCCGAATGACCCGTCAAAAAAGCCATTTCCCCTTGCTCTAGGTGAAAGTTGACCTTACTGAGTGCTTGTTGACCACCAGGGTAGGTTTTACTTACGTCTTCAAATTTTATCATGCTTTTTGTTAATGAATAACGCGTATAGTCTCTAGCGCCAATAATAAAAAATAGTTAATACCATAAACCATTGTTATTACGAACGCTAGTAAAGACTAGCAACAAATAATGACGGTTATTGTGTGCCAGCAAATTGCCTAACAGCGTCATTTATTGACGCGACCAAATTGATTCAAAAAGTTTCGATTTAAAAATGAGCATTAACCAAATACCTATTGGTATCAAAAGATGCTCCAACTGCTACTCATCTGCAAACAATGCTTCAACGAATGTTTTAGCGTCGAACTCTTTCAAATCATCAATGCCTTCGCCAATTCCGATGTAACGGACAGGTATTTTAAATTCATCGGCAAGGGCGAATATGACACCACCTTTGGCGCTGCCATCTAACTTTGTCAAGTTTATCCCCGTTATACCTACAGCATCATTAAAAATTTTAGTTTGACTGACCGCATTTTGCCCTGTACTCGCGTCCAAAGTGAGCATAATTTCATGCGGGGCTTGTGGGTCTATTTTCTTCATTACCCGAACTACTTTTTTAAGCTCTTCAATTAGATGGTCTTTGTTTTGAAGCCTCCCTGCGGTGTCTGCGATTAATACATCAGCTCGCTTAGACTTTGCAGATTGAATAGCATCAAAAATGACAGAAGCACTATCTGCCCCAGTATGCTGAGCAATAACAGGGATATTGTTACGCTCTCCCCACACTTGCAACTGCTCGACTGCGGCTGCGCGGAATGTGTCTCCAGCGGCTAGCATCACTGACTTGCCTTGTGCCTGAAATTGTTTTGCCAACTTCCCAATAGTAGTGGTTTTTCCAACCCCGTTAACACCTACCATTAGAATAACAAATGGTGTCTTTTCATCGTCTTTATTGGCTAGCGAAAAATCCAACGGCTTATTAACATCAGAAAGAATAGTTTGCATCTGTTGTTGCAGCATTTTCGATAAGGCGTCACCATCTTTCAACTGTGACCTCTTAGCATTAGTGGTAAGCTCATCAATAATTTTATTGGTAGTTTTCATTCCAACGTCTGCGATGAGCAGCTGAGTCTCTAAATCTTCATACAAATCATCATCGATACTCTTTCCCAATAACAGTCCACTAAAGCCGCTGCCAATATTTGCTTTGGTCTTGGATAAACTTGCTTTTAGTCTTGCAAAAAATCCCTGCTTTTCTGCTGCTTTTCCCGGATCTTCTTGGGTTGATATATCCGTCTCTAATGAATCCTGCTTATCTACTATTGCGGTATCTTGTGTTTGCTCAAACGGTTTTAGCGTTTCTTTGTCTTGTTGGTTTTGCTCGTCTTGAATTTCAGGCGTTGTTGATTGCCCATGGATTGTTTTTTTCGACTCTTCTTCATCGCTTAATTGCTGAGTCTTAAGCGTCATTTCATCTGCGTTTACATCCCTCCCCTGCGTATTTTCTAGTTCCAGAGAGGCATTTTTCACTTCTTCCACAGCTGATTCATTGTCAATATTTAAAGATGTCTCATTATCAACCAATGCTTCTTTCGATGAATCGGAATCTTTTTTTCGTTGTTCCGGCGAGGCATTATTTTCTTTATTCGACGCTTTATCTTTTGAATCTTTGTCTTTTTTAAACCAATTAAACAATTTAAACCCCTTTAATACGGCATAGCATTCAATATATTGATACACTTAATCATTAAATTATATCACTTAGTTACCCTATGCCGCCAATACGTAATAACAGAAATTCATTCAGAAAAAAGTCGCAAGTAGCAAACAAGTCTTCAAAAAAGCAATCGAATCAGAAAGGCCTTATACGAATTATTGCAGGCGAGCATAGAGGAAGACGTCTACCTGTTCTTGTCAGTGAAGGTTTAAGACCCACTGGTGATAGAGTCAAAGAAACACTGTTTAACTGGTTAATGATGAATGTTTCCAATGCTCGGTGCTTAGATCTATTTGCCGGTAGTGGCAGTTTGGGAATTGAAGCGTTGTCCAGGGGAGCAAAACATGTATGTTTTGTGGAGCAAGATAAAAAAGTCGCAAAGAATATTGAAACAAACTTAATCACATTAAAAGAAATGGAACGTTCAAAAGTGCTAAATAGCAATGCATTCGACATTGACTTTAGTGGCCAAAGTCCTTTTGATATCGTGTTTGTCGACCCCCCTTTTGGCAAGGAATTAGTGACTCAAAGTCTGGCCATGTTAGCTGACAACAAGATGTTTGCGGAAAATGGATATGTCTACATTGAAGTTGGACACAATGATTCTTTTATACCGCCTGATGGTTTTCTATTAATTAAACAAATAAAAACAAGTCAAGTTTCTGCGCACCTTTATCAAAATTCATTTGACACCAACAACAGCCAATAACATTGGTCACAAATCTAACTGCATCCCCAAGTTACTGGTATTTTGTGCTATCAAATCGGAGCGCAAAGCCTTTATGTTATCCTTATCCATTCTATTGGTTGAGCAAAACTCAATTAGACTCGCTTGAGTGTCTATTTCGTATTGCATCAAAGCGTGTTGTTTTATTTGTTGATTATCAAGCTCGGAATCGCTACTAACCAAAATGTACGCCTCAACGGAACCTTGACTCAATTTGGCAACTGTGACGGGAGCATTTTGAATATTATCTGTATAACTATTAATGCATGAATTTAAAGCCATGCAAAAATCCAAAGCTGGGTAAACAGCAAATACATCAAAATGGTCGACATCTGGAGTAATAGCTTCTAACTTTTCAAGTTGAACCTCAGTATTAAAATTGTTCTTAGAAGACATGCACCTTTCCCAAATCAAATTTAATATGGATTGGGCCACATGAGCATCACCAAAACCTGTATTAGCTGAAAACAAAATATAGTTAGGTAACATCCTTTGCATTAAAGCACATGCAAACACCATGTTTGCGGGGAATTTTAATTCGCGAATTTCGCCAAATGTATTTAATTTGTTCGTTCTAATTTTCATCTATTTCCTTACGCTGTGATGAATTTAGTGTTTCATTACTAGATGTTCAACGTATACGGTTATGCCATTTAGAAGCATCTGAATAGCGATCATTATTAAAACCATCCCCATTAGCCGCTCAACAGCCCGCAACCCTTTATCGGTAAGCAGTTTGTGAATAGGGCTAGACAGCATGAGTATACACGCACTGACACTCCATGCTAATAAGAGTGCCAAACTCCAATGCATCATCTTATCCGGTTGCTGATTAGCAAGCAAAATCAATGCTGCCATAGTAGAAGGACCCGCGATCATTGGCACCGCCAGTGGCACAATTAATGGCTCTTCTGATTCTGGCAAGTTCATTATCCCACCTGGTTTAGGAAAAATCATCTTAAGCGCGATAATAAAAAGAATAATACCACCGGCTATGCTCACTGTTTCCTGTTCGACTTGTAAAAAATTAAGCAGCCCTTGACCAGAAAAAAGGAAAACGAAAAGAATGAATAGAGCGATACATAATTCTCTCAGAATCACAAAATTACGTCTTTTTGGATCGAGTGATTTTAATACCGTCATGTAAATTGGTAAATTACCAATAGGATCCATGATAAGAAAAAGTATCGTTGCGGCGGATAAAATGTCGAACATTAAGATTCAACCTTAGTTTAAATTGCAGTTATATGTATCAAGTTTTTTACTTTTTCGTCGTTAAATAAACACACAAAAACTCACACTAGCTTGCTTAATGGAGATCCTAATGTCGTTAATGTCAGTTTCAGAAGTTGCCGAATTTCTTGGTGTACAACAGAGCCGAGTACAGAGGCTCGCCAGAGAACATCTTCTCGTTGTTAAGGAAGAAAATGAGGAGGGCGAACCTATGTTCGATCAAAACGATGTCAGCCGCTATAAAGAGTTCGCCGAAAGATTAGGCGGATTATAACGCTGCGCTTTCTCCCGTTTATTGTGTCACTAACATGTCAGCAATAGCTCGGATCCCCATAGCAGTTGCTCCAGCCGGCATAACGTCGTCTGCTTGTCTACTGTATGCTGCGGCTAAATCGAGATGTAACCATTGGCAATTATTCAAATCGACAAAACGAGATAAAAATCCCGCAGCATTTGATGCACCGCCGGAGCCACCTCCTTTTTGCGGTCTACTATTGGCGGTATCAGCAAACGGAGATGGGCATTGGTCAGCATGCCATGACTCTAAGGGCAGTCTCCAGTGAGGTTCTAATTGGTTTTTTGCCACCGCTAGGAATTTGTCACAGGCTGAATCATTAAGACTGAATACTGCATTATAGTGCTTTCCGAGGGCAGCAACGGCCGCTCCGGTTAGCGTTGCCGCATCCAATATCAGATCGGGACGACATTCAGAGGCGGCCATTAAACCATCAGCCAACACCAAGCGACCCTCCGCGTCAGTATTCACAATTTCAACGGTTACACCATTTTTATAGGTAATAATGTCGCCGAGCTTGTATGCGTGACCACTTATTAAGTTTTCAGCGCAACACAGAAAGACTTTTACACGTTTAGAAAGGCCCTGCTTTATAGCGTAAGCTAGCGCGCCTACCACCGTCGCTGCGCCGCCCATGTCGCATTTCATATCAAGCATCCCTTCGCTAGATTTTATACTGTATCCACCGCTGTCAAAGGTGATTCCTTTACCCACTAGCGCAGTGTCTATTTTCTCTGAAGCATTAGGATTATAATCTATTTCAAGTAACACAGGCGGTCGTTCACTTCCTCTGCCAACTTCGTATATGCCCATCCAATTAGCAGATTTAAGTTCTTCTCCAGTCCAACGTTTGAAGCTTACATCGTTTCCAGCGATAGCTGATATATATTCCTGCGCCTGGTCTGCAAGCGATTGAGGACTCATTTTTTCTGGAGTTTGGTTGACGAGATTTCTGGTGAACATTAATACATCTAAGTAGCCATCTAATTGTGTTTTATCAGATTTGCTTGCCCACTCGAACTTCCCGTTAAAGTCTGGACCGCAGAAACTTTGAGCAAATAGCATCTGATCCATTAAGGACCAATCACCAATAAATTTTATGTCAGTGACGCCCGTTGCAGCGACCTTGCGCGACGATTGTTGTATGGCTCTTTGTCTGTTAGCAATATCATCGACCAGATGAACTTTTGCTCCTGAATTACAGAAAGAAACTAGTGTCGAGTTAGAATAAGGTAAACTAGCCTCTTGAGTGGTAAGTTCAACTTCGAAAAATGCCATTAGAACTCCTACGAAAGTTTTAAAATAAAAAGAAGAATAGCAAATGTTCGAGTTTAGTTCAGCCTTAACCGAGGCCATTTTAATAAAAAGATATAAGCGTTTTTTAGCGGATGTGACATTACAAGACGGTTCCACTATAACGGTGCATTGTCCAAACACTGGTGCTATGACAACCTGTGATGTTCCGGGTAGCGTAGTTTATTTAAGCAAATCGAATAATCCAAATCGCAAATATAAGTACACTTGGGAATACTCAACATCACCAGATGGGCAGAAAATTTGTGTTAATACTAATAACGCCAACAAAGTCGTGTGGTCTGCGCTAAAAAAGCATAGCATCTATCAACTCAGCCAGTACTCGGTAATTTTGCCAGAGAAAAGAGTAAACGACAGTAGAATTGATTTTTTATTGCAAGAAGATGGAATATCCGATTGTTATTTGGAGGTAAAATCGGTCACTCTGGCCGAAGGTAATATTGCTAGGTTTCCAGATACCGTCACCAAACGTGGACTGAAACACTGCGAAGAATTAATAGACATTGTGCACAGAGGCAAAGAAGCTTATTTATTGTTTTGTGTGATGAGAGAAGGAATAAAGCATTTTGAAATTGCCGAAAACATCGACCCCAGATATGCAGAAGCAGTCACACGCGCCTGCAGAGCTGGCGTCCATATTTTGTGTTATGGATGCAGATTAGATTGGCGTGGAATTGAACTAACTCACGAAATCCCGTTTTTTTCTTAAAAAAAGATTGCTTTTTGAAAAAAAAGCCCCATATTACCGGCTTGAAAAAATCTGTCTGCTTTTTTGCATTACCGATTATGCAAATCTCGCGCAATAGGTCTAATATTTTAGCCTAACAGCGTAATATGTAGCTTGTAATAAATTCGACGTTGATATAGTAATAGTAAAGATGTCTGATTACTGAAGCTCATTAATATTGAGTTTAGGAGAATGGCCAAATGCCAACAGAAAATACAAAATCCATTGGATTGTTAGCACTAGCAAAACTTGCTCCATACCAAGAAAAACAAGATGAAGAGTATATGAATGAAGACCAGTTAGGTCACTTTCGGAAAATACTCATTGCTTGGCGAGACCAATTAAGAAAAGAAGTCGATCGAACTGTACACCACATGCAAGACGAGGCTGCTAACTTTCCAGACCCTGTAGATCGTGCGGCTCAAGAAGAAGAGTTCTCTTTGGAGTTACGTACCAGAGACAGAGAGCGCAAACTCATTAAAAAGATAGAAAAGACATTAAAGCGCATTGAAGAAGACGATTTTGGTTTTTGCGATACTTGCGGCATAGACATTGGAATAAAGCGTTTAGAAGCCCGTCCAACAGCCGACTTGTGCATAGATTGCAAAACTATGGCTGAAATAAAAGAGAAGCAACTGCAAGGTTAAGTGTTGATTCTATCGACAATACCTTATGTCTCATTCAGTCACAGCCCAAAATATTAACGCATATGTTGGGCGTTTCGCTCCTTCCCCCTCGGGTCCTCTGCATTTTGGTTCCTTACTATGTGCTTTAGTAAGTTTTTTAGATGCGCGCGCAAACAACGGAAAATGGTTAATAAGAATCGAAGACATTGATACTCCTCGAATCGATCCAAAGTTTATAGAGATTATTTTACATTCTCTTAAGGCTCATTGTTTAGATTGGGACTCAGAAGTAATACTGCAAAGCGAACGACATGAACTGTACCATCAGTATTTAAACAAATTAAATAGTGCTGAATTAATTTATGGTTGTAATTGCAGTCGAAAACAAATAAGAGCTCGAAGTCAATTTTATGACCGATATTGCAGAGACAAACAATTGCCATTTACACAAAATGCTGTGAGGTTTAAGCAACATTGCTGTCATAACGCATTTTTTGATAAATTTCTTGGCAAGGTAAATATCACTCACCCGATTGCGAGTGAAGATCCTGTATTGCGCAGGGCAGACACAATTTATGCATACCATCTAGCTGTGGTAGTCGATGATATAGAACAAGGTGTAACGGATATTATTAGGGGAAACGATTTACTAGATACGACTCCTATTCATTTGGCTCTGTACGACGCCTTTCAGACAGTCCCGCCCCACTATGGGCACATGCCAATATTGGTACAAAAGCCAAATCAAAAACTGTCGAAACAGCATCATTCACCGTCAATAGACGACTCAATTCCCTTGGACAATTTAAAGTTGGCGCTGAAAATTATCGGATTTGATGAAAAGATTATTTCTCGTTCCACAAATATAAATACACTCTTAGGCTGGGCAATAGATAAATGGAACTCGATTCAAATGCCCAAGAAATCAGAAATTCTAATTTCTACAACAAATGGCGTATACTCTTATTTTGAATAAAAATTACCAAAGGACATAAGGTGACTCCAAGCGCTATTAAACAGGTAAAATATGGCAGTTAACCAACACGTATCTAATAACAACAATATAGTACGCTTGAAACCGGTCGTTATCAGCCGCGATCAGCATAATATGCGTTGCAGAGATCTCTCGCCCAACACTTTGAAAGTGCTTGAGCGTCTTATCGACAATGACTATGAAGCCTATGCGGTTGGAGGATGTGTTAGAGATACCCTTTTAGGGCAAACACCAAAGGACTTTGATGTGGTGACTAATGCCACACCGGAGCAAATTAAAAGTTGTTTTAGAAACTGTCGTTTAATTGGTCGCAGATTCAGGCTAGCTCACATTACCTTTGGACGAGAAATTATTGAGGTCGCGACATTTCGAGGACATCATACAAATGAGAGCTCGAAAGAGCCGGAAGAGTCTGACAGCAGCAGCGATAAACATAAAAAACTCGAGCCATTGGCTAAACAAAATGAATCAGGCCAGTTGGTTAGGGATAACATATTTGGAAGCATTGAAGAAGACGCGGCCAGACGAGATTTTACTTTTAATGCGATGTATTTCTGTATTAAAGATGAAAGTATATTAGATTTCGCAGATGGTCTTAACGATATTGCTAGTGGAAAAATTAAAATAATAGGCAATAGTGAATTGAGATTCATGGAAGATCCCGTTCGCATGATCAGAGCAATTCGCTTTGCGAGCAAGCTCAATATGTTTATTGATAAAGAACTTACTTCAAGCATTAGAAAAAATGCTCATCTGCTAAGCAAAGTACCGCCAGCAAGATTATTTGAAGAAATAAATAAATTGTTATTGAGTGGATGCGGCGTAATTACATTTGAAAAACTCATACACTATCATTTACTCGCTCCCTTATTTCCTCTGTTGATGCCTCTGCTCACCGATGTAAACAGCAAAGAATATCAATTCGTCATCAAAATGCTAAAAAATACCGATAATCGAATTAATAATAATCAGCGCATTACGCCAGCCTTCCTGTACGCAGCATTTTTATGGTATCCAATGGAAGAGCGAGCACAAGAGCGCATGAATGAATCTTCTATCCCATGGCACGATGCTGTCAACCTGGCAAGCGCAGACGTTATCTTTCAACAATGCCGAAAAATAATGATACCCAAACGATTTAGCATTGTCATACGTGACATCTGGTCTTTACAATTACGGCTTCAAAAGCGACAAGGCAGACGCACTTTACAACTATTAACTCATCCGAAATTTCGAGCAGCATACGACTTCTTACTATTACGAGGAGAAGTTGAAGGTGGTGAATTACTTGAAATTTCCCAATGGTGGACTGAGTTTCAAACTGCCAATGATGCAAATAAAAATAAACTTTTACAAGCTCTGCCAAATAAGACACCTCGACGCCGCAATCGAAAGAAAGTGAAAAATAAGGAAAACCGAAAATGATGTCCGATGTTGCGTTCATTGGGTTAGGGAGCAACTTGGAAGATCCTATCCAACAGATCCGAAAAGCGCTTTTAGATATGCATAAAAATGAGCAGATAAGTGTTCAAGTATGCTCGCATTTGTATCAGAGCGCGCCTATGGGACCGAAAAACCAACCTAATTTTGTGAACGCAGTCTGCCAAATCAATACTTCGTTTTCACCTATCGAATTGCTTGAATATTTACAAAGTGTTGAAAATACCAACGGACGAGTACGCAACGAGCAACGTTGGGGACCTCGTACATTGGATTTAGATATATTGCTATTTAACAACCTTAAGATGGATAATGAACAACTGACTCTGCCTCATTATGGAATGGCTGACAGAGAATTCGTTATGGTGCCACTATTCGAAATAGCGCCAGACTTAATCATGCAGGATGGAAGAAAAATTTCAGTTTGGGTCAAAGAATGCTCACTAAATGGCTTAAAAAGGCTGCCATTCAAATTCACCCCTAATGAGTTTGTAGTTTAACAAAGAATAATAATAAAAAGGTTTATATTCATGAAAAAAGTAACCGTTTCTAGTTTATTAAAAATGAAGCAAAACCAAGAGAAAATAGCCGCGTTAACCGCTTACGATGCTAGCTTCGCTAAGTTGTTTGATGAGCAATTAATCGATGTTATTCTCATCGGTGATTCGCTTGGTATGGTGTTACAAGGCGCTGATGATACGCTAGGGGTAACCACGAAGGAAATCGCATATCATACAAAATGTGTGAGAGCTGGTGCTCAACGAGCTTTTGTTGTAGCAGATATGCCTTTTATGAGCTACAGCGACAAATCTACTGCTTATTCCAACGCAGCCGAACTGATCCGCGCGGGCGCAAGCATGGTCAAATTAGAAGGCGGTGATTGGTTGTTAGAAATAATCCAAGGACTTGTAGAGCGCTCAGTGCCCGTGTGTGGTCACTTAGGACTCACTCCGCAGTCGGTAAATGTCTTGGGTGGATTTAAAGTACAAGGCCGAGAAGATCATCAAGCCGAACAACTTCTTAAATCCGCAAGAAGTCTTGAAAAAGCTGGCGTGCAGTTATTGGTGCTTGAATGTGTTCCAGCAAAACTCGCTAAGCAAGTGTCGGAAGAATTATCGATCCCAGTGATAGGGATCGGAGCAGGCGTTGACACCGACGGACAAATTTTGGTGATGCACGATATGCTTGGGATCAGCGCCAATTATATGCCAAAGTTTTCAAAAAATTATTTAGATATTACCGGTGATATTAGACAGGGTGTCGCAAGCTATATTAAAGAAGTGAAAAACCTAGACTTTCCTGGTCCCGAACATTCTTTCGATTAATAAATTAATGAGCTTATTATGCGAGTAGTAGAAGAAATCATTCAGTTAAGAGAATTACGCCGAAACTGGCAGTCAAGCAAAGAAAATATAGCCTTTGTACCCACTATGGGGAATCTTCACGAAGGACATTTGCAACTAGTAAAAGAAGCGAAAAAGATTGCTTCTAAAGTCGTGGTTTCTATTTTTGTCAATCCCTTACAGTTTGGTCCTGATGAAGACCTTGATGCTTATCCAAGAACACTAGAACAAGATAAGTCATCTTTAGAATCTCTCGGCGTAGATTTATTGTTTATGCCCAAAGTAGAAGATATATACAGTAGAGGGCTTGAACAGCAAACTTTTGTCGAAGTCCCAAGTTTGTCTTACATGATTTGCGGCGCAAGTCGTCCAGGCCACTTTAGAGGCGTAGCAACGATTGTGTGCAAGTTGTTTAATATGGTACAGCCAAACCACGCTTTTTTTGGCGAAAAAGACTTCCAACAGCTTCAGGTCATTAAGGCAATGGTAACTGATTTATCGATGAACCTAACTATTCACGGCGTGGCAACGCAAAGAGCTAAAGACGGTCTAGCACTTAGTTCCAGAAACGGATATTTGTCCACTGAGCAAAGAGCAATTGCGCCTAGACTGTATGAACAAATTAATCAAATAGCAGATGAAATATTAAGTGGACGCAGAGACTTCTCAAACATTGTTCAACAGGCAAAGGAAGCATTGGCTGCTGATGGGTTTAAGCCAGATTATATCGAACTTAGAAATGCCGAAACATTGCTGCAAGTTGGACACGAAGATAAAGATTTGGTTATTCTTGCAGCAGCGTTTCTAGGGAAAACTCGTCTTATAGACAATTTAAAATTCAGTATTTAATAACCGAACGTAATACACACTCAAACGTTAAGTAATTTTGCGGCATCTTTGGCAAAATATGTCAGGATGCCATCCGCGCCAGCGCGTTTGAATGAAAGTAAAGACTCCAAAATAACCTTATCTTCATCTAGCCATCCTTGTGCAAAAGCCGCTTTATGCATGGCATATTCGCCGCTTACTTGATAAGCAAAAGTGGGGACTTTAAAGGTTTCTTTACAACGTTGAACTAAGTCTAAATACGGCATTCCGGGTTTAATCATTACCATATCTGCGCCTTCATTTATGTCTAATTCAATTTCTAACAGCGCTTCATCAGAATTGGCCGGATCCATTTGATAGTTTTTTTTGTTTCCACCTTTGATATTTCCGGCTGAGCCAACCGCGTCTCTAAAGGGTCCATAATAATTAGAAGCGTACTTTGCTGAATAAGCCATAATACAAGTATTTGTGAAGCCGTGGGCTTCAAGAGCGTCTCTTATGGCACCCACCCGACCATCCATCATATCGGACGGAGCAACGATGTCAGCACCTGCTCGAGCGTGGGATAAGGCCTGATTGATAAGCACTTCTACGGTTTCATCATTTAAGACATACGCATTTTCATCGATTAAGCCATCTTGACCGTGGGTGGTAAAAGGATCCAGTGCCACGTCCGTTATCACGCATATTTTATCAGCAAACTTTTCTTTCAAAGCTCGCGTAGCGCATTGCGCCAAGCCATCATCGGCAAAGGCTTCTGCCGCATCTAATGATTTTTTATCGTCGCCTACTACAGGAAAAATAGCAAAGTGCTGGATCCCCAGATCAAGACACTCGCCGACTTCTTCAACCAACAAATCTATGCTGAAGCGTTTGATATCCGGCATAGATTCGATGGACTCGGTCTGATTGTTTCCAGGAAGTACAAACATAGGAAAAATCAGGTCGTTTGGAGTAAGGGTATTTTGAGCAACTAAATTTCTCAGTGCAGCACTTCTTCTTAGTCGCCTAGGACGTGACGGTAGTATTAAAGACATAAGAGTTCCCTATAAAGCAATGTTTTTATTATACTTAAAAGTAAAAAATAATCCGATATTTACGCGGGTTTTATTTTGAGTTCTATTCAAAAGGCTTAATTATTGTTTTATTCCTTCCACTTTCTTTGGCTTGATATAACAGATTGTCAACATATCCTAAAAGACTGATGTTCTCAGAATCGTCCTCAACAATTCGCGAACAACCTCCGATACTGACGGTCATGACGAACTGAACCTCTTTATAATAGATGACTGTGTTTTCTAGACGGAGCCTGATGCGCTCTAATAACTGACATACACCATCTTGGTTAGTGTTAGGAAGAATCAATACAAACTCTTCTCCACCGTATCGAGAAATAGTATCAGATGGCCGTTTAACTTCGTCTTTTAGAATGTTTGAAAACTCTTTCAAACAGTGGTCGCCGCATAAATGACCATATCTATCGTTTATCTTTTTAAAATGGTCGATATCTAGAAGAGCGACTCCTAAAGGGGTCTGCTCTCTCTTGCTACGACGAGTTTCTGCCAACATCCTTTTATCGAAGTATCGCCTGTTCATTAACCCTGTTAACGCATCGATCGCACTTAACCTTTCGAGCTCTTGATTTCTCTCGGACAATTCCCTTAATGCTATTTCAAGTTCAAGATTGCGCTCTCCAAGTCTGTAATTTAAGTCATCGTCTTGTGCTTCAAGCTCTTTTTTCAATGAAGCAACAGTTTGGGAAAGCTTCTTGTTTTTATTGGATATTCGCTTATAGGCTAAGCTAAGTCTTTTTATATTAAAATCAAGTGTTACCTTAGCTTTATACGCAATAAGCCCATTAACAACCCAAAGAGCGACTAGAATAAGTGGAAAATAGAAACTGGTAGGCTCGGACAGAAAGGATTCTTTAGATACGACAACCGATAAAATAAACGTAAGTAATAGGACAACTATGGATGAATATAAAAAATAAGGGGTATTTAACCTTGAAAATGCATACCCCAGAATACAGGTTTGCAAAACGAAAATGATGGAGGTTGCAAGAGCTAATATTTGATTCAGACTAAAGCTTAAGCTTACTAAAGAATAGCTCAAAAACACGTGTAGGCTTATCGCAACAAGAGAAGTAGTGATGACGATAACGTTTTTCGTAAGACTGGATTTCGTTATTTTCACCATATATTTTTACCCTCGTCACTCAAAAAATAAAGAATAAGCGTTGTTGAATGAATGTTGTTTAATTATGTCTAAATCCAGCTTTTTTATATTTGCGACTTCGTTTGCAATGTAGGGTAAATAACTTGGCTCATTCACACTTTTCCTGGGACGTACGGTCTTTGGAAACAAGTAAGGCGAGTCTGTCTCCAATAGCATTTTTTCCAATGGTAATTCAACCACAGCGCGTCTTAAACTGTCACCTCGTTTTGGATCGCAAATCCATCCTGTTACCCCTATATAACAATCGAAGCTTAGATAAGCCAACATTTGCTCGGTGTTTCCGGTAAAACAGTGCGCAACCTTTACTGGTATGTAAGGGCTATATTTCTCTAATAATGCAATCTGCTGCTCAAAAGCATCCCTCTCATGCAAATATACACCGATTCCTAACTCTGCAGCGAGTTCCAATTGTGATTCAAATGCATACAGTTGATTGGCAGGAGTTGAAAAATTGCGATTAAAATCAAGTCCGCATTCCCCTATCATTCTGACTTGGTTATCGACACATAGCGTTTTTATTTTAGTAAAAGTAGATGTATCGGCTTGGTCAGCATAATGCGGATGGATGCCAACGGTTGATTCGATGATGGGGTATTTGGGTGTATCTTGAAGCGTTCCGGTCGTTTCTACGAACCTAAAACGTCTATTTTCTGGGTTGATTTTCTTTTTAAGTTTAAGCGCTTCAACAGATTCCTCTAAGTTAGACGCAATCACTAAAATATGTAAAACACCTTCTAATGAACTTCGTATTAGCACATCTGTTTTATTGATTCTTGGGTCTAACAAATTTACGCCCGAATCAACCCAGCCATAATGGTTATTATTCAAGGCGTTTAACACGAGAGTTTCGGTTGCTTGACTCTGTAGTGAGTAAATACCCACCCACTAAGCCTTTTTTAATAACAACTTGGTCGCCCACATCTAAGTCTAGTCTACTGCTTTGTAGCTCTCTCCAAATTTGACCATTGGCAAGAGTAACGGTTCTTAAATCTCGTTGGTTTGTATCAATCGCATTTATTATTGCTAACATTTGATCAGAGTCCGAAGACGATGTATCTGCAATTTGTTCAGCACCAAAACTATCATCGCTCAGAACCATCTTTGATGAATTATTATTAAGTCTTGGGTTTGAATCATCAAAAGGTGACGCAGCCTTGTTTGACTTAGCCATCAGAGCCTGCGCTCTTTGCTCAATTGGATCTAGTTCCTTTGCTACCTGCTGAACTGTGTTTGAAACTTGGGAGCCATCTACATTAATGCGACCGTATAGTTTATCATAACAAGCTAAACGCTTCGTTGGGTCTTGAATTACTCTGCACTGATTTATTTCATCTGTCTGGGCAACAGCATGATTCGGAGTAAACATTATTAGAGCTAATGCGGTTGTACATAGCAACTGAATTGGTTTTTTTATTGGCAAAGATACCATAATGGTTCTTCCTTATTGTTTTACGTTTTGAACTCAGTAACACACAAAGTGATGGTGTTTACATGTACTATTGGTCAATAGTGCGTTGCGTGAACATTCACCATCTGTCTTGCAGATTATAACTATTTACGGCTTAGACGGTTTGTCAGGCTCATCATAATTTTCAGTATCATTATGAGCATGATCGTCAAAATCTGAATTATACTCAGAATCATTATGACTAGAGCTAGTCGCTTTAGTTTCGTCAGTAGTATCGTCTTGTGCTGTACCATCGGTTTTTTTTCTTGAATACATCCCCCCGATAAGCACACCTAATTCGAACAAGATCCACATCGGTATAGCCAATAGGGTTTGAGATATAATATCTGGAGGGGTAAGTAACATCCCCAATACAAACGCACCCACTATGACATATGGTCTTTTTTGAGCGAGTTTCTTCGCATCTGTCACACCTGTCCAACACATTAGAATGACTGCAATGGGTATTTCAAACGCTAAGCCAAACGCAAAAAATAACTTGAGAACGAAATTCAGGTAACTGGAAATATCGGTGCTGACCAATACACCTTCTGGTGCCACGCTGTTGAAGAATAAAAACGCCAATGGGAAAACGACATAGTAGGCAAAGGCCATTCCCGCATAGAACAACAAAGTACTGCTTGCGAGCAATGGGGCGATGAGTTTTTTCTCTTTTTGATACAGACCAGGCGCAACGAATGCCCAAATTTGATACAGGACGTATGGTATGGCGACAAAGAATGAGAGCACTAAGGTTAATTTAAAAGGCGCAAGGAAGGGAGAGGCAACATCTGTTGCTATCATGCTGGCGCCCTCGGGCAAACTGGCAACTAACGGCATTGCTAAATATTGATACAAATCTTGAGCAAAATACACCAAACATAAAAATACAACTAATACCGATGCCAGAGCTTTGAGTATTCTCGATCTCAGCTCTATTAAATGGGCGATTAGACCTGTTGATTCACTCATGTTTTTTGGTCTTTACTCTCATCGGAAGATTTTGGCGAAACCGAATTTTGGCTTTCGCTTTTTGGCAATAACATTGAAATATCCGCTGCTTCGCTAGGCTCTTCGTCGCCTTTAGCTTTTTCGTATGGTCGCTGAACCGATTCAGCAGCAGCTTTTAATTCATCAACAGATTTCTGGAGATCCTCTCCAATATTTTTCATTCCCATCTCTTCAGCTTTTTTGAGATTAGAATGCAGTTCATGAGCATCTATTTGGCTAGCCACCTCAGCTTTAAATCCTGCCGCCATCTGCTTTATACTGCGCACCGTCGACATCGTTGACTTTATTGCGCCAGGCAATCTCTCAGGCCCTAGAATTAGAAGGGCTAAGATGCCTATTATCGCAATTTCCCAAAATCCGATATCAAACATTAATCTTTCGAGGCTTGCTTCTGTTTGTCGCGTTTATCGGTCTCAACTTGCTGCTCAGATGATTTTTCATTCGGTTTGGATAAAGACTCGAAGTCAGCGTCTTTTTTCTCGGCTTCATCCTCGTCATCTTTTATCGACTTTTTAAACCCCTTAAGCGCAGACCCCAGGTCCGAACCGACATTTTTCAGTTTTGAAGTTCCGAACAGCAATATAACGATGACCAATATAATAAGAACTTGCCATAAGCTTATTCCACCAAATCCCATAAAAGATCCTATAGATAAAAGAGGTTGCCAACTAGTAGTTGCGGTTGTTATAAATATAACAACGCTCGATAGGTGGTATTATACGCATAAAGCAATTAATATCATTGATTTTACTTCTATCTTAGTAATTATTTTTGACACCTAAGAATATTAAACTGCCCGCATTCAAACTTTGCCAAGGGATTTATTTTCTGAATACACGACAAATTATATTACTGTTATTTTTGTTGCTCCCTTGCTGTTTATTGAAAGCTCAAGTGGATTCAAAGCTACATGAACAAACTGCAACTGACCTAAAATACGAGGTTGCATATGCGTTTTGCGGCGAATTTCACTGGATAGATGACGGTTATTGCTATCTAAACCACGGGGTGAATAACAGTGTTCAGGCCATAAATAGCTGGTTTTTAAAAACTGACATAGAAAACAACAAGCCGGCAACATCTGCAGGCAGAGTGCGTTTTGGATGGGAACCGAGATCAGGGGATCTCTCTGAATTTGATTTTAGATTCAGGATCAGGGTCAAACTGCCAGCGTTAGAAGATAGAGTCGAACTGTTTCTATCTGACGAAGAAGAAGGTATTTTCGATCAACCCGTTAAAGCGGCGAGAGATGACAATAGAAATAATCGTAATTCAGCGTCTGTCGGGGTCCAGTTCAAAAAAGACGAATCGGACAAAGTTTCTTATCGAATAGGCTTAGGCAGAGGAACGCAAGTTTACACAAGAGCTAGGTACAAAGATGACATAAAATTTTCTCCCGATTCGACCCTCACGTATTATGCCGAAGCGAATTATTTTTCTGGTGATAAACTCAGTGTTGAACTCACTTCTGATTATTCAGTGATAGTAAGCGATCACATGGCTTTTCAGATACACAATAGATTCGAGTTCAGAGATAATAGAAATGATTGGGTATGGAGGCATGAATTTCAATATGTAGTAGTAGACAAGCAAGATGCAAGTTATCTACTTACGGCCAGTGCTAACGGCGTATCTCAACCCAGCTATCGAACTGAACAGAGATTGATAAGCTTTAGATACAAGCGTCGGGTATTAAGAGATTGGATGTTTTTAGAGGTGGAACCATTTGTTTTGTGGCTTCGCGAAGAAAACTTCAGAGGATCAGTTGGTATCGCAATTCGAGCTGAAGTCCACTTTTCGACTTAACTCAGGTGCGTACCATTTGCCAAACAGGCTTGGAGTTCAGAAAGCTACTCGAGCTTAGATTCCGAGTAGACTAAATATTTGACGGCAACAAGCCATCGAAATTTGAATCCCTCACTGCCTTGGGTCGGTCGCTTGGCAAATAGGCAATGTTTGCCATTGCTCATAAAGCTTAACTAACGATGGATAATCTGAAAAATCAAACAGATTTCTAAATTCTACCCAGTCGAGTAAACAGTACAGACTGATCGACAAATAATTCCATGCTTCAAATCTGCCGCCTTTCGCTTCTGTTTCTAGGTGTGAAAATACGGTTTCTTGCCTTTCTCGTTGGATTCTGAAGTAGAGTTTGTCAGCGCTTATGTCTATTTCAGAGCGGGATAAAATTAGCATTTGAACCAATCCATCGTTCACTGCATCGATGCTAGTTAATACATTTTGTTCAACTAAACTGAGGTCGCTTAACGCGTATTTATCTCGTAAATATCTGAAAATGTTACTAGAATCTAAGACTACTTGACCATCGTCCATTAACATCGGTATTTTTAGCGTTGGATTTTTACCCTGAATAACAGCCCTATCTCTACTGTTAAAAATGTCTAGTAACACAAACTCATGCTCAACCGACTGCAACAATATGCGTAGCCGGCGTACGTAAGGAGACGTAGTTGAGCCAAAAAGCTTCAAGCCATTTGCATTTTGTATGTTATCCATAAAAGACATTTACACGTCCTAGGTAGAATTGATATGAAAATTTTTCGCTAAGTACAAAGATTTTTATTAGATGCTGAAACTTGCCCCACACCCACATGTTGTAGAAGCATTTGGATTGTTGACAAAAAATCTAGAGCCGTCCAAGCCCTCGGTGTAGTCGACTGTACCGCCCACCAAGTATTGCAGACTCATTGGGTCAACCACAAGGGTGACTGTCTGCTTTTCTATTGTCATGTCTCCCTCATTTACCTTTTCGTCAAACGTAAAACCATACTGAAACCCTGAGCATCCACCTCCGGTTACGTAAACTCTCAATTTTAAATCTGGGTTTTCTTCTTCCGCAATTAAAGTCTTCACTTTAATTGCTGCCGCGTCTGAAAACTCTATTGGCATTACTGATTCAGCAGACATCGTTCACTCCAAACTATCAAACGAATTATTAATTAAACTCGCCTATTCACAAAATTATGTTCGCTATGTTGTGTTATATAGGTTAACAATTACTGTTGCGCTAATAACAGATTATCTAATACTTGACTAATTTTATCAAGTATTCACTCTATTAATGCGTCTTCCCATAGCATGCTGATTTTATAATCGCCCCGTTTTTTACGATACTTATAGACACTGGTGGTTATTTCAAGTCTTTCAGGGAGAAAATCGCTTGGCAATGTGATTGATGTTTGAAATACCTGAAAATATTTGAATGCATAACTCAGAGGAACTTTGGGTTCGTCTTGCACACTTTCCAACTTTAAAGTACTTGGTTTACCATTTTTACTTCCATATATAGTGATGTCTAAATCGCCTTTTATTACCGCTTTGATGTTCTCATGCTGCAATAAAATCATGTTTACAAAATAGTTGTGTTCGCTATTCGTTGGAGTAATTTGCATTTTGTCGATGACAAAGCCATCTTGTGACATCTCAGGAGCCATTACGCGCTGATAAAATGATACTTGCTCTTTTAGGGCTCGCTCGCGCTCTAAACTTTCTTGGTAGTCTGCTTGATTTTTTTCATTGGTCAGTTGAGCAATATCCAACTCCACTTTTAACATATTATGTTCAGACTTGAGAGTTTCGTGAACCTTAGTTAGATTGTTAAGGCTTTTAGATAACAGTTGCTGTTCTTCTAGAAGCGTTTGTTTCTCAGCTTGTGCGAATTGATACCCAAGCCAAAATGCAATCCCTATTAGACCAAAGATAAAAAGATAAAATCGAGCAAAACCAACTTTCTCGCGATAAGCTTTTAGATCCAAACTGTCTCCTCATTTATACTTTGTGATATGATCAATTGAAATCTTACTATTATTGGTTGAGCCCTTGGTACAAGCCCTACGACTTGCGCTTTCTTATCCCAGAACAACATTACAGTTATGCGTCGTTGGATTAGTCGCTGGTTTTATATCGGCCGTTGTAATTATTACTTTCAGGTTGAGCTTGGTAATGATTCAAACTCAGGTGCTTGGCAGTGTCGGAAATTATACATCATTAAGCGGCTTGCAACTATGGTTATTACCCGTTTTGTCAATCATCATAGTGATTTTTATCGCCTTGTTGACAGGCTTTAAACATTACAGATTGGGCATTCCTTTCGTGATACATCGTCTCAAAATGCATTATGGGCACATTCCACTGGCCACCAGCATAAATCAGTTTTTTGGGGGGATACTTGCTTTAGCGAGTGGATTCGTTGTTGGGAAAGAAGGACCAACTGTCCATCTTGCTGCTGCTGCAAGCCATTACATAGGAAGGTATTTATCTCTGCCATTTAATAGCCTGAGAATTCTTGCTGGCTGTGGAATAGCGGCAGGAATTTCAGCTGCGTTCAATACCCCTTTTGCTGCGGTCATTTTCGTAATGGAAGTAGTTATGAGGGAATACAAAGTTCATATTTTCGTACCTATTATGCTTGCTGCGGCAGTGGGTTCAGTTTTAACACGGCTAGTGTTTGGGGACTCAACAGAGTTGGAATGGTTATATTTCTCACACCTACCTTACTGGCATTATCCAATATTCATTTTGCTAGGAATATTTTTAGGAATACTGGGTAGTTTATTCAATAAGCAACTTATGTTTACGATGAAATTATTCCGACCGCTAAATATGATAAGTCGATTATTAATCGCAGCGATAGCGACAGGCACTGTTGGCATCTTTCTGCCTGACGCGCTTGGTTCTGAGTTTATAAATATAAAGTCATTTATTGAATCTTCGCCACATTTATCAACTATTTCGATACTCTTCATAGCAAAGTTTTTACTTGCCATTGTCGCAATTTCTCTTGGAGTGCCAGGTGGCATTATAGGTGCCGTGATGGCAATTGGTTTGCTTGCTGGCTTCATGTTCTTTCAACCTATCATCATGTTGCTTCAAGACTTAGGAGGTGAAATCCCTCAAGCAGACATCCACGATTTAACATTAAGTTATGCCTTATTAGGGTTGGCGGGTTTATTGGCTGTTGTGCTTCACGCTCCGCTTGCTGCCTTAGCGGCCGCTATGGAATTAAGCACGGCCCAACAGATTATTCTGCCAGCACTAATCACTATAGTTACGGGCTACGTTACCTCAAAACAATTTTGCTCAAACCGGTCTATTTTCATTCAACAGCTTGAGTATCAAAGATTACCCTACACAACCACTCTGATACGCGATGAACTTCAAAATACAGGTGTAATGGCATTAATGGCCACCGACATTCGCGTGTTCAAGAATGGTCAAGATGCGGACATGTACGGTTATTTGCAGTCTCACCCCAATCAAATAGTGGTGAATCAGACTTTACAACACGCAATTCCAGATAACGTCAAAAAGAAACAAGCTAACAGTGTTGATTTAAGCCAAGAGTCATCTTATGAGTGGAAGTTAATAGGATTGGATATAAGTTTAGAAAAGGATGCTTACCCCATTACATCGCACCGTTTAAATGTTATGTCAGATCAAAACACCTTAGCCGAAGTATATGAGCTTCTCTATAAAAAGCGCCAAGGAGGGGTGGTGATCGTAGAACAGGTATCAAAATTGAAAGTGGAACAAATTACTGATGAAATTGGCGCTCATGCAGGAAATGAACAACTTATCATGCGTGGGATCATCACTTGGGACATGCTGCATTCTTATGTCCTTCGACAGCAACATTAGTTAAAATGATGGGCACGATTGTATTTCTATTAGGAGTGTTAAGATGTTAGAGATCTGGTTAATGCCATGGTACAAAGCCTTACATATATTTTTTATGATCGCTTGGATGGCTGGTATTTTTTATTTACCAAGACTCTTTGTGTATAACGCAGAATCCAACAGTGCAGAAGTGAAAGCTCAGCTTAATATTATGCAAAGACGATTGTGGTTTTTCGTCACACCTTTTGCAGTGTTAACGTTAGTATTTGGATTGCTCGCTATTTTCACATACGGAGCAGATTGGTTTAAAGCTTCGACTTGGTTACATTACAAGTTGGTATTCGTTGTTGCCTTTTACCTTTACCACGCGTATTTGTATGCTTTAGTTAAGCTATTTTTGCAAAATAAAAACACTCATTCCCCTAGATTTTATCGATTTTTGAACGAATTACCTGTCCTCGCTTTACTTGCTATTGTGATATTAGCCATTGTTAAACCATTTTATTAATACTATTGAACCACTTCGTAGCAACCCGTGCCAAAGCGTTTGTTGCTGGCACTATTCTCGAAGCCATGTTTCGAGTAATCGATTTAGCTTTTCGCATTGTTTTGGATTTAACGGACTAAATACGCTTTCAAGATAGTGGTGATGATGATCCAAAACCCTAGTGATGAGGTCGTAACCTTCTTGTGTAAGCGTAATGGTTCTTCCGCGTTTATCTTGTTCACTTTTATTTTTTTGCACCAGATTCTTGTCTATGAGTTTATCCACTCTGCTCGTCAAACTGCCACTTGTGATATGTGTTAATTTCAATAATTTACTGGGTGTTAAAGTGTGTTCAGGAGCACGTAGCAATGCGTACAACACTTCGAAACTGGACTGCTTTAGATCATACAAATTATGAGCGCTCTTAAATGCAGATGCTATTTTTTTATTCGCCTTTACCATATTCTTTGAGAGCAATTTTAGTTGGCTATAATCATGTTTATGCTTTTTAGACAATGTACTTACCTTTAAAAACTATCTTGATATCAAGATACTTTGTGCTATCCTTACTGATAATATACCTTAAATTATTGGAGGTAGACATGGCTTTACATCCGCTAAACAAGGACGTCAAACTTGGTCATATATTTAAAAATACATTTGTAACGAATGCCGTGAGAATATTCTGTGGGACTCTCCTAATAGTAGCAATGGTAATTAAGTACATGTGGGTCAACAACTTATTTTAATTTGGAGGCACAATCATGAAATTGAAAAAAGCGTTAAAGAAAATATTTAAAAAACGAATCAATTACGCACCAGTGGCATACTTAGGACGAAAAAACGTGGAAAAGATACTTGGCGCAAAAATTCGTAAAGATAAAGAATTGGATGGATTAGAAAAGTCACAATGTTAATTTGTCAGATTGAGCGCTTACTGTTTGCCAAATAGTGATACGCACAATCTGACCACTGCAGATAGCAATAAAAGATGCGATCACTGTTGTTGAGCAAAGGTTTCAAACTGATTGGGCAAGTAGCTTGCCAATTCACCAGACACTCTAACGTAAGACGTTAGCGAATTGTCTAAACTTTTAGCAATTACTGGCAATTTCTTTTTCAATTCTTCAGGGTTTGCAGATTGATTTATTTTTTTTGTAGGGTCAGCAAATGTGCTGAACATGTTTAAACAGCGCTTAAGCTCCTTTGCTAGCTGAGGCGCCCTGTCAGGATCAGCTTTCTGCATTCGATTCCAAGCACTCTGCCAACTGCTTTGTGTTGCACCGTGTGCAGTCAATATACCTTCGCACCATTTTTTCATAGGTTCGTTATCTTGCGGCTTACAATTAGTAGCCGATACATCATTATAATATACATAACTGGGTAACGACAGGCTGTTGTTGCGCATATCATTTAGACAATGTTTAAAGTAAGCGAAAAGACTATCGGTTATTTCATCGCCAGCCACTAAGCTATTTTTTTGTTTATACAACCACGGTAACCAAATATTTGGCATAGGGATTTCAGGACAACTTGCAGCACCTAAGATAACCCCCTCCACGTAAAAGCGTGAGTGCATCAATTTCCTAGCGGTTGCATTTTTTTTGTATAGCGGTTTTAGACCCATATCCACCTAGTAAACACCCTAAAGACAAAGTCATTTTTTCATATATTTTTACGTTTAAGACTTTAAATATTTATTTTTATTGGCGAATTAATTTTTGCGTGCCATAGTAGCTAACCAATTGCACTAATAATGTTAATACAATGTGGGCAAGCCGACGAGTAATTGATTTTAAATAACTCGGCGACTTTAGAAAGTAACCCAAATTAGGATACTATCATGCGAGCGAGTATAAAAGGCTTAATTATAACCGCTGCCTTTATTGGTCCAGGAACCGTCACGACCGCAACGGTTGTGGGAGCCCAGACCGCTTACTCTTTGCTCTGGTTTTTAATCTTCTCAGTGTTTGCGACTTATGTCTTGCAAGAAATGGCCTCTAGGCTAGGCACGGTTTCTGGACTTGGCTTGTCTCAAGCTATCATGTCAAGCCTCTCCAACCCCATTGCTCGTATTTTTATTTTGATATTAGTCGTTCTGGCAATAGGCTTAGGGAATGCAGCCTATGAAGGCGGCAATCTAATTGGCGCGGCTTTAGGAATACAAGCCGCGTTGGGCTTAGATATTCAGACTTGGGTTCTAATTCTCGGAGGAACCGCATTTCTTCTTATATCAATTGGTCATTACAGTTTAGTTGAGCGATTCCTTATATTGTTAGTTTTGTTGATGAGTGTAGTGTTTATCACGATGATGTTTACAGTAGGAGTCAATATCAATCTTCTCAGCCAAGGAATTAGCTTGCCATCGCCAGTCATGGATAATTTGACGCTTGCTCTGGCGATAGTTGGCACAACTGTTGTACCATATAACCTATTTTTACACTCAGGACTTAGCGCACAAGACACCTTAAAACAGAGGGATTTAGTCGGACCCAACTTCATCACAGACAAGTGGGAATTGCGTTCTCAAAACGCACAATTAATGTCTTCTATAAGCTTGGGTGGCTTGGTGACATTTGCAATTATGTCCAGTTCAGTGACAGCATTTTTTGTTACACAAACACAAGTGAATCCGGACAATATTGCCCAACAACTCGAGCCTCTTCTAGGTCAACAAGCCCAACTATTTTTCGGACTAGGGATGTTTTGCGCTGGACTCACATCGGCTATCACCGCTCCGCTTGCAGCGGCTTACGCCATTTCGGGGTTATTTGGCTTTAGGTCTCATCTTTCAGATAAACGATTTAAATTAATAGCATTAACCATTATTATTTTTGGAGTTATTGTAGCCAGTCTAGGGATAAAGCCGATTGCACTTATTTTATTGGCTCAGGCGTCTAATGCGGTATTACTGCCTATTTCAGTAGGCTTGCTAATATGGGTCTGTAATAAAGACAATCTGTTAGGTGAACACACTAATGGACTTATTAAAAATGTGCTGGCATTTTTAATTATTTGCTTTGTATTTGCATTATCTGGCTATAGGTTGATAACAATTTAATATTCTTCCATTATCGTACATAATAATAATTGAGATTTTCACATATGTATTTTTTTAAAATCAGTGTTGTTAAAAGGCAATTGAATGTCCAATCCCAATGTAACTTTTCTATCGTTTTCTGACCACCTTTCCCATTATTTCGAGACTATAAACAAAGAATGGATAAATGAAATGTTTGTCTTAGAAGACATTGATAAAAAAGTGCTCGAATGTCCAAAAAAGTACATTATTGATAAAGGCGGAGAGATCTACTTTGCGCAGCATCCTTCTTTAGGAATAGTCGGTACATGTGCTCTACTGAATAAAGGCGAAGGCAATTTCGAACTGACTAAAATGGGAGTGTTTAGTAACGCTAGATATTTAAAAGTGGGGCAAGCACTTCTTAAATACGTTATTAATGAAGCGCAACAAAAACAACTGAATACTCTATTTTTATTAACGAATAAAAATTGTTCAGTTGCCATTCACCTGTATGAGAAGAGCGGCTTTGTGCATGATGACGGCATTATGCAACGTTATGGCAAAAGTTATAAAAGATGCGATGTGGCAATGAGATATGCAGGTAGTTAAAAGAAAGACCAAAATTCAGTAAGATATAAATGATTCAATTTTTAGATAAAAAGTTTATTGCGTAACAAGACAACTGTTACAGGCACTCACAAACAGAGCCTATGACGGATTACAAGCAACTGTCTTTAGTTGATATAGATTTCATTGTCCTATGACATTACTTCTTCCGCGCCTGTTAACTTTTTGTCAATTTTTTTGACACTTTGTCTCAAGCGATAGGGAATGGGTGCAGGTTTTAAGATATAAGTTACAGGTTATTAAGTTCAATTTGTTTGCACGCTTAACACGCAATGCAATGAGGTGTCTCATTACTATTGCAGTTATCCTAAGCATTTTCATTTGTGCTTTACCGTAGTCAAATATATCTCATACCACTCACTGTCAGTAATTTTTACATTCAGATATATAAAAGAACCAATAAGCCACAACAAATCAACTGCACAACCACTTAACAATATGATTTTATTATTTAAATTGTATCTTCTTAAAATATTAGTATCAAATTTGCATGTTATTAGTGCCATTTAAGCAGTGGGCATTCAAATAATAGAATATATAAGAGAAGATATATGAAAAAATTACTGTTTACCGGCGTACTAACCGGCCTTATATTTAGTACTTCAGCATTCGCTAGCACGATTACTCTAGATTTTACTACTAGCCCAAGCCTAGAGGCTGCTCTTGATGATAACACCTATGGAGATAGCGCAATCGTTGACTTATCTTACAGAGCAATAGATGCGAACTCTTTTGGGGATGTTGCTACAACAGGTGGCGTGTCTGGATGGGGAAGTGGATATGGCGATTTAGATGGTGCGCTTTGGGGAGAACCTAATCCCAGTCATGCTGAAATACGCATAGATACAATCGATCCAATGGCAACCGTTACAATAGACAGTTTTGATATGGGTGGATGGTTAAGTGATGAAGTTGCTGAGTGGTATATTTATGACATTTCTTGGAATCTAGTCAGCAGCGGAACAGGGATCGCACCTAATACTAACGCGCGACTAAGCGTTACTCCAAGCAGTTCTGCAACCGGTGGTATCATTTTCCAATGGGGTAATGATGCATGGGATGTAGGAGTAGAAAACTTTACATTTACGGTAAGCGGTCAGAGCATATCTGTATCAGCACCTTCCACGTTGCTGCTAATTTTCCTTAGCATGGGGGTACTTGGTGTAGCAGGTTGGCGACGAGCAGGCAAATTCGATTGAGCAGTTAACAACACCATCTGCTCATGGCTTTGAGCTCTCTGCAGGGCGAAAATTACTATCAATTAGAGTAGAGTATTCGAACTTGAGTTAGCTGCGCCTGATACGCGATGTCACCGATGATATACGTATTTTCAATCTTTATAATGTTTTCATTCGCAGTGATGACTTAAACGTTGGCTAATGCGCGGTGGCCTACTTAAAAATAGGCCGCTCTGTCACATTGATACTTTATCCTGAAAAGTTGTAGCAGGTAACCAAGTAAAGTTTTTTTGAAATCAACTCTTATAGCCCAAATAACAGCATTCAGCGAATAGTACTCCTAGAAATCCCTATCAAACTTGCTGCCACTTTTAATCATACATGAATGTTGCAAAATCGCATTAGCTAGCTAACCACGCAGTTGGATTCAGCGCTTTGCCTTTATGGCGTATTTCAAAATACAGGCCCGAATTAACCTGCCCCCCGCTGTTACCAACCAAACTGATGGTATCGCCAGCCACCACGACATCGCCCACTTTTCGAAGCAAGGCTTGGTTACGCCCGTATACCGTCATATAGCCTTTACCGTGGTCGACTATGGTCACCAAACCAAAGCCTTTTAGCCAATCAGAATAGAGTACTACCCCATCAGCAACCGCTACAACAGGCGCTCCAGACTTCGCATTTATAACGATGCCTTTCCAGCGAACTTGTCCTTGGCGTCGCTTACCAAATAGGCGATTAATTTTGCCAGAAGCAGGTACCAACAAAGATTTCTTTTTACCAGTGAGCCCTGCTAAATCAACATCTTCTGCCCTTTTGGCTGCCAATTCAGCCTGCTCAATAGCAGACAATAAATCTGCTTCTTGTTGTTGTAATTGAGAGACCCTTGCTTGATCGCTTGCTATTTGTCGTTCAAGCGCCCTGAATTTAGAGAAACGATCTTGTTGTTGCTCTTGTAAAAGTGAAGATTGCTGTGCCTGCTGATCTACCAAAGATGCAAGTTGTTGCTCTTGTTTGTCCAGCCGCTGCTGAACCCTATCAAGACTGTCTACCAGTTGTCTAAAGCTTTCAATTTCTGCCTGTCTTGCCTTATTCAGATACTGATAATAGGTAAGTACACGCTCAAATTTATTTGCTTCGTTTTGATTAAATATCATTTTAGCAAAATCGTAATCACCAGCCATGAAAGCACTTTTAACTTGAGCGGCTAGAGCGTCTTGTTGAGCTTTGATTTGAGAAACCAATCCTTGTTTTTGAGTGTTAAGTTCACGCATCTCAATCTGAGTTTGGCTTAATTTAGTCTCTGTTTTATTGAGAAATGTCGCCGTTTCTGCAATCTTCAGTTCAGCTAGTTTCAACTCTTGTTGCAATCGCTCAGAATCAGCCAGCTTTTCATTTAACTGATTTTGGGTTTGGTCAATAAGCTGCTTGATATTTTCTAGCGCCCTTGCTTCGTCGCCAGCAGCATCCTGCTCTACTTGCCTTGCAAAAGCGGAGTTAACAATGCTTAACAATACAAACAGTATTAAGGCTACAAAAGTCCCCCTAAATACTAATACACGCATGAACAAACTCCACATAAACAAGCCACACACGAGGTCGTCTAATTTATTTTTTATTTTAAAGTTACTATCGGTTTTCCTGTCATTTCTTCTGGTTGTTCCATTCCCATTAAATGAAGCATCGTTGGAGCAACGTCACTTAGGGTTCCGCCTTGCCTCACATTAGCATCTCTTCCAAAATATATAAAAGGTACTGGCTCTGACGTGTGGGCGGTGTGAGCGACCCCAGTATCAATATCCTTCATCTTTTCAGCATTGCCGTGATCCGCTGTTATCAAGCACTCTGAGTCGTTGCGCTTGAGTGCTTCTATAATCCGACCAATGCACCCATCGACGGCTTCACATGCTTTCACTGCTGCATCAAAGTTCCCAGTGTGCCCTACCATATCACCGTTGGGGAAATTACAAATAATAACGTCGTATTCTTTTGATTCTATCGCCTCTATGATAGCGTCGGTTAGCTTTTCAGAGTTCATTTCTGGCTGTAAATCGTAAGTTGCGACGTCTGGCGAAGGTATTAATACCCTCTTTTCACCTTGGTACTCATCCTCTTTACCTCCACTATAGAAAAATGTAACGTGGGCAAACTTTTCCGTTTCACTGATACGCAACTGAGTTTTGTTATGTTTCGAAAGCCATTCGCCCATTACGTTCTTAAGTGATTCTGTCGGAAATGCTATAGGAGCTTTCAGTGTAGATTCAAATTCAGTAAGCATCACAAAATTTATATCTGGATTGCTTTTACGCTCAAATCCAGAGAAATTTTCGGTGATCAATGCATGGGACAGCTCTCTTGCTCTATCTGCTCTAAAGTTCATGAACAAGACAGTATCTCCGTCTTGGATCCCCGGGTAATCTGCTATGACTGTGGGAAGCACAAATTCGTCGCTCTGCTCTCTTTCGTATGAAGACTGAATCGCTTCTTGCGCTGTTTCATATTTAAATTCACTCTTTGCGTTCACTAGCATGTTGTAGGCTTTTTCCACTCTATCCCAGCGGTTGTCTCTATCCATCGCATAGTATCGGCCCACCAAGGTTGCCACCGACGCATTTTTGTATGACTGACAGACCTCGTCAGCTTGTTGGACGAAATTGCTAGCGCTCTGTGGAGGCGTGTCTCTACCGTCTAAGAATCCATGCAAATATACCGCTTTTGCGCCTTTTTCGCAGGCCAGTTTTACTGCTGCAAACATATGGTCTTGGTGCGAGTGAACGCCGCCATCTGAAAGCAAGCCTAATATATGTACAGCCTTGTCTGTTTTTACAGCTGATTCAATTGCTTGGGTTATGGCTTCATTAGACTCAAATAGGCCGTCTTCAATAGCCTTAGTTATTTTTGTAAAGTCTTGATAAACCACCCGACCAGCCCCTAAGTTTACATGACCAACTTCAGAATTACCCATTTGACCGTCTGGTAAACCAACGTCCATGCCAGAGCCTGAAATCAGCGTGCTAGCATAAGTTTTTGTGAGATTATCTAAAACTGGCGTATTGGCAGCAGCGATAGCGTTATTAGTTGTATCCTCTCGATAGCCCCATCCATCTAGTATAAACAAAGCAAGTGTATTTTTTTTACTCGACTGGTTGATATCAGACATTAACATTCCTTAAACTAAAATTTATCTATATGGACGTGGCAAGTCTCTCTTACCATTGCGCGTACCTTTGATAAAAAGAAAACATGAAGAATTATATAATCAGTAATTTAACAGTTTATTGGACAACAGTTAAGTGCTAATACTAACTGTTTTTTAGCTGTTATTTCACTTTGGTTTCGTTATAATTCGCGCCCTAAATAAGATTTAACTAACGAGAATTAGCAAAATGGATCAACTCATAGAGTTTGCACGCGATAACTTTATTTTATCTGGAATTTGGATGGCGTTAGTCATAATGCTGGTATATTCCTTCGTATCGCCTTTACTTTCAAAAGCAAAACGCGTTGATAACCACCAAGCAACTTTATTGATGAATAAAGAAGATGCGATAGTACTAGATATTCGTTCTCAAAAAGACTTTAAAGCTGGGCATATCATCGGCTCCAAGCAAATTAAGCCAGAAGAAGTACGAGAAGGGAATTTTTCAAAGCTTGAAAAATATAAAGACAAGCCCATTATAGTAGTATGTGCGATGGGTAATCTAGCCGCTGGAACCGCGAATAAAATGGTTAAGCAAGGGTTTACCAAAGTAAATGTATTATCGGGTGGAATTAACTCATGGCAAAGTGCTAGCTTACCACTCAGTAAATAACCGTTTTTTTAAGAAGTGATACAATGCAAAAAATAGAACTATATACAAAAGTGTTTTGCCCATATTGCATGCGAGCGATAAGCTTGTTAGAGGCAAAGGGGGCAAGTTTTACAAACTTTAAAATCGATGAACAACCGGAACTTCGGGAAGAAATGATCACTAAGGCTCACGGGAGAACCACTGTCCCACAAATATTCATTGGGGATATTCATGTTGGCGGTTGTGACGATTTGTTCGCGTTAGAAGCAGCGGGTAAACTAGATTCGATGCTCAATACTTAACAGCACTATGCTATAAAATTTACAGGCAAACATAAGTTTGCCTTTTCTTTTAAAAGAGGCGCAAAAATCGCGCTAATGAAGTAATAATAGGAAACACAAATGGCTGAAGAAGCACAACAAGCAAACAACGCTCAAGAAGTACAATTCAATATTCAACGGATTTACTCAAAAGATATATCTTTTGAGACTCCAAATTCACCAGCCGTGTTTCAAAAAGAGTGGAAACCGGAAATTAAACTAGATATCGATACAAAGACCAATACATTAGGTCCGAATATGTACGAGGTAATTTTAAGTTTAACGGTCACCGCAACCAATGCAGAGCAAACTGCTTTTTTATGTGAAGTTCAGCAAGCCGGAATATTCACCGTTGGTGAAATGCCAGATAACAATAAAGCGCACATGCTTGGTTCCTATTGCCCTAACCTATTGTTTCCTTATGCGCGTGAGGCAGTTTCAAGTTTAGTTAATAGAGGTACCTTCCCCATACTTAACTTAGCACCAGTAAACTTTGATGCCATCTTTGCTCAATATATGCAGAAAAGGCAAGAACAACAAACTCAAGGTGAATCGGCTCCGAAGCTTGACGCCTAGCTCATTAGGTTGAGGTAAACAATTAATTGTTAGAACAAGCGGGGCGACTAAGCCCCTCTATTCTAGGGCGTTATTGCCGCAAACCATGCACTTGTTATAACAGTCTTCAAACTTTTTTGACTGTCCCTAGACAACTGGTCTTTTCAAAAGTCCGCTTTTCAATGCCAGCAAACTTGGCTGCCTTAGGTGAAACATCATTATTACAAGACAGTAGCTGATCAAAATACGGTTAAAGAGCAATTCAAGTTGCTATGTTTAGCGTTCATTTACATAATAACCTTTCCGTGCCCCTGGTTAGTAAAAAAGAGATATTTATGACATCCAATCTAGACGATAATACAAATAAAAATAGTTCGTCGGTTATCACAGTGCTTGGCGCAGGCTCTTACGGCACCGCCCTTGCTTTTTGTCTCTCACGAAATCAACATAAAACTTACTTATGGGGTCGAGATAAAGAGGCTATTGCTTCGATGACAAAAAAAAGGTGTAACACTAGGTATCTTGATAAACAAATTTTTCCAGACTTACTGATACCAACTGCAGACCTAAAGACAGCTCTGTCAGAAAGCGAGTACATCTTAGTGGTTGTGCCAAGCCATGCGTTTTCTCAAATGCTAGCGACTATACGGCCAATGTTAAACGAACATCACAAGTTAATTTGGGCAAGTAAAGGCTTGGAGCCCGAGACCGGACGTCTTTTGCAAGAAGTAGCCATGGAAATATTGCCGTTAGATATGCCAAAAGCAGTACTTTCTGGTCCCACTTTCGCAGCGGAGATGGCACTTGGCTTACCTACCGCAATCACTCTTTCAAGCAACCATCCAGAGCTTGCACAATCTTTCTCAAAGCTATTACACAATCCTAAGAACTTCAGAGTGTATTTAAATAACGATTTAATAGGAGTTCAGCTTGGCGGGGCAGTAAAGAACGTCATCGCTATCGGAGCTGGTCTAGCAGACGGTCTAGGATTTGGTGCAAACGCACGAACGGCACTTATCACCCGTGGCCTTGCGGAAATGAAACGACTAGGACTCTCTTTAGGCGCTCAAGAAACAACTTTTATGGGAATGGCATGCTTAGGAGATCTGGTTCTGACGTGTACTGATAATCAATCAAGAAACCGCCGTTTTGGTTTGGCGCTTGGGCAAGGAATGTCTGTTGAAAAGGCGATTGACAGCATTGGTCAAGTGGTTGAAGGCCATAGAAATACGGACGAGGTTCACATATTAGCTAAAAGTAAAAATATCGAAATGCCCATATGCGAGCAAATATACAAAGTTCTGTATCAGGGCAAATCTGCAAAAGAGGCCGCAATGGCATTGCTGTCCAGAGAGCAAACCTTCGAGTAACTATTATGCAAAATCTAGGTTTCAGCGACATAATCTATCAAAAAACCTGTTGGAATTTGCTCGTTTCATAGTATGCTAATCTTTATATGATGCTGTAAGTCATTACCCAATTTATGAGTCACAGCTAACAGGAAAGCTTAACCAATGAGCAAGATGCCAATTGACATTCCGTTTCCTGCGTATAAAGGAACTCAGGATTATGTTTTTGTTTCTTATTCGCATGCAGATGCACGTCTTGTATATCCAGAATTGGAACGCTTGAAACGGCTTGGTTACAACGTTTGGTACGATGAGGGAGTCAGCCCCGGTTCTCGCTGGTCAGACGAATTGGCTTTGCGTATCCAAAACTGCTCGCTATTCCTTGTGCTAGTTACCCCAGGAGTGGCCAAGTCAGTCCACTGCCAAGATGAATTAAATTATGTGCTTGAAGCCGAACGTCCAGTTTTGGCCATGCATATAGCAGAAACTGAACTTCCCCCCGGAATAAAACTTAGATTAGGCGCTCGCCAAGCAATTTTTGCTTACAAACTCAGTTCGCAAGAAATTGACCGAAAATTGGGAGAGGTTTTCTCTACTATCGGCATAGCATGTGATAGAGAAAGCGCGTCATCAAATACGGCTGTTTTAGATTTGAAGCCCGGAGATAATGTTGGAAACTTCCATTTATTAGAGGTTTTGGGGGAAGGTGGCATGGGGACGGTCTTTCTAGCTGAACAAAGAGAGCCTGTCGCCCGACGAGTTGCATTAAAAGTAATTAAACTCGGTATGGATACCAAAGAGGTGCTTGCCCGATTTGAGGCAGAACGCCAAGCACTTTCGCTTCTGGCACACAATAACATAGCCACAGTATATGAAAGCGGAGCAACCTCCACTGGCCGCCCTTATTTTGTGATGGAATACGTTGCAGGCAAATCAATCACTGAGTATTGTGATGATAAAAAGCTTAGTTTTAAACAGAGAATCAAATTACTAAAACAGGCTTGTAGAGGTGTTTTGCATGCTCACCAAAAAGGGATAATTCACAGAGATCTCAAATCGAGCAATCTTATTGTTACTGAATCTGCAGGCGAACCAATCGTCAAAATTATCGATTTTGGTATCGCTAAATCCATGCAAGGCAGTTTGTCCAATGTCACACTCTATACAAAAATTGGCGATGCAGTAGGCAGTCCAGGTTATGCAAGCCCCGAACAAATGAGCGGTAACATGGGCGATATAGACACTAGAACCGATGTGTACTCGCTTGGTATTGTTCTGTACGAATTGTTAACGGGGATGCGACCTTTTGATGATAACACCTTTATTGGTCGCGATAGCGCTCAAATCCATGATTTGCTTCGCAGCACTGAGCCTCCATTACCCAGCACAAGGTTGACTAAAGATGCAACCTTGGTGACACGAGCGAATGTACTGTCAACCACTACTGACAAAATTTTTGGTGAGCTAAAAGGCGATCTTTCTTCCATTGTCATGAAGGCGATTAGAAGTGAAAGAGAAGACCGCTATCCCTCCGTTTCTGCGTTATCTGCCGATCTTGAACGTTACTTAACCGGGGCGCCTGTTGAGGCTACTCCACAAACAGCTTTGTATTTATTCTCTAGGTTTGTAAAGCGCCATTCTGCTGGCGTCGCCATATCCATCAGCGTATTTCTGCTACTTGTGGCAGCCACGATTACTTCCACCTACTTCTACATAAGAGCGAGTGAAGAAGCAACTAGAGCTAATTTGATGGCAACGCAATCTCAAACAACGGTCGATTTTTTGCTGAAGCTATTTGAGGGCTCTAGCCCAGATAATAGTCCAGATCCTTCACTAACCGCTCGAGATCTATTAGACCAAGGGGCAATAAGGCTCACAGAGCAATCTGATCTTGACGCAGCCGTTAGACTGCAGCTAAGCGAAACCGTTGCCGACGTATATTTAAGACTCTGGCTACCCAAACAAGCGATCACACTTTTACGCAAAACAATTTTAAGTACCATAGATGAGCTTGGTGAAAATCATGTTCTTATATTTAGAGCACAAGTAAAGCTTGGCGATGTGCTTAGGGCTAACGATGAATTAGAAGAGGCCAAGGCAATTTTAAGCTCTGTGAAAAAATCGTTAAATCAGGTGGAAGGTATAACCATTGATGACAAGGCAAGGTTATTTAATAACTTAGCACTAGTATTGAGCAGGTTAAATGAAACTTCGCAAGCAGAAGAGCTTTATTTACAGGCGCTTGACCTGAGAAAGCAAGAGCAGGGAGACAGAAGCCTATCGGTCGCGGTAACGTTACACAATCTAGCTCTGCTTTACATGTCTACAGACCAGCTTGATCTCGCAGAGCAGTTTTCCCGTCGGTCATTAGATATTAGAAAAGAGTTATTTGATGAAAAGCATTCAAGGGTTGCAACAAGCCTAGACGTTCTTGCCGGAATATTTGAACGTCGAGGACAATTTGAAGAAGCAACTGAATTAATGAATGAGGTTGTCCTAATTAGAAGGAAGGTGTTTGGAGATGACAATCAAGTCGTTGCAACATCGCTTTATAACCTAGCCAAAGTACAAATAGAAAGTGGTAGTTGGCAAGCTGCAATTGAGAACTTTGAAAAAGCCATGAGTATAGACGGTAAAGGCACTGTAGATTGGGCTTTTAGTGCTTACAGGCTTGCTTTTCTTGAACAACTTCAGGGTAATAATGACAGATCATATTCACTTGCTACGGCAGCAATGCCATTGATGCAACAACAGTATGGAAATGATTACCGGCATGTCGCTCATCTGAAAAGGTTAATAGCTAGTTTACACGTGGATTTGGATTTAGATCTCTCAATTGCCGAAAGTCTAGCTAGAGAATCGGTTAATACGTTTATATTATTAAGCGATGAAGAAAACATTAACGTGGCGCTTGCAAATATGTCATTAGCAGAAGTGTTAAATGCAAAAGGCAATGAAAAACTAGCAGTAGATATTGCTAAAAATGCGTTAAACATAGCCCAAAAAGACACCGCTATTAATAAACGCAATCTCGCTGTTGCGTTGTTGAGTTTGGGCAATTTATATAATAAAAGCAATAGAATTGGTGAAGCATGCGCTGTATTCAATGACCTAATCAACTTAAGACTTTCAAACTATACTAGCGAACATCCATATGTTGATTTAGTGAGACAAAAGCTCATGAATTGTTAAGTCAACAAATGCGCTCTATTCTCGTATCTATAATGGCTTTATTTACGGCAATCTTTCTGCTATTGCTGGGCAATACTTTGTTGACAACCTTATTAACGCTAAGGGGGTTAAGTGAAGGTTTTTCCGACCAATTTTTAGGTTTACTTACTTCCGTCTACTTTCTTGGTGCATTTGTTGCCACATTAGTAGCTTCTAATATGATAAGGCGAATGGGCCATATTCGGTGCTTTACTTTCTGTACATCTCTAGTCGGCATTTCAGCATTGGCCTATCTCTTACTTATCTCCCCATACATTTGGTTATTTATCCGCTTTCTTACCGGCTTTGGCATTTTTGTTATGTACACAGTGGTTGAAAGCTGGCTAAATGGTCAAACTCATGATAACTACAGAAGCCGTGTATTCTCAATTTATACACTTGTCAATTTGCTCGCAGCGGCCGCTTCACAACAATTATTATTGGTCGACAGTGCGAACGGTTATATTCTATTTGTCATCGCCAGTTTTTTAGTAACCGCAGCAATAATGCCTGTTTCATGGACTAAGTTACAACAACCGCATATTGCGATCGACATGCCCACAATGAGCGTTTTTAGTGTATTTAAGTCTGCGCCTGTCGCCGTTATTGGTTGTTTGTTGTCTGGACTTATTATGGCACCCTTCTGGGGACTGACTCCTATATTTGTCAATGGGTTAGGTTATACCGAAAACCAGTTAGCTGGGTTTATTTCTATATCAATTCTAGGCGGCGCTTTACTTCAATATCCTGTAGGCCAATTATCAGACAAAATGGATCGTCGCCAGGTAATATTGATGACTGTTATATGCGCTGGCTTAACCGCATTAGCGATGAGCATTTGTGCAATATACTTCAGTGATGCTAGGCCATTGATCACCATACTATCCGCGTTATTTTGTGGGCTAGTACTGGCGATATACCCCATGTCAGTAGTTCATTTAGTTGAGCGCATTAATAAAGAGCATTTAGTGGGTGGTTCAAGCGCACTTTTGATGGTATACGGAATTGGATCCTTTATTGGCCCAAGTATTGCCGGTACTTCTCTCTCCTATCTAGGCGTTTCTGCGCTTACCATTTATTACGCTGTGATACTGGGGTTATTCAGTGTGATTCTAGCTATATTATTGAGGCGCTCAACCATTGTAGAAAATCCTGATGACCACGAAAGTCAATACGTCGCTATGGTTCGGACTTCACCAAACGTATTACCTTTACATCCCGAGTCTGAAGAAATATTGGATGAGCCAAACGATCGAAGGGGTGAGCGAGAAACACCTTATAATGACGACAAGAAAGACATGGTTGACTAAACCGCGTTTTCAAATCCAAGTTGTCGCCAAGATTCATAAACAAACACAGCGACTGCATTGGATAAGTTCATACTTCGGCTGTTAGGAGCCATCGGTATTCTGAGTCTGCATTTTTCTGGGAGAGACATAATTACCTCCAAAGGCAGGCCTCGAGTTTCCGGCCCGAACAACAAAGCATCTCCTTTTTGATAGTTTGCTTCGTGAAAATGTTGCTTACCCTTAGTAGTACAGGCAAAGATCCTCTCTGGGGCCCTTTGTTCGATATACGCTTGTAAATTAGGATAGCGCTTTGTCTCTGCAAATTCATGATAATCCAACCCTGCGCGCCGGACCTTTTTTTCATCCCAATCAAACCCCAAGGGCTCAATTAAGTGGAGTTTATAGCCCGTATTGGCGCAAAGACGGATGATATTTCCAGTGTTAGGGGGGATTTCTGGTTCGTATAGCACTACATCTAGCATAACTTTCTCTTATTAATTATTTTTACACTGAGGTCGGACTTTTATTATTTTTACAAAACAATGGTTTAGTAAATAAATCTCCCGAGTTTTTTAATTGGAACTCAAAAAGTCCAACACGATAGTCATTGCTTGATTTCTAGCAAGATCCAGCTCGAACAAAATTTCGTGATTGGCGTTTTTAACTTCGTGATGCGAGTAATTTGGTATTGCTCTTATTGACGATTTAATTTTTTTATTATCCACTATTTGCTCATTTTCTGCTGTAAAAATGCATACTGGAACAGTAATTAAATGCATATTGGCTCTTAGCTTACGCATAAAAACTATTGCTTGATATAACCATTCAAAAGACACACCTCCTAATTGTAATTCAGTGTGCTCAGCATATAATTGCTTGAATGCTTTGTAGCGTTGTTCACAATGCGTGAGGCGATTGATTTCAAATGGGAATGCCTGATAGTCTCCCTGTCCCAAAAAATAAGTCGCTTTATTGGTGAATAGCCGCTTTATTTTTAGCAGATATTTCATACTGTAAAACACTAAACTTTCTGGTACAGGCCCTTTTATGCCAAACATGGGAGCAAGTAATACTAACTTATTAAACGCTTTAGGGTACTTTTGCACATATCCCGCTCCTATTGCGCCACCCATTGAGTGACAAACGAGATACCTATCTAAATTGCTTTGTCCTGAATCTTTAATTAAAGGCACAAATACATTTTCTATTAGCGCGTGCAAGTCATCAACGTAATCGTCGAAAGAATTTACGAAGCCTAGATGCGGGTTTGGAAGAAGCCTACTTGATTTTCCCTGCCCTTGATGATCAAGAATAAACACCGAGTATCCATTTTGATAAAAATCGAAAATTAATTCAGCATATTTTTGGCTAGACTCAGCTCGACCTGGTGAAATGAATATATGGGCTTTTGCATTAGGATTGATGGCATAGGCATAAAATAGTTCCAAGTTATTCGATTGCCGCCAATACCCTGAGTTTACTGAATTTGCAAAAAACCGATGGTATTCTACATCTGGGTAATTTCCTATTTGCTCGCTCGATGTAAATTTGTACAGAACCAGGTCCTCTTACCTATATTGTTTATTGCTAACTTGGGGGAGTAAACACTCTTTTGCGCACACCTTGCATTATTGACTAGCAAACTTGAATCTAGTCATTATCATGTTCAATTACTGATGTTGCGATAGTTTACCCTAACCCGGTCCAACTTTGCTTAAAGCTTAATCGGCAATAAAAAAGTGGAACATAGATGAACGAGATATTTTCTCACAACTCGCTCGCCGTCATTTTCTATCATACTTCCTAAAATGTTGTATGTAATGCGTAGCCTTATGCATTTTAAGTATAATGAATATTAAAGTTAGAGGCCACCTATGAGTACTGCTGTTTTTTGTTTGGCCATAGTTTGTTTTGACTGAATTTTTGTATTTGCTGACGTATTACTCGTACTATTGGCCAAACATACTATTTATTTTGTTGAGTTGGTGCGACTATATCCTCTATAATTCTAATGTGAATAGTCGTTTAAACATTTTCCTTTACGCTTAAAGCGGAGTTACGATTGAAACTTTGGTACCAACTAATGTTGTTGTGCATGGGATTGTGTTTCGTATTACCTAGTAATGCTAATCTCGCTGAGGGTGATTGCGAGGTCGTAGACAAGAACAATAGAACATCTTCTTTAACGGTTAACGCCGCTTCTGGTAATTATAGTAGCCTTTATTTCTCATGTTCACTAGATACGCCAACGGTTCTGCATTTCCCTCTGTATTACAATGACCAGTTTACGCTCACTAGCAGCAATGACGTCGAAATATCTTCTTTAACTAGTCCACAACGTGCCTTTTTAATCCCCCAAGGTAGATCTAACTTGGTATTAAGTTCTGTGAACGGACTACCAATGAAGCTTCAAATTGAACTTACAGCAGTGGATGTATTCAGTCGAAATAACTCTTTGGCTATTGTATTTAGTTTAATATCGACTGGCTTTTTTCTGGCTATGGGCATACAAATAAGCTTAATTGGGCGTCGCTTAAAACTCAGGGACATGCACTTCTACCCCCTTTATCTGATTGTTGTCATGTTATTTTTTTTCTTCCAAGAAGGAATCAATAATGTCATCGCTCCCACTTGGACTGCTTTTAATGACTTTTCAGTTAGAGGATCGCTCGGTGCATTTTCTGTGTTTGCTTGCTATCTTTTCATCTCATCCGTTCTAAGGTTTCGCGAGGTATTATCTCGAGTCCACCAAAATGCATTAAACTTATTTGCTACGGTGGTTGCGGTAGTCGGTATTGTGCAGCTTTTCATGCCGCTTGAAGAAGGCAGGTTGTTAAGCAATGTAGTCAGTTATTCCAGTCTGGTGCTCTTAGTATTGGCTATCATCGGTAATGTGATCGCGATAAAAAAGAAGGTAGTGGCGTCACAGATAATTTTAGCCGGTATACTTGCATTATTTTTAACTATGAGCCTGCGTATCTATACCTACGATATTTTCCCCATAGTGTCTCGATACTCACTAATTATAGGTGTCATGATTGAGTCGGTATTTTTTTCAGTTGCCATATCCTACCAAGTGAAAAAAATTCGTTCTCAATGGGTACAAGCTCGTTACGAATCGCACATGGATTCTCTGTGTCCAGTGCTTAACAGGCGTGGGTGGTTTGAATATGCACAGGAAATGCTTCAAGAGCATAAGCAACAGGGTGGTTTTCTAAGCGTGGTTTATATCGATTTAGACGACTTTAAAAAAGCAAACGATACCCATGGCCATAAGGTCGGAGATGAACTGCTCTTGATGACAACTCGTATTATCGAGCATCAAACACGTAAAGGAGATATTATTGCTCGTATTGGCGGTGATGAATTTGTGGTGATGAGTCACACTCAAGACCGAAACAAATCCGAGTCGATTATTAGCCGATTACAAGACAAATTTACTGATTTAACAGTCAACCTGAACGGTTTAACTGTCCCGCTGAACGCGAGTGTAGGTGGAAAAGTATTCTCAGTTCCACAAGACGACTTAGACAAAGCGCTTCACGAGGTTGATCAACTAATGTACAGTGAAAAACGAAAGCGCCAAACTCTGCATGGCTAACAAGTTGGCAGAGTTAAGTGGCGCAATAGCAGCCCTTTGCATCAGTCTCAATAATGCCTGTTATATCATTTTTCGTTTGGCTGGCGCGGGCTTGACTGGTCATTGATGGGATTGTAGTGATTTTGTCTTTTGACAATTCACTTTGTTGATGTGCTATAAATCGTTTAAGTATCTTATCAACCTCGCCCGAAGCACCATAACACCCCATGCCTCTGGAATAAGGGCCTAAATATATCAGTTGATGATCTGCATCCAAGGCTATTATTGACGGTGTTGATGGAATATATTCAGTCAAAAAAGGAAAATCGTCCAAATTTACCATCACACTCACGAAATTTGTATCTTTAGCCCAGCTTTTTAAATTGTTTTGATGACGGTTAGAAAGCCATTCACAATAGCAATCTCCCTGAACTATATTAATTAAAAATCCTTTTGGGTAGTTTAATTGTGCTGGAGAATCGAATTGTTCATGGGAGGGAACCGGTTTTGTTGAAAGCAGAGTTGTCAGCTTGTTTGACAATTCAGTTTCGAATTCCATTGACATTATGGCTTGAGATAGCTTCATGTCAGGATCAAACTCAGACTTAGCTGAATTTGATAGACTAAAAATCAAAGTGGTACATACCATAAACCAAGATGCTACGATTATTTTTATCATGTGCGTCATTTGCTAAAAATAAAAATCTAAGCCAACTTAAACATCTTCAACTGAGTGGCTAATGCATCAGCCAATTTGTTAAGTTCCAACACGTCACGCTGCAAGTGGTCAACCTGTTCTTTTTCGCTAGAAAACAGATTGTTCAAATTATTTGTCGATTCTGTTATCGACATGGTGACTGATGCTTGGTCAGTAGCGGACCTTGCCATGTTTGTAACGTTTGTGGTTACGTGTTCTATACTGGTAAAAACAGACGACATATTCTCAGTAGCTGACTGCGAACTTTCGACTGCCAAATCCACCATTTCAACGCAGGTATTCATGTTGACCACTGAGTTGTTAGCACTATCTGTTAATAAAGTGGTAATCTTTTCGATCTCTTCTGCACTTTCTTTTGATTTTATTGCCAAATTTCGGACTTCATCTGCTACAACAGCAAAGCCGCGACCATGTTCGCCTGCTCTCGCGGATTCTATTGCCGCATTTAGTGCCAACAAATTTGTCTGTTCTGCCACCGATTTAATCGATTGCATGACGGTTGAAATATTCTCACATTTAGAACTTAAATCGCTGATCGCATTTGATGTATTTGACAGCCGTTGTTTTAGATCAGTGATATTTGTTTTACTGCCTTCAATCGCATTTCGAGTTTGTTCCGTACTGTTTTTTGCATCGTCTGCGACCGTGTTGGCACTCTCTGAAAGCCCTGAAACCTCATTTATACTGTGTGTTATTCTTGACATAAATTCAGTAATGCTCTCGACCTGAGTGTTTTGCTCATTCACCGTAGAATCTAAATGTAAGGAAGAGTGTTTAACTTTATCTGATATTTTCAATAACCCCTCTCCAACTTCGTTGGTTTGTTTCGCTAAATTCCTTACAGCGACTAGCATGTCGCCTACGGATTTTAGATCTGGGTCATTAGGAAGATTATCTGGTCTAAGATCTATCACTCCATTATTTAACATTATTTTTTCAATGGAATGATTAACTTGAACAGCGACTTTATATTCTTTAGCCGACTTATGCGCCATTATGCTTAATACAACGCATTCAACCACGGCAAATGAGGCATGAATCAATAAAATAAGAAATGCCGGTTGGCCATCTTCAAAGACAATAATTGACCCTCCCGAGTTTTGAGACACAAACCCTAAGACATGATGCACAGCAATTACACCTGTAGCCGCTATGATTACTTTCCAGTCCCTATAAAATGATAGAAACGCTAATAATACAAAAATCTGAAAGTGCATTTCAGTCATGCCCATGGTTTGTTGAATATGCACAGAGGCCATCAACTGAGTAGCAATTGCCATGGATAACTTAGTGGCATGAGACGTTGGATACTGGAAACTCATAAAAATAGGCAGCGCAATGATAAGGACACTACTGACTAAACCTAACATTAAAGTGTTTGTGATTAAGCCAATTCCTACCGACATAATGAATTGGACACACAACACCCCTAAAAATATATTATTAAGCTTTTTTGTTTCATCAAACAACTTAGTACCAACCATGCGCTTATCCTAGATTCGTTAAAGGAAGACCTGATCCGTTATCGACCTAAAAATCCTATCCATTAGTCTAATGTTTCATGAATTTAAATAGACTTCGTATCCTCTAAGAATAGAAAACAGCAAGTATTTTTGAATATTTATATATTTTATTTGCATATTTATATGTAAATGTTACTCTACATCGCATTAATATTAAATTTTGGCAAACACGGTAATAATATCTGCTAAAGTATTGTCAAAATAATGGTTGTATTTCTCCCTAGCCAATACTCTACCGAAAGTAACGGTAACTTGTTAATATCAAATATTGGCCTTGCATGTGTTTGGCACAGTGTAATTTTGAAAGTGAACTACACTGTGCCAATCACTTTTTTCGATTGGTAAAAATTTCTAATGCTTAAAACATGTATTGTAGGCGCCAGTGGATACACTGGGGCAGAATTAGTCAAAATTATAGTTAAACATCCCACATTTAAACTGACAAAATGTTACGTCTCTGAAAATAGTCAGTACAACAACATGTCTGTGAGCAAAGTGCACCCAGAACTTAACGGCTTATGTTCGCTAACGCTTGAAAGCTTGTCTAATAATCAAATTTCAGAGTTAAAAGACCACTATGATATTATTTTTCTAGCGACTCCTCACGAATTCAGTCATGACCATCTTCCTTCCCTATTAGGCGGGAAAGCCGTGGTTTTTGATTTATCCGGAGCCTATAGAATTTCTGATACCAAAATATTTGAACACTATTATGGTTTTGAACATCAACATCAAAAAACTTTAGAGCACGCTGTTTACGGACTTGCTGAATGGCATTCTAATGAAATAAAAACCGCTGATTACGTTGCTGTACCTGGGTGTTATCCAACGGCATCCTTACTGGCTTTAAAACCGCTTATTGAAACTGGCGTATTGAATTTGAACCATACGCCAGTAATCAATGCAGTCAGTGGTGTGAGTGGAGCAGGAAGAAAAGCTTCAATGACCACGAGTTTTTACGAAGTGAGTCTTCAAGCCTATGGGGTATTAAATCATAGACACACACCAGAAATAGAAGAATACGCCAAGACTTCAGTAATTTTCACACCACATTTAGGCCCATATAAGAGAGGTATACTTTCCACAGTGACTGCTTTTGTAAATTCTGACGTGACCAAAACAGATATACACAATGCCTTTAACAAAGCGTATTCACAGACTGCTTTAGTCAGACTCTGCGAAAACATGCCGAAAATAGATCACGTGGCTAACACACCTTTTTGTCACATTGCATTTGAATATGATGAAACTAAAAAGTGTGTCGTGGTTACAAGCGCCATAGATAACTTGCTTAAAGGAGCGTCGTCTCAAGCAGTACAATGCGCAAACATTAGGTTTGATAAACCCGAAACAGCAGGTTTAATGTGAAATGATGTCTAATAAAAAGCCTATCGTTATTAAAATAGGCGGCAGTTTTTTTGATTCACTTCAAGATCCAAATAACCCATTACTGAAAGCCGTTGGCGCCTTAAATACCGACAACCAACCTGTTGTACTGCTTCACGGTGGCGGGCAACAAGTTCTAAAACGCTTAAATGCTTTGGGGTTCGAAAGCAAAAAAGTGGACGGTTTGCGGGTCACACCTCAAGACCATATGCCCATTGTGACAAGTGTTCTCGCCGGAGAACTGAATAAACAATTAGTCGCGAAGGCATCGCAATTCGATATAAACGCGGTAGGTATTAGTCTTGCAGACGGTAACCTAGCCGTATGCGACAAGCATCCGGCTAATATTGGTTTTGTTGGCGAGCCAACTGCTCACAGCAGTCGTTTACTTGATGTGATACTCAACGCAAATATGGTACCCTTTGTCGCGTCAATCGGAAAAGATTTGAGCGGCAATTTATATAATGTTAATGGGGATCACGCCGCCATTTGTATTGCTAGTTTGCTAAACACTGGGTTGTACTTACTATCCGACGTTCAAGGCGTTTTAGATGAAAATCAACACTTAATGCAGACGTTAGACGCAGTAACCATGTCTGAATTAATTGCTACAGGTGTCATAAGCGAAGGTATGGCAGTCAAGGTTCAAGCCGCACATGATACAGCAGTCGCTCTGCAACAAACCGTCACCATAGCAAGTTGGAAAGACGCTTTTAAACTGTTGGTAGAACGCAAGCCATGCGGTACATCGATTCTCCCCAATTAATACAGACTATAGACTTAAAATAAAGGAATCAAAGTGCATCTACTTAATTTCAGTCAATACAGCAGTAGTGAAGCAAATCATTTACTTAATTTCGCTTTAGACTTAAAGAATAATCCTGAAAAGTTCGGTAAGCCGCTAGCAGGAAAGTCCATTGTAGCGCTGTTTGAGAAGCCATCACTTCGTACTCGTATTAGTTTCGATATTGGCATTCACAATTTGGGTGGGCATATGGTCTACGTAGACAGTCAAGGAGAGCCACTGAAGAAGCGCGAAGATCCAAAAGACGTTGCTAACAATATTGCGCAATGGGCTCATGGAATTGTCGCTAGAGTATACGAGCACGAAACGCTTACTGAAATGGCAAAAACCAATTCTGTTCCTGTTATTAACGCATTATGCGACATGTACCATCCATGTCAGGCATTGGCAGATTATATTAGTTTAAAAGAAGTATATGGGGACTTAGCTGGAAAAACAGTAGCCTATATCGGGGATGGTAACAACGTCACTCACTCACTTTTAATATTGGGTATATTATTAGGATGTAACCAAATAGTCATTACGCCCCAAGGTCATGAAATTGATGGTAACATCGCGAAACAAGTGGCGAAAATGGCATCTGAGCACAACGTCGATTTTGTGATCAGCAACCATGTAAGTGAGCTCAAACAAGCCGATGTGCTATACACAGACACATGGTTATCGATGGGCGATAATACTCCATTGGCAGAGATAAAGGATAAATTTATGCCGTATCAAGTGAATCAAGCATTGATGGAGCAAACTAAGGCAGACTACGTCATGCATTGTCAGCCCGCGCATCGCGATCTGGAAATCACAGGGGTACTTATGGACTCAGAGAAGTCTTTATTAATGCGTGAAAGTGAAAATAGATTGCATGCTCAAAATGCCATTATGTGCCACTTATTATCAGATATCAACATTACACAGTTGTAGGAAAATATTATGAAAAACCAATTTAAAAAAGTCGTTTTAGCATACTCTGGCGGCTTGGATACAAGCGCTATCGTGCCGTGGCTAAAAGAAAACTATGACTGTGAAGTGGTCGCGTTTGCCGCTGACGTGGGTCAAGGCGACGAAGAGCTGGAAGGATTGGAAGAAAAGGCGATTGCATCTGGCGCGTCTGAATGTCATATCGTCGATTTAAAAGAAGAATTTGTAAGCGATATCATTTACCCCACCATTACAACGGGGGCGGTATACGAAGACGAATACTTACTTGGCACATCTATGGCTCGTCCAATAATAGCCAAAGCACAAGTAGAAGTGGCTCGGAAAGTCAATGCAGATGCATTGAGTCACGGGTGTACTGGTAAAGGCAACGACCAAGTTAGATTCGAAGGCGCTTTTTCGGCATTAGCACCAGATTTACACGTTATTGCTCCGTGGCGCGAATGGGATATGGTCTCACGCGAAGATTTACTAGATTATCTGTCCAGCCGAAATGTCAAAACCAGCGCTTCGGCGACTAAAATATACAGTCGTGATGCAAACGCTTGGCATATTTCTCACGAAGGCGGCGAACTTGAAGATCCGTTTAACGCTCCGAGCAAACAGATTTGGACTATGACGGTTGACCCTGAAGATGCGCCTGACAAGCCAGAAACCGTAAGTTTAGTGTTTGAAAAAGGACGTTTAACTCATGTGAACGGACAGGCATTAAGCCCTTATAACGCATTAGTTGAACTGAATAAATTAGGCGCTTCACATGGTGTTGGTCGCATCGATATCGTGGAAAACCGTTTGGTTGGCATGAAGTCTCGAGGATGTTATGAAACACCTGGCGGTACTATTATGATGAAAGCTTATAAAGCATTGGAATGCTTGGTACTTGATAAGTCAGCTTTTAAATTTAGAGAGCAGATTGGTTTAGAGTATGCGCACGTTATGTATGATGGTCGATATTTTACGGCACTAAATGACTCATTATTGGCCGCTGCGGCAAGCTTTGCAGATTTGGTGACGGGCGAAGTAATTGTTAAAATGTATAAAGGAAATGCAACAGTAATTCAGAGAAAATCACCCAATAGCCTCTACTCTGAAGATTTTGCCACCTTCGGAGAAGACGATGTATATGACCAGTCGCATGCCGAAGGATTTATCAGACTGTTCAGTCTGTCGAGCCGAATAAGCTATCTAAACAAACACGCCAAAAAGGATTAATATTATGGCTTTATGGGGTGGGCGCTTCCAATCGGGAAGCAGTGACATGTTCAAACAAGTAAACGACTCTTTGCCATTTGACTATGTAATGGCATCGGAAGACATATTTGGCTCGATCGTATGGTCTAGGGCCTTATTGAATGCAGGGATACTTTCCACAGAAGAACAAAATAAAATAGAAGAAACTTTGACTCAATTGAAAGACCAAGCTGACAATAATCAAATAGACTTCAGCCAATCTAATGAAGAAGATATTCATAGTTTTGTCGAAGCCTATTTAACCGAGCAGTTAGGCGATTTAGGGCGTAAGTTACACACCGGTCGAAGTAGAAACGATCAAGTGGCTACCGATTTTAGGTTATATGTAAAAAGCCACCTAGCCTCCCTTAAACAAGATTGCATTAATTTTATGGGGGCATTGCTAAAATGCGGGAATAGGCATCAAAGTGCAATCATACCGGGTTATACGCACCTGCAAAGAGCTCAGCCAGTATATTTTGCACATTGGTGTTTAGCTTACGTTGAGATGATTAAGCGCGACATTTCGAGAATAGATGATCTTACATCTCGACTAAATCAATCACCACTGGGTTGCGGAGCATTAGCAGGCACTACATTTGCAGTAGACCGTTACACCATTGCCAAAGAATTGGGATTTGATTCTCCTTGTTTAAATAGCCTAGACGCCGTCTCTGATAGAGATTTTGTGCTCGAGCTATTGTTTGTGGCTAGCACGAGTATGATGCATTTATCCCGTCTAGCTGAAGACTTGATCTTCTATAATTCAGGTGAAGCTGGCTTCTTACAACTTGGCGATGACGTGACTTCAGGCTCCTCTTTAATGCCTCAAAAGAAAAATCCAGACGCGTTAGAGCTAATGCGAGGAAAATGCGGCCGAGTGTTTGGGCACTTGCAAGCATTATTGGTTACCATGAAAGGTTTGCCTCTCGCTTATAACAAAGATATGCAAGAAGATAAAGAAGGGGCTATTGATACAATTAATCAGTGGCATATTTGTTTATGTATAGGCGTTGAGGTGCTAAATAGTTTACAGATCAATGAATCAGTGACCCGAAGAGCTGCTCAACAGGGCTATGCGAATGCAACCGAACTTGCTGACTATTTGGTGGCAAAAGGCATCCCTTTCAGAACGGCTCATGATTTATCAGGCCAAGCTGTTGTTGCTGCAATTAAGCAAGGCTTAGCATTAGAAGATATGCCAATTGAAGATTTACAAAAAATACATACAAGAATAGAAGAAGATATTTATCAATGGCTTCAGTTAGAAGCAGTTCTAGATAAACGTGATCAACTTGGGGGGACCAGTAAAAATACTGTTACTAAAGCTCTTTATACAGAATTGGAAAACTGGGACAAGATAAAATGACTCTCTCTCACGAAGACAGCGTTAGACTTTTTAGGAATTCTGCGCCCTATATGAATGCACACAGAGGTAAGACCTTTGTGATAATGTTCGGCGGTGAAGCTGTCTTAAGTGAAAACTTTGAACGACTAATCCAAGACATTGCGTTGCTGCATAGCCTTGGTGTCCGGATAATAATTGTCCATGGGGCTCGCCCTCAAATTGATGAGCGCCTCGTGCTAAGAGGGATCCAAGCTCAATTTGTGGATGGGGTACGCATTACCAACAAACAAACCCTAGAATGCGTAAAAGACGCCGCAGGTTCGTTGCGCAGTCAAATTGAAGCATTGTTAACCCTAGGATTACCAAATTCACCCATGCACGGTGCACGTATACGAGTGTGTTCGGGCAATCTAGTGATAGCAAAGCCGATAGGTGTTCGCAACGGCATTGATTTTGAACACACGGGTATTGTCCGCAGAATAGACATTGAAGGCATTCAAGACCAGTTGGATGATGGCTCAATAGTATTATTATCCCCAATGGGCTATTCACCTACTGGTGAGGTATTTAACTTGTCTCACGAAGATGTGGCTACGCAAGCTGCCATTGCCCTTGAAGCAGACAAGTTGATCACATTATCTGAATTTGAGGGCCTCATTCATTCCCAAAGGCTTATAAGAACGATTGAACTTGATAGGCTAAAAAACATATTGGAAAATGAAGAAATTGACGTTGAGCAAACCTGTTTAAACGCCATTATAGACACAGTTGAAGCCGGTATTGATCGTGCCCATTGCGTAGGCTACAACCACGACGGTGCGATTTTAAAAGAGCTATTTACCCGAGATGGTCATGGCAGCTTAGTGATGCAAACTCATTACGAACAGCTAAGAACCGCCAACATAGATGACGTGGGCGGTATTCTAAAGCTCATCCGGCCATTGGAAGAAAGTGGCGTGTTATTAACTCGCAGTCGAGAGCGAATTGAAAACGAAATTGATCAGTACGTGATCATTGAGCGAGACAATATGATTTTGGCATGTGCCGCGCTTTACTTATATGATGACTCAGATTTAGCAGAAATTGCCTGCGTTGCGATCCACAGAGATTACAGAGGAAAAAATCGCGGGGAACGATTGATCAAAGCCTTATGCGAAAAAGCAGTCGAAGCATCAATCAAACGTCTATTTGTACTCACAACAGTTTCAAGTCATTGGTTTTTAGAACAAGGATTTGTAGAGAAGACAGTCAACGACCTACCTGTATCTAAGCGGGATCAATACAACACAACTCGAAATTCTAAGGTATTTATGATGCAACTTTAAGTGCCATATATTCAGCTTATGAATGACAAAATATCTAATTTATCATTCAAAAGTTGGACACAGAATTGCATCTTGTCCAACATTTCTACTTCTTGTATTTTACCTAAAATACCCTGGCCATTCTGCAGCCATATAGGTAAACACTACCCATGCAGCCACATTCTGCTTCATATTTTCGGGTTTAACTTTATCAAACGTATCGTTGGGTGTGTGATGATAATCAAAATAGTCTGTACCATCTTGTAAGAGTCTCAAGGCTGGGACACCTCTTTGTGAGAGTGGGATCATATCAGGGCCACCACTTGTTTCTCCTGGATAACGAACAATGTTCAATGGACCAAGCACTTGAGCCATGGCATCAATGACAGGCCTTGCTTGGTCAGACACACTCGTTTGAAGCCCGTAAATTGGTCCTGCGCCAAAATCTGATTCAGACCCAATAACAAAATTAGATAAATCGTCTTGATGTCTTAGGGCATAAGCTTTTGCACCAATCAGACCAACTTCCTCAGCACCCCATAAAATCACTCGTATAGTTCGTCTTGGCGGAGTTTTTAAATGATCTTTAATTAACTTCGCGGTTGCCATTGTAATGGCTACGCCAGCGCCGTCATCAAGCGCACCCGTTCCAAGATCCCAGCTATCTAAATGACCACCAATGATGACCACCTCTTCTGGTCTTTCTCTTCCTGTTATCTCACCAATTACATTATAACTTTCTGTATCTCCGAGGTCTTGTGTCTGAATATTTAGGCTTACACTGACCTTATGACCATCGTCTAGCAACCGCTCTATCTGGTCAGCATCAGGAGCAGATAAGGCCGCGGCTGGAATTTTATGAACATCAGGGTCGTACGTCATATTCCCAGTATGCGCAAAACGATTTCCGCTCGTTCCTATGCTTCTGATAAGTATACCACTCGCGCCTTTAGTGGCAGCAAGGGATGCTCCTCTTCCTCTTGCGATTACTGCAGGCCCATAACCAGAACCATCTCTGGCCTTATTCATACGACGATTAATAAAAACAATCTTTCCATCTAGGCTATCGTCTTCCGCTTTTTCCAACTCTTCATAACTGTCGAATAAAGCTAGCTCAGCCGTTAATCCATTCATGTCCGTAGAAGTGGAATAGCCTAATGCAGTTACTACCAAATTCTGCTCTGAAGGAGTAACAATTTTGGCGCTTTCTGTTACTCTGACCCAGCCTTGCATTGAAAATTTTTCTTTATAAACTTTATCAAAACCCAGTTTTGTTAGCTCTCGTTCCGCCCATTTTATGCCTGCAAGCTCACCTGGTGTGCCTGGATGCCTTGCACCTACTTCCGTGGTTAATGAACGCAACAAGTCGTAAGATAAGTCGCTTTGTTTTGCAATTTCTCTTAATTCAGTGGCCTTACTTATAATTTCATCAAGGTCATAAGTATCACTGTGCGCATTTGCGCTACCAATGGCATTCCATCCTAGTGCTATGGTTAAAACTATTATTATTGTTATTCGCATCGTTAATCCTGCAATTGATATGTATTGTCTTGTGAGTCGATTAATAACTCACGCGTTTATAGGGTCTATATTCAGCTTTCCAAAAATCATCGTCTATCCTTTGCTGCAAAATTTCATCGCTAATTTTTATTGCGAGTCCTTGCTTCATCGCGACTTTTGCAACCGCAAAGGCAATGTCTTTAGATAGTTGAGCTATTTGGGTTAATCTTGGAAGTAAATAGTTTGATTCACCTTTCGCCAGGGGTGACGCTTCAGCGAGCGCGTTGCTGGCAGCCATTAGCATTTCGTCACTGATAAGTTTGGCTTTACATGAAATTACACCCAGCCCAATTCCGGGAAATATATAACTGTTGTTACATTGAGCAATAGAAAAAAATGTATCTTTATAATTCACTGGATCAAAAGGAGAGCCTGTCGCGATAACTACCTTACCATCGGTCCATTCAATCACTTGCTCGGGTCTTGCCTCGACCTGTCGGGAAGGATTACTTAACGGAAAAATAATTGGAGTTTCACAATTCGCTGCCATAGTTTTAATGACATGTTCAGTAAATAACCCAGGTTGGCCTGACACCCCTATCAATACGTCAGGTTTAACATTAGAAACGACTTCCAACAAATTAGGAAACTCACCCGAGAATACCCACTGTGCAAGGTTTTCTGGACTTTGAGCAAGCGCTAGTTGGAAGTCTCTCAGGCCCTCCATGGTATTTGTAACCAAACCATGGCGATCTACCATGAAAACACTTGCCCTTGCTTCAGGTTCGCTCATACCTTCAAATATCATTTGCTGTATCAGCATCTCAGCGATCCCACACCCTGCTGAGCCGGCGCCAACAAAAACGACTTTCATGTTAGAAAGCTTTTCATTTCTTGATTTACAGGCAGCTAATATCGTGCCGAGAGTGACCGCGGCCGTCCCTTGAATATCATCGTTAAAACAGCATATCTGTTCTCTGTACTTTTTAAGTAAAGGCATTGCATTAGGTTGAGCGAAGTCCTCAAACTGTATCATTGCCTCCGGCCAACGCACTTTTACGCCTTTAATAAACATATCGACAAATTCGTCATACTGCTCTTGCGAAATTCTTGGATGCCTTGCCCCCATATACATAGGGTCGTCCAATAATTTTTTATTATTTGTCCCAACATCCAGCATCACTGGTAGGGTGTAAGCAGGACTAATACCGCCGCAAGCTGTGTATAAGGATAATTTGCCAATAGGGATCCCCATGCCTCCTATTCCCTGATCGCCTAACCCCAATATTCGCTCGCCGTCAGTGACCACTATGACTTTGACTTTGCGTTTAGTTGCATTTCGCAAAATATCATCCATCAAATGACGCTCGTCATAACTAATGAATAAGCCGCGAGAAGAGCGATATATGTCGGAAAACCGTTCGCATGCTTCACCCACCGTAGGGGTGTAAATAATGGGCATCATTTCTTCAATATATTTTTGTAACAATCGATAGAACAAAGTTTCGTTATTATCTTGTATCGCCCGCAGGTAAATATGTTTGTTTAGAGGACTAACAAAGCTTTTATATTGCATGTATGCCCGTTCAACCTGCTCCTCAATTGACTCATACCTTGGAGGAACTAACCCCAAAAGGTTGAACGATTTGCGTTCTCTTTCTGTGAAAGCACTGCCTTTGTTCAAAAGCGGGGTTTCAAGAAGCGCGGGGCCAGAATAATGAGTGTATAAGAAACGTTGCGTGTCTTTAGCTGACATAGTAAGCCTTTATCTTTTTTTATTTATCTTCAAAACAGCTCGCCTAACTCAGGCTCTTTTTTCTCGCCTTCAACGGGCAGTTCAAAGTTCTCTTCAGTAACAAACGTTTTTGGCTCTGTACCTTTTACGAAATATTCAAACATTGAACTGGAATCTGTACGTTTTGTTAATAAACCGGTTTCTCTATCTATTCGTACCCTGACTATTCCTTCAGGGATCGACTTATTGCTCTCTTCAACGTCTTTTAAGACAATCTGCATAAATCGTATCCAAGCCGGCTGAGCGGCTTTCGCACCATCTTCAGCGCCAATTAATGCATTGCCAATCCAATTAAATTTCTCTGGATCTTTATTCACAAGGTTTTGATTTCTAGTCATGCGACCTAACTGACGAACGTTATCGTCGAAGCCCACCCAAGAGGTAGCAACAATATTGGGAGCAAACCCAGTAAACCAAGTGTCTCTAGAATCGTTTGTTGTACCTGTTTTTCCACCAATGTCACTGCGCTGGAGCAAGTTTCTGGCTCGCCAACCAGTGCCTAACCAGTAAGTACCGCTGTTCCAATTACCATTTGCGCGCACCGCCGTTCTCAACATTTGCGACACTAAAAAAGCAGTTTGCTCTGAAATGACTCTTGGCGCTGAAGGCAATACATCGGACTGTTCGTTATCCGCATTCTGACGCTCCAAGGAAGACAGTTCTGCCGCTAGAAGAGCTTCTAAATCTTGGTCATTTTGATCTTCTGTGCTTTGCTGCTCGTTTTGTTCGCGTTTTAATCCATTTTCATTAAAACCTTCGCAAGGGTTGCAAGCATACACAGGCTGACTTTGCCAAACCACTTCTCCTGAACTGTTTTCAATTCTATCGATCAAATATGGTTGCACTAGAAATCCGCCATTGGCAATGGTTGCCATGGCAGTTGCGACTTCTAGGGGAGTATGAGAACCAGAACCCAAACTCATAGTTTCGTCAAAGGGTATTTCATTTCTCTCAAAACCAAACCTTTGCAGATAGTTACGTGTTTCAGATAAGCCGACTCCACGTAGCAATCGAACTGAAACTACGTTTTTGGAACGTCCGAGCGCCACTCTCATTCTTATTGGTCCATCATAAACCGCTGGCGAATTTTGTGGTCTCCACGCAACGCCAGAGGATGCATCCCATTGATTAATTGGCGCGTCATTGATAATACTGGCTATAGTGTACCCGTTGTCCAACGCCGCGGAGTAGATAAAAGGTTTGATATTTGAACCAACTTGTCTTTTAGCTTGTGTGGCTCGATTAAATTGAGATTGGTAGAAGCTATATCCTCCTACTACGGCTTCAATAGCGCCATCAAAAGGGTTTACAGCAACAAACGCACCGCTTGCATCAGGAAACTGAGTAATCTGCCAAACGCCATCATGTTTGCGTTGCCTGACATACACAACTTCGCCTTCTTGTAAAACATCACTGGCCACTTTTGGCTCAGGACCTTGTGTCTGGTCATCGATATATGCTCTGGCCCAATCAAGGCCGTCCCAAGGTAAGGTAACGCTCTGACCATTGTAAAGTCTGACATCCGCACTTTGCTGTTCGACATTCATCACCACAGCAGGAACTAAATCTCCGATTATTTGAACTTGTGAAAGTCGCTGAGATAACTCGTCCCAATCGGGAGGAGCAAAAAGTCCTCGCGATTTGATCAGTTCATTAGTATCTTCCTGAGTAAGGGGCATTTGATAACCAAGCTCTTCGATATTTTCAGCAGATAGTGGGCTCCAGATACGGTCAATTGGACCTCGATATCCATGTCGTTCATCGTAGTCGTGTAGGTTTCGAACAACGGCATATTGAGCTGCTTTTTGAGAATTTGAAGTCGCCGCAGTAAATACCTTGAAACCGCTGGTTTCAGCAATTTCTTTGCCGTAAATATCTACCATTTCATTATATGCCAAATCGGCTAAGTAAGGGGCGTCAAAATCAATTTCAGCGCCGTGTTTTGTCGCTGTTACTGGGGCGTTTGACGCTTGGTCAAATTCTTCACGAGTAATATACCCCTCATCAAGCATTCGCAGTAAGACTATTCGTCTGCGTTCTTGTGATAAATCAGGGCGAGTAATTGGATTTAATACTGAAGGCCTTTGTGGGATCCCAGCAAGAGTGGCCAACTGTGCCAAATTTAATTCAGTCAAGTCTTTACCATAATACACTTGCGCAGCAGCGCCGACACCAAATGACCGATGCCCCAACTCAACTTTATTAAGATACAACTCTAAAATTTCGTCCTTAGTGAGAGTGCGCTCCATTTTAAGCGCGATAAACACCTCTTTTACCTTACGAGAATATTCTTTCTTGCGCGTTAGACCAAAAAAGCCCCTAGCCAACTGCATGGTCAGTGTGCTTGCGCCTTGGCCTTTTTCACCGGTTACGACTAAATTTACAAACGCCCGAATTACGCCGATAGGATCTACGCCATAATGCTCATAAAAGCGGCTGTCCTCGGTCGCTATTAACGCTTGAACTAGCTTTTCTGGCACTTCATCTAAGGTTACGGGGATCCTTCTTTTTACCCCATATTGAGATATTAATTTGCCATCTTTGGTATATATTCTCATAGGTGTTTGCAGTTCAACGTCGCGTAACACGTCTACGCTAGGCAACTCATCTTTAAAATAGAAATACAAGCCAGCCGTAGTCAGCAAGCCAGCAAGCGCTAAAAATATTAGGGCAATAACAAGATTTTTTATAAACTTCACAGTATGAAATTAGCTCAAATAATTGTTTAAAAACATTCAATTTTTATACGTATGTGTCGTTAACCAGTACAGACGAAATAAAATTTCAAAGTATCATTTATGACATATGATACTTTAAACCAAACTGGGCTACCACGATATGAAGTCGCTTTTTTCAAAAAAAGCCAAAACAATTATTGGTTTAGATATAGGAACGAAATTTGTCAAGGCTGTAAGTCTTGAAATATCTGAATCAGGAACAAGGCTAAATTCTTTTGCTTGCGAACCTATTATAGGTAACGCGTTCTCAGAACGCGAAATAAAGGACTTTGACGCTTTAAATAAAACACTTAAAAAGGTTAAGCTTAACCTAAAAGACAAAAATAAATACTGCGCGCTTGCAGTATCTGGTTCTTCTGTTATCAGCAAGTTGGTATACATGGAACCTGATCAATCAGATTTTGAACTCGAAACACAGATCGAATTAGAGGCTGATAGCCTTATTCCTTACCCTCTATCAGAAGTTTACATGGACTTTGAAGAACTGCGTCCAAGTGAAGCACATGTTGGCAAGGTTGAAGTGCTGCTTAGCGCAGCGCATAAAGACTTAATTGATAGCAGGATCACTGTAGTAAGAGAAGTATCGCTGGAACCCAAAATAATTGATATTGAATCCAATTCATTGTCAGAAGCTTTTATCCAATATATCGACGACTCAATTGAGGAAGAAGAAATTATCTGCTGTGTGAATGTGGGTGCGTCACTGCTGCAACTGACTGTGGTGCAAAACTCTGAGGTAATTTACGCAAAAGAGCACGGCTTTGGTTTAAACAAACTAAACCAAGACCTGTCATTGATATATGGGGTTGAACTCCAAGAAGTTGAGCAGCAAATTGCGAACAACATAGCACCAGAGGATTGGTTTACAGAGACCGTTCCAGGCTTTTTAGCTAGTTTGCAACAACAAATTCAAAGAGCTCTTCAAATGTATGCGGCGACAACGCATAAAGCGATGCCCAGTCGATTATACATCACAGGCGGTTTAGCTAACCTTCCAAATGCTAAAGAAGAATTGGATAAAGAATTAGCCATGCAGGTCGATGTATTTAACCCTTTTAGCTCTATGCAAATAAGTGACAAAGTGAATACCGAAAAGCTAGATTTAATCGCCCCTCAATTGACCATTGCAGTTGGGCTTGCTACGAGGAAGCTTGAATCATGGCAAAGATAAATTTACTTCCTTGGAGAGAAGATCTAAGGCAGACACAGAAGAAGCACTATTTAATATCTCTAGCCACTATATCTGTTTTGGTGTTTAGTGTATTTTGGGCGGTCGGTGAAATTATAGATCAACAGATCCGCAATCAAAATTCAAGAAACTATTACCTCCAACAGCAAATTGAAGTGCTGGATAGAGAAATAAAACAGATTAAAGAAATTACTGCGCAGAAAGATGAAATAAGCAAACGGATGGCTCTGATTGAACAATTGCAAGTAAGCCGAAATTTAACGCCGATTTTATTCGATGAGTTAGCTCGGTTAGTGCCTGCCGGTATTTCCTTTTCAGACATGATCCGAACAGATAACCAAATACGCATAACAGGAGTGAGCGACTCCAATAATAGACTCTCTGCTTTTATGCGTTCAATTGAAAACTCCGGGGTATTTATTGATCCGGTTTTATCCTCCATCAAGGCAGATAGGAGTGGCGTAAACGCAGTGAGCGACTTTGAATTAACCTTCTCAGTTTCGCCACAGTATGCACCTGCTGAAATGCCAACCAGCCAGGCTGAAGGAGGTAATTAAATGAAATTTGATATTAATAAGTTAAAAGAAGTCAATGAATTAGATTTCGAACAGGTCGCCATTTGGCCAAATGAAATTAAAATTCTTGTCGGTTTTGTATGTGCAATCATCGTGGGTGCAATTTCGTATTACGCGATTATTTCAAACAAATTGCCTCTTTTACAAAGCGCACAAAATGATGAAATAGAATTAAGGCAAACATTCGAGGCCAAATATAGCGTCGCTGTTAACCTAAGCGCTTATGAAGAACAATTGGAACGCATGCAAAAAGACTTTTCTTCGATGCTTAAGTCCTTGCCGACTAGTAACGAAACGCCCGGGTTACTAGACGACGTCACTTACGTTGGCACAGATGCGGGTTTATCGTTCAAACTTTTGAACTGGCAACAAGAAATTCCTAAAGAGTTTTACACAGAACTGCCGATACAGATAGAAGTATCGGGTTCCTATCATGAGTTTGGAGAGTTTTCGTCAAATGTAGCTAATTTACCTAGAATCGTGACTTTGCACGATTTTGATATAGAGGTAAAAGACGGTGAATTGATAATGCGAATGCAAGCAAAAACATACCGAGCAGAGACGACGGGAGCACAGCAATGAGAAGAAGATTAATTGCATCTATAGTGTGTTCATTCTCATTAACAGGATGTGGAGCGAATATTGATGATCTCGTCCTGTACACAAACCAAGTGAAAGCAAACACTCAGGTCAGTGTAGAGGAGTATCCAGAGTTCAAACCGTTACCGAGCGTCAGTTATGAAGCGAGTAATATAAGAAGCCCTTTTTTACGCTCAAACGAAGAGCGAGCTGTTGCTCAAGCAATAGATACACCAAATTGCGAGCAACCTGACCACCAACGGAAAAAGCAACCATTAGAAAGTTATGGTATTGACGGATTGCAGATGTCGGGAGTGTTTACTAACAACGGCCGACAATATGCTTTGGTGAAAGCAAACGACGGAACTTTGCATAAAGTCACAGTGGGGAGTTATTTAGGTCTTTTTCATGGACAAGTTACTCGAATTACTGACACAGAAATTATTATCGAAGAAATGCTGCCAGATGGCGCAGGGTGCTGGAAATCTAAGCAAGCCAGTTTAACGATGGCGTCAATGGTAGGGGAAAATGACAATGTCTAAGAAGTTTATGTTAACAAATAATTCCAGGCAAAAATTTGGGTTAACTCTCACTGCTTGTGCTATATATCTTTCTTTGTCCAATGTTGCAATTGGACAAGAACTCTATGATTTGTTGGCACCTAAAGAGCAGCCAACAACACAAGTAGCAGTTGCGCCCAAATCCACAGTAACGTCAGACGCTAGTAATGTTAAGCCAGGTATTAACATTGTGAATGCGGTCTCAACTGACGCGCAAAAACTAAAAGAGGCCGAAAAGGAGCCTGAGTTTGATAGTCAAACAAACTCGGAAACTCTTGCGTTAGAAGATACTGAAGTTGTCGAATCAACTCCTCTAAAAGAAGAGCCAATACAAGATGATAATCATTCAGTTGCGCCCCAAAAACCTCCTATTGCAGTAGCTGAACCAGTGGTATTCACTAGCCCTAGAGCAACAAATGCAAGTAATGCGACGGTCGTAGCAACACCCGCTAGCACCACACAAAGCGATTCAATGACATCGAGTAATGTTGTTGATTCGTCAGAAACTTCGAGTTTATCTAACCAAAACGTTATTAGTATGAGCCAGGCCTCGGTGACTGACTACATTGATCCAGTTGGAGATGAATTTGAGTCTAATTTAAGCGAACTAATAGATATTGATTTCAATCGAAACGGTGACGTTGCAAATGTTGTTGTCAAATTCGAAAATGACGTTCCCCAATATTCTTATATAGAAGCACAAGGACTATTGAACATTACTTTTGAAGAGACAGTACTGGACGATAGTGCATATGTTCAGGTGGATGTAAACCAATTTGGTACCAGCGTTCAACAGTTAGAAACATTTGAGAGTAACAATCGTTCAAGATTAGAAATAAAGTATGACGGCAATGTAAAAATAACTAAAACTGAAAGCACTAACCAAGTTCAATTTGCGCTAAGCCCGCTGAGTGAAAAACAAGTGGAAGAAGCACAAGGCCAAATTTATTCTGGAAAGCCTATAAGTTTAGATTTTCAAGACGTCCCAGTTAGACAGGTGTTGCAAATAATTGCTCAAGTTAACGGTTTTAACTTGGTGACCACAGACACTGTGAATGGAAACGTCACCATTAGTCTTAGCGGTGTCCCTTGGGATCAAGCATTAGATATGATTCTAAAAATTCGAGGACTTGATAAACGCCTTGAAGGTAACATATTGCTAATTGCGCCTAGCGAAGAGCTTACTGCTCGGGAGACGGCTGCCTTGCAATCGAAACAGCAAGTGCAAAAATTAAGCGAGTTAAAATCAGCTAACTTAGCCATTAATTACGCAAGAGCAACTGAGTTAGCATCTATTCTGCAGTCTTCAAAGGGTGGTATATTGTCAGATAGAGGAACGGTTAGCGTCGATGAGCGAACTAACACTCTGCTGATAAGAGACACTCAAGAATCTATAGATGAAGCTCAAAAAATCATCAAGGCACTAGATATACCCGTAAAACAAGTTCTAATTGAATCAAGAATGGTAACGGTTAGAGAGAATGCTGGTGAGCAACTTGGGGTTCGTTGGGGCTTTACCGCTAATTCTGGTGACGGAGCGGTTTCAGGAGGCTTAACAGGAGCAAACCAAGCTAACAGTGGTCAGGTGCCAACTGAAATTACAGATAGACTGAATGTCAACCTTCCAGTCGCAAGCGCTGCTGGTAGAATTGGCTTCCAAATCGCGAGCTTGGTAGACGGAAATATTCTTGATTTAGAGCTGAGCGCTTTGGAAACTGAAAATCAAGGCGAAATAATCGCCAGTCCTCGTATTACTGTAGCGAATCAGCAAGAAGCCTACATTGAGCAAGGAACTGAAATACCATTTGTACAGGCTACCTCAAGCGGGGCGACTTCTGTTGAGTTCAAAAAGGCGGTTTTAAGTTTGCGGGTAACGCCACATATTACCCCTGATAATCGTATTATCTTGAATCTTGTGGTGACTCAGGATACTCGAGGAGAGACAGTATCAACGTCAACAGGACCGGCCGTTGCGATAGACACTCAAGAGATTAGCACTCAAGTATTGGTTGAAAATGGAGAAACAATAGTGCTAGGTGGCATATTCCAGCAAATAAGTACAGCGGATGAATCTAAAGTACCACTGTTTGGTGACCTCCCTATGGTGGGCAAATTGTTTAGCACTACAGGCAGCGTGGAAGAAAAACGAGAACTACTGATTTTCGTAACGCCTAAAATCATTACCGCTGGATAACCCGCTTTACTCTCGTCGTATGACCTCCTAAAAATGGCGCTTAAATGCGCCATTTTTGAATCATTTCCCATCTATTTGCTCACAGTACTTGCAAACTACTCAGTTTAATTGAGATAATCGCGCGTCTCGAATTTTGCACGAGGATTTAATCGTTCATAATGATATCATTTCATTATGGTAATTGTTGGCGATAAGATACACACAAATTCACCAACTCCAACTTCATAATAAATGTGATGTAAACAAATATGGCAGAGAAACGAAATGTATTCCTGGTCGGCCCTATGGGTGCGGGAAAAAGCACCATCGGGCGGCACCTTGCTGACGAACTTCATCTTGACTTTTATGACTCAGACCATGAAATAGAAAGAAGAACCGGTGCTGACATTGCTTGGATTTTTGACTTAGAAGGTGAAGACGGATTCCGCAAAAGAGAAGAAAACGTAATTCACGACCTAACGGATAAGCAAGGAATAGTATTAGCAACTGGTGGTGGCTCAATTGTTTCTAAAAACGTAAGAAACAGACTCTCTGCCAGAGGAATAGTAGTTTATCTACAAACTACCATAGATAAACAGGTTGCACGAACTCAAAGAGATAAGCGCAGACCGTTACTACAAGACGGCGATCCAGAGAAAGTATTACGCTCACTTGCTGAAACACGCAACCCTTTATATGAAGAAGTCGCTGATTACGTAATCGAAACTGATGACCAAAGCGCTAGAGCTGTGGCCAATCAAATTATAAATAAAATAGGACTTTAATAGTTAGGAGAAGTGCAATGCCAAGTATTCAAGTTAGCCTTGGTGAACGCAGTTACCCTATCGCAGTCGAAGCCGGCAAACTTAAAGATGCCGGCTTTTTATTATCTGCGATAAAAGGACAGCAAATAGTCATAGTAACAAACACAGTGGTGGCTCCACTTTATTTAGAGAAGCTGCAAACCACCCTAAAAGACTCCGGAAAGTCAATATCACATGTAATATTACCGGACGGTGAAAACAAAAAGACGCTCGCCAGTTTTGAACTCGTTATGGGTGAGTTATTAGAAAAAAGAATTTCAAGAGACGCATGTATTGTTGCTCTGGGTGGGGGGGTAATCGGAGATTTAACCGGCTTCGTAGCAGCTTGCTACCAACGCGGTGTCGACTTTATTCAAATTCCCACAACTTTGTTATCCCAAGTCGACTCGTCAGTGGGAGGAAAAACCGCCGTTAATCACATTTTAGGTAAAAATATGATAGGCGCGTTCTATCAACCAAAAGCAGTATTAATTGACCCTACGACTCTGTCTACCTTACCAAAGGAAGAGTTTTCGGCCGGAATGGCTGAAGTGATTAAATATGGCATCATCTACGATCCCGAGTTTTTTGAATGGATAGAAAACAATTGCGATGCTATTGCTAATTTAAATCCTGAAGCATTAAGCCATATGATTGCGCGCTGCTGCAACATAAAAGCAGACATAGTAAACCAAGATGAAAAAGAGCACGGTGTGAGAGCATTGCTAAATCTTGGACACACTTTTGGACATGCCATTGAAGCTGAGATGGGATACGGCACTTGGTTACATGGTGAAGCTGTTGCTGCTGGCACAGTGCTTGCTTGTAAGTTAGCAAAAATGCGTGACCAATTTACAGCGTCAGAATTACGTCGGGTAATATCCTTGTTCGAATATTTTAAGCTACCAGTACTTGGGCCTAAAAATATGACAAGCGAACAATATATTTCACACATGCAACGCGATAAAAAAGTGATTAGTGGAAAAATGCGTTTTATATTGCCCAAAAATATAGGTAAAGCTGAAGTTGTAAGTGATGTCTCACATGATGAATTAAAACAGTTGTTAATTTAACACTAACGCGGTAATGGTTATCAGTGACTGAACTACACAATCGATTGAATCAGATTATAGAATGCTCTTCACAGCTTATATTTGTGACGGCTGACACTGTATCGCGTCAGCAAAAAGCACTTACTGAATTTCTTTCAAACCAAGCCGATGACACAGATGTCTCATTTTTTAAAGCAGATGGGCAATCTGACTCTGATTCCTATAGGCGCTCGATATATTCACAAATTACGGGCAACTATACAGATACAAAGTCTAAAAAACTCAGTCAGTTGCTAAATTTAGACAAACACAAAAGTTCTGATAATGGCTTATTTTTAATCTGTATTTCTAAAGCTGAACTTTTACACACTGACTTTGTAAAAGAACTCTGGGATTGGACGGTACAAGCTCGACAATATGGCGCTGGAACTAGGCTGAGTATCCTATTGTTTTGTGATAATGACTGGGCTCAACGAGCATTAACATACCTACCAAATAATGGTGATGCGGGCCCGATAATAATATCGAAAGACACTCAAGATGCTGTCGGGTTTGACGTAAATGCCCTAGAATCTCTAATGAACGACAAACACTCTTGGCTAAGTACAAAGAATCAGCCTTTGGTGACAAAAAAATGGTTTTTAACGTTTGTCGGGTCTATTTTCTTAGTCACATTTGCATCACTTATGTCCATACTGTATTTAAATGAGAGCGAAGATGCTTCGCTCGTTGCGCAATCAGAGCCAGTTGATGCTACAGATAAGATGGGCTCTGAAAGAGAAAAGAATGCGGTAAAAAATGAGACCTCCGAGTCTGAAAATTACTCGGCAGAAGAGTTATTTGCTACAGATTTCAACCCGTCAACAGGTTCTAGAGAGACCTTTTCAGAACCCTTAGGTGAAGGGTATGAAACTAATAATGAGCAACCTAAAAAAGTTGATTCAGGCACTGACAACAGTATTGAAACGGCCTTGGCAGTTGAAGAGCATCATAAGAAAGCAACGATTAATGCCTCATTATCAAAAACTTCTAGTGTTAAGCAAAGCGCACCATTGACTAATTATGCTAGCGATATCGATGATAAAAACCTTGAAGATTCAACCGTTCGCTCTGCTCCTATTACATCGCAACCTGCAACCCCATCCGCAGTTCCAGTTGCAGGCAGTGTCAAGTCCAAGAGCATCATTGATTTTAAGGTCGATGACATTACTAACGTAAACCAGCTTTCTGCAACACTTTCAAACAGTGATGAAAACGCTCCCCAGAATCTCAGCGCTACTACTTTTAAAGAAAAAACAAATATTGACTATAGGTTTGATGAAACGACACTGTTATCATTACCCTCTAATGCGGTAGTTTTGCAATTGTCTGGGATACAAAATCCAGTAGTGCTTGAAAACTATCTAAAGAATAATAAGCTAGAAGCGTCCACTTGGGTCTATGAGACACAACGATATGGCGGTCCTTGGTATGTGGTTACTTACAGTCAAGCTTTTGACTCGATTGAATCAGCGATAAATAACCTACCTGGTCTTCCAGACGTGATTAAGGAATCGCAACCCTTTGCAAAAAGTATTAATCAAATCCAAAAAGAGATTAGAAGCAGGTAGCCAGCAAGAAGCAGGCAATACATGAATTCTATGGCTCAACTTAGTAAGCGTGTATCAGGCCATAACAAATCTTACATTGCTATTAGATCTCCGCTTAAATGGGCAGGAGGTAAACGCAAACTGGTTCCAAGTATTTTAAAACAAATGCCTCGTAATCATTCTGGAAAATTGATCGAACCGTTCGTAGGGGGAGGCTCAGTATTTCTTAATACTCACTTTGACGAGTATGCATTAGTTGACAGCAACAAAGACCTTATTTCTTTTTTCCACTTTGTCAAAAATGATGTTCAACATTTAATAAAAAGCGCTAAGCAACTTTTCATTGCCGATAACAACGATGCGGCAAAATATTACGCTTTTAGAAAAGAATTTAATGCGATTGAGTTTGGTTTGAGGCGAGCTTGTTTATTTATATACCTCAATCGTTATGGCTACAACGGACTGTGCAGATATAATCGCCAAGGAGGATTTAACGTTCCTTTTGGTAGTTATAAAAAGCCCTATTTTCCAGAGCAGGAAATTTTGCACATGTCCAATAAACTTCAGCATGCTCAATTCAAAAGCGGTGATTTTGCGGACGCTTTTGGATTGGCGAAACCAGGAGATGTTATTTATTGCGATCCCCCCTATTCTCCGGTCAGTGCGACTTCCAGTTTTACCGCTTATTCAGGAGAAGAATTTGCCCATCAAGAACAGGAGAGGCTCGCTGCTTTGGCCGTACAGGCCAGAAATAAGGGGGTAACGACCATAATATCCAATCATAAGATTCCAATCACAATCGACTTGTATCGTCTTGCGGATAAACTTGTCACAATTGACGTTGCTCGCAGTATTAATTGCAAAGGAAAGAAACGCAAAACTGTAAAAGAGTTACTTGCAGTGTACAAGGCTGCGCCACATATTGTTTGAACAAGGCTCATACATTGTTTTTCAACTCAAATTTTATGATGAGCATTTCAATACGACAGATAATTTTTGCAAGTTAGCTATCAATATTGGAAGGTTGCTGCCGATACATGCAGTACAGGTTAGGGCGTCTAAATCTTAGATGTTGTTGTAGTTTTCAATACTCTTACTGTGAGAATTGTTTAGAAGGGAATGATTTGTATTTCGCATATATTTGTCAACCACTACTGTTAGATTCAAAAGCCGGTAATAAGCGCTAATGATTAGTATAAATAGCCTTTTAACAAAGATGCTTTTGTTAATTGCAACCGTTGCTATCTTCGCTTTATTAGCGTCATACGCCTTTGTGTCCGATCAACAATCACAAGGACTGGCTCAGAAGCTTACCAGCATTAAACAGTCTCATAAATCCTCTACTGACATACTTATAGACGAACACTTACAAAAACAAATTCTATCTGCTGAAGAAATGGCATTATTTATCGATTTTAACAGCAAAAATGAAGATCAACTTCAACATTCCCTGCAAAAGTTGTGGCCGAAACTGCAAATGAGTCATTTGTTGTCATCAATGTCCCTTTCTAATAAAACTAATACCAAGCTAATTCAGTTTGGAAATTTCCCTTTAGATGAGATGCAGGACAGGAAGCTTGATGCACTAGAGTCATTTCAGGCTCAATCTGGAATAGTTTGTCATGTGCGATGTGAGCTTTCCGCAACCATTCCGGTAAGCGTTAACAAACAGCCATGGACATTCTCTATAGTAGCTAACATTTCCCCTTCAATAGGGTTTCTTAATTCGGTTGTAGGAAGTGATGTAGGCATTATTTCTTCTAACCAAAAGCCAGCAGAATCCAATAGAACCCTAGGTCGTTATCCAGTTGACGTGATCACAAGCACAGAGCGAAATAATGAGTTATTCAACACAGTGCTTACACCTGAACAATTCGGTCAAATTGAAACTGACGGCTTGCAAATCAATACCAGTCATGGAAATTATTTTGTTTGGTTTCAATTGTTAGAGGGCGCTGATAAAGATATCAACATGCTTTTCG
>CBFIBG010000059.1:0-2126 GCA_965660815.1 Glaciecola sp.
GCGCATTAACACCTTATTACTGTCGTCTTTAATGGCTTTTAATAAACCATTGTCCGTGTATTCGTATTTTTGTTTGAAGCGAAGTACAGGCACCGTATCGTTATAGCAGAACGTTCTGCCTAACTCTGGCTCAAATTCGCATATTTGCTGCACAGCATCTGGGTCAAAATGACGCACCTCGGTCACTTGCTTTAATTTATTGTAGCTATATTCGGTTTTAAACGTCTCTCCGTCTTTGACCATTTTTGACCATACCAGCATATTGGCAGAGTTATAATAGTGAGTTTGGGCAAAGCCTGTATTGGTCGATATGCTGTCCACGTTTGAAAATCGGTCGTAGGAATAGCTCGTGACGAGTTTTTGCGTTGTTGAAGCGTTTTTCGGAGCACGGGTATGAGTAATGATGCGGTTACGCAGGTCATAGGTAAAGGTGTCTTTAGTGCCATCAGGATAGGTGATGCTCCTAGGTTTTCCATACGCAGTATAATCGTCATAAACAGTCTCAAGCCCAGCTTTACTTATATAATTGGTTAATCGCCCTTTCTCATCAAATTTTTGGATTGTACTGGTATTGTCAGGGTAGCGAGTAACTTTCTCTTGGATAAGCTTGGAATCTGAGCGGTACGTATACTGATAATGGGTATCAAAATAATCGCCATTATCCAATATAGACAGACGAGTTAAATGCCCATAATGGTTAAAATCATAGAATGTTTTACCATTAGTCGGGCTAATTGTGTACTCAAGCTCTTTTCCTTGACTGTCCCACTCCATTCTATGAGTTTCTTGCTCGGGCGTGCCTTTGGCATAAGTAATAAATTGCAATCGACCATTGGCAGCATAGCGATATTCAGTGGTTTGATTTAAAAAATCTGTTTGAGTTTTAACGCGTCCTTGGTCATCAAAGGTGGTTTGGGCAACCCCACTTGGGCAATCAGACGTCGCTTGTTGGCTGCGTTTAATCAAGCGTTTTGAACCTGCGTTTTCGTAAAAATAATCGGTTTTAAGGCCCAATGGATTGGTGACTGTGGTTTTAGTCCCGCCTTGATAGGCAAATGTAAATTTGTATTGCTCGCCTTCTAGAGAGGTCGCGTAATAGTGCATCCCGCTGTACTCATAGGTCGAATATCGAATATTATTGATGGATTTGCCGGTTAGGTAGAAATTTGTATAACCCTCATAATGATATTGATGCTCGTCGCCACCAGGAAAGATGATCTCGTTCAGAACTCGGTCATTGTCACCGTTTTGCCCGCTATATTTGTACTCGTAAATCTGTCCGGCCATATCGGTGATTTTGGTGATGTACTTACCTTCCCAATCAAGCGTAATAACGTTGCCGTTACTATGCTTGACCTCTTCAAGTTGATTACCCTCATATTTAAATTCGTGCCAAACCCCATGTGAAGAAATAATATAGTCAGTCGCTGTCCCTGATACAACATTAGGCAATTGTGAAAACGAGCGTCTGAGCAAATAACCGTCCTCATTGTACACTTCATGAATATTGTCTTCGCGTTTTAACACAATAAGATTGGTATCGTCATCCACATACAAATAATTTTGACCATTGGGTGTCACAAACGCTTTTACTGTGCCAACATTCGGCACATCGAAATTGTTATCAATTTCTGTAAAGCTTATCCGTTCATCGCCATAATACACATCCACTTTAGAAAAGGTAAGTATCACTCTGGCAAGCACATTGAGCGTCCAAGTACGACCAAGCCCACTGTCGGCCACCACCGATTTACTGGAATAAAAACGTTTGATGGCCAATGGATGTTGCCCACCCCCAGTAAAATCTACTGTACTTTCTACCTTTGCGCCATTAGCTGGCACAATCGGATTGCCCACCCCGCCATTGCGTTTACCATTCTGGCAATTGGTATCGGCAGATGCATCCGCATTAGACTGCGTGATGTCTCGCTGAATATTAGATGCCAGGGGCGATTTGATAAATCCAAAATAACTTTCAATGTAGTTAAGCTGGGCCGCACGGTCAATTTTATTCAGCTGATGATTAATTTGAATGGTTTCAATTTGCTCTTGGTCGCCCGACGTATCGGCGTGGCTAGAGGCAATACACATCGTTGTTAAGAATGCGACTAAAGTATAAGCTCGGG
>CBFIBG010000060.1:0-62853 GCA_965660815.1 Glaciecola sp.
GCGCATTAACACCTTATTACTGTCGTCTTTAATGGCTTTTAATAAACCATTGTCCGTGTATTCGTATTTTTGTTTGAAGCGAAGTACAGGCACCGTATCGTTATAGCAGAACGTTCTGCCTAACTCTGGCTCAAATTCGCACACTTGCTGCACAGCATCTGGGTCAAAATGTCGTACTTCGGTCACTTGCTTAAGCTTATTGTAACTGTACTCGGTTTTAAACGTCTCGCCGTCTTTGACCATTTTAGACCATATCAACATATTGGCATGGTTATAATGATGTGTTTGGGCAAAGCCTGTATTGGTCGATATGCTGTCCACGTTTGAAAATCGGTCGTAGGAATAGCTCGTGACCAGTTTTTGCGATGTTTGCGCGTTTTTCGGAGCACGGGTATGAGTAATGATGCGATTTCGAAGGTCGTAGGTAAAGGTATCTGTTGTCTCATCAGGGTATTTGATGGTTTTGGCTTGTCCGTATGCCGTATGGTCGCTGTATTCGGTTATCAGCCCTGCCGCATCTATGTATTTTATTAAGAATCCCTTGTCATCAAAATATTGCTGAGTTTGGGTATTATCCGGATAGTGTGTGACTTTCTTGGATATGAGATTTGAGCCGGCCCGATATGTGTAAGTGTAGCTGGTGGTATATCGAATGTTGTCATCAATTACCATTACCCGTGTGAGATGTCCATAATCGTTAAAGTCGTATTCGGTAATACCATTGGTTGGGCTAATGGTATATTCCAGCTCTTTGCCTTGACTGTCCCACTCCATTCTATGGGTTTCTTGCTCGGGCGTACCTTTTGCGTAAGTGATGTATTGCAATCGACCATTGGCTGCATAGCGATATTCAGTGGTTTGATTTAAAAAATTGGTTTGCGTTTTTACTCGCCCTTGCGCATCGTAGGTGGTACTTGCAGTGCCACTTGGGCAATCAGACGTCGCTTGTTGGCTGCGTTTAATCAAGCGTTTTGAACCTGCGTTTTCGTAAAAATAATCGGTTTTTAGCCCCAATGGGTTGGTGACGGTGGTTTTAGTCCCCCCTTGATAGGCAAAGGTAAATTTGTATTGCTCGCCTTCTAAATAGGTGGCGTAATAGTGCATCCCGCTGTACTCATAGGTCGAATATCGAATATTATTGATGGACTTACCCGTTAAGTAATAAGAATAAAATCCATCATAGTGGTACTGGTGCACATCGTTATTAGGAAACGTCACTTTTTCCAATACTCGGTTATTATCTGCATCCAGTCCTGTGTATTCATACTCGTAGACCTTACCCGCCATATCGGTGATTTTGGTGATGTATTTACCTTCCCAATCCAGCTTGATTAAGTTGCCGTTGCTATGCTTGACCTCTTTAAGTTGATTACCCTCATATTTAAATTCATGCCACACCCCATGCGAGGAAATAACATAGTCAGTCGCTGTCCCTGATACAACATTCGGCAATTGTGAAAACGAGCGTCTCAGCAGATACCCATCTTCGTTGTACACTTCATGAATATTATCTTCGCGTTTTAACACAATAAGATTGGTTTCGTCATCCACATACAAATAATTTTGGCCATTGGGCGTCACAAACGCTTTTACTGTGCCAACATTCGGCACATCGAAATGATTATCAATTTCAGTGAAACTGATGCGCTCATCGCCATAATACACATCCACTTTAGTGGGTGTCAGTATCACTCTGGCAAGGACATTAAGCGTCCAACCACGGCCAAGCCCACTGTCGGCCACCACCGATTTACTGGAATAAAAACGTTTGATGGACAATGGATGTTGCCCACCCCCAGTAAAATCCACCATACTTTCTACTTTCGCCCCATTAGCTGGGGCAATGGGGTTACCCGCGGTGCCAGGAAATCTACCTGGCTCACAGCTACTGGCGGAAGAAGCATCTGCATTAGATTGAGTAATATCACGCTGAATATTAGATGCTAGGGGCGATTTGATGAATCCAAAATAACTTTCAATGTAGTTAAGCTGGGCCGCTCGGTCAATTTTATTCAGTTGATGATTAATTTGAATGGTTTCGATTTGCTCTTGGTCGCCGGACGTATCGGCGTGGCTAGAGGCAATACACATCGTTGTTAAGAATGCGACTAAAGTATAAGCTCGGGGGGGGGATAGATACGAAATTGCTGAGCATAACTCACTCCTTGTTTTTAATTTCCTTCAACACTGTTTAGAGTATCGCTTCCAAGTTAATAAAATGTCAAGAAATATCTAATATCGCTTGATTAATTGCCTGTAGTGCTTCAAATGGCTCTTTATGCTGAGTAATTGGTCGTCCTATTACTAAATAATCAACGCCTGCTTGTATTGCCTGTTCAGGAGTCATTACTCTTTTTTGATCGTCGCTACTTGAGCTAACTGGCCGTATACCCGGTGTTACCAGTTTAAAATCTGATTGAACCTGATTGCGCAACATAACTGCTTCTTTAGCAGAACATACAACGCCGTCTGCCCCTGAAGATTGAGCCAGCATAGCTAGCGTAGATACTTGTTGCTCGATTGAAGTCGCATTGGTATACACTTGTTCAAACTGTCGGTTATCCATGCTAGTTAAAATGGTTACTGCTGTTAATAATGGCGACTTAGGGACACATAAGCACCCCTCTTTAGCTGCTTGGATCATATCCGAACCGCCGCTAGCGTGGACATTTACCATCCAAACACCCAAGTTTGCCGCAGCTTTGATAGCTTTGTTGACTGTGTTGGGGATATCATGGAATTTTAAGTCTAAGAATACATCAAAGCCGCTGTCCACTAAACATCTAACCCAATCAGGCCCAAAAAGAGTGAACATTTCTTTGCCCACCTTTAATTTACATTCGTTTGGCGATAATTGAGAAACTAGCTGTTTAGCGGTATTAATGTCTTCATAATCTAATGCGACTATTACTTTTGAGCTATCTTGTGTCATGTTTAAATTTATATCTGTTTTGTGTTTATTCGCCATCAAGGCCTTTAATTGGTTTAATGACCGACCATTTTTTGCAAGACGGGCATAACCAATAGAGCTGACGTCCAGAAAATCCGCAACTATGGCAACGATATTTTGGACGCTGCGCGATCTGCTTATCAATTAGGCCTTGCAAATGGTCAATACTTTGCTGAGTGCGTTGGTCATCTAGCATTCTGTAATAAAGCGATAGCAGGGATTTAAATCCTCTCATTGTAGGATGGTTTTGTAACTGCTTGAGTAAAGTCTGTATCGCTGGCTCTATTTCTCCGTTTCTGGCGAGTATATTTACTTTCGCAATGTAAGACGATGCGCATTTTTGCCAGTAAGGCTCCAATATTTTTTCAAGCTTATCCCAATTATCTGTTTTACCAGCACTTAATTCTAATAATGGAATGGCTTCAGATAACCAATCTAAGTCTCTTTTGGGTATTTCACTTAGATAATCCATAGCTTGGTCGTATTGTTCTTGTTTTACTGCCAACTTACCTAGTTCTAACCAAGCCCTTATCTGTTTCCCTTCGACCATTACGGCTTTTTTAAGTGTGTTTTGTGCGTCTTCTAACTTATTCTGTTCGATTAAGTCGTTAGCTTGCTCACAGTAAAAGTGAGAAAGCAATAAATAAAGGTGTTCATCGTTAGGTGTAACTTTTAAGCTGCGACTTGCCAACTCTACCGCCTTATTCCACTCTTTTGTAACTTGATAAATACTAAAGAGTTTTTGTTGTGCAATCGGAAAGTGACGGTCATTTTCTAATAACTGTATAAACACACCTTCTGCACGCTCTAAAAAGCCTGCTAGTAAATAGTCAGTGCCTAATTCGACCAATGCAAGCGCCTGTTGTTTTTTATTTATTTCGTCTCTGCTGATTAAATTTTGATGAACTCTAATCGCCCTGTCTAACTCTCCCCTATGCCGGAAAAAGTTGCCCATGGCAATGTGAGTTTCAACTGTGTCATTATTGACACTGATCATTTTAATAAGAGTATCTACAGCCTTATCCGGCTCGTCAGAGAGTAGAAAATTGAGCCCTTTGTAGTAGTGATTTGATAATATTGAAGATTGTTTTCGTTGCGCCGAACGAAGACTATTACGCCCCATAATCCAGCCATAGGCGACAGCGACGGGAAGTAGAAGGAAGAGAGCTTCTAACATTAACTGGTTTTACTGTTGCTTAGTTTATCAAGTTGGCGCTTCATGCTGGCAAATCGAACCTTTAAGGAAAAATACTTGCCTAGTATTGTGATAAAGCCAAGGAAAAAACCAATCGTTAAGCAAACCACCATAAAGGTAGATAACCTCATGTCAATTTGCGCTATTAAATAATTGATAGTCACTACTTCTGAGTTTCTAAAACCTACGACTAACGCAACCAACACCAATAAAATGGCAATAATCAGCAGGATTATTCCTTTCATAGTATTCCTAATCAGCCCAATGAATTGGGTCTTGTTGTTTTGCTATAACGCGTTAGAGGTCAACACGCTCTCTTAATTCTTTACCTGCTTTAAAATGAGGTACATGTTTACCGGTTAGCTCGACTTGCTCGCCAGTTTTTGGATTACGACCGACTCTTGGCGCACGATAATGCAAAGAAAAACTGCCAAATCCACGGATTTCAATTCTATCTCCGCGCTGAAGCGTTTGCGCCATTTGCTCTAAAATTTCTTTTACAGCATTTTCAAGGTCTTTACCTTGAAGGTCGTTTGTATGTAATGAAAGTCTTTCGATAAGTTCTGATTTGGTCACAATTAATACTCCAAATTAATTAAATGAGTATTGGAAACCTGAAATGAAAAAAGGGACAACTAGAGTGTTGTCCCTTGAATGGTTATTTATTCGCCTTTTGCGGCTTTAAACGCTTCGGCCATTGCATTAGCAAAACCAGCGTCTTCGCCTTGGTTATTCACTTTATCAAGGGCTTCTTTCTCATCCGCTTGATCTTTCGCTTTCACCGACAAATTAATTACACGATTCTTACGGTCAACACCTGTGTATTTAGCTTCGATGGTATCACCCACGTTCACCACTTCACTAGCGTCTTCTACTCTTTCACGAGCTAGGTCACCAATTCTGATATAACCGTTAACTTCTTCAGCAAGGTTAACAGTTACACCTTTAGCATCGGCCTCAACGACAGTTCCATTAACAATAGCACCTTTCTTGGTATCTGTCAGATACTTATTGAATGGGTCTTCTTCTATCTGCTTGACGCCTAAAGAAATACGCTCACGCTCTGGGTCAACTTGCAACACAACAGCACTGATTTCGTCGCCTTTTTTGTATTCGCGAACCGCTTCTTCCCCTTGCTTCTGCCAAGATATGTCAGAAAGGTGTACAAGTCCATCAATACCGCCATCTAAGCCGATAAAAATACCAAAGTCGGTAATTGATTTAATCTTACCAGTAACTTTGTCGCCTTTTTCGTGAGACTTAGCAAACGTTTCCCAAGGGTTATCAATGCATTGCTTAAGGCCTAGAGAAATACGACGACGTTCTTCGTCAATTTCTAGCACCATCACATTAACAACATCGCCTAAGTTAACCACTTTCGATGGATGAATATTTTTGTTTGTCCAATCCATCTCTGAAACGTGAACCAGACCTTCAACACCATCTTCAATTTCTACAAAACAACCGTAGTCTGTTAAGTTAGTGACAGCGCCGCTCAACTTACTGCCTTCAGGATAGCGCTCAGCGATTTCTTGCCATGGGTCGCTGCCCATTTGTTTCATTCCTAATGATACTCTTGACTTCTCTTTGTCAAACTTAAGGACTTTAACGTTGATTTCGTCGCCTACGTTTACGATTTCGCTAGGATGTTTTACTCGTTTCCAAGCCATATCCGTTATGTGTAGTAGCCCATCAACACCGCCTAAATCTACGAATGCGCCGTAGTCAGTGAGGTTTTTAACAATACCCTTGACTTCGTCACCTTCTTCTAGATTGGCCAGTAGTTGATCTCTTTCGGCGCTGCTCTCAGCTTCAATTACAGCACGGCGAGATACTACGACATTGTTGCGCTTAGCGTCTAATTTAATAACTTTAAACTCTAACTCTTTACCTTCAAGATGAGTAGTTTCACGTACCGGTCGCACGTCTACCAATGAGCCAGGTAGAAATGCACGTACTGTGTTTACTTCAACTGTAAAGCCACCCTTAACTTTTCCGTTAATGATACCTTTGATAGTTGCTTTGTCATCGTACGCTTTTTCTAGCTCTACCCAAGCTTCATGACGCTTGGCTTTCTCTCTTGATAAAATAGTTTCACCGAAACCGTCTTCTACTGCGTCAAGAGCCACATCAACTGCGTCTCCTACTGCGATTTCAAGTGTACCGTCAGCGGCTTTAAACTGCTCAACGGGTATAGCACTTTCTGATTTTAAGCCAGCATCAACCAACACTATATCTTTGTCGATAGAAACAACGGTACCTTTAACAATGGCGCCAGGACGCGTTTCTAATTGTTGGAGGCTCTCTTCAAAAAGTTCTGCAAAATTTTCAGTCATATTTAATTTCTAAGTTAATCCGACGATTCAATCCTGAAAAGGCGGGGTTATTAATTATACCAAAATCGTCCTGATTTCAGTCCTAAACAATGATTTGGTTCACTCATCGAAAAGCTTTGAGTCAATAAAATCCTTTGCTTTTTCAAAAACTTGGCTTATATTCAATGACGTAGAATCGATTATAAATGCATCGTCTGCCGCAATAAGTGGTGCTGCGCTTCTATTGCGATCTCTTTCGTCTCTTTCTTGTATATCCACCAAAAGGCGCGAGATTTTAACATCTTGCCCCTTTTCTTTCAACTGGTTATAGCGTCTCTGTGCTCTAACTTCCGCACTGGCGACTAAAAATACCTTTGCCAGTGCTTGTGGGAATACAACGCTCCCCATATCTCTGCCATCGGCAATCAACCCTGGAGCTTCTGCAAACGCCCTTTGCCTTCTAAGTAGAGCTTCTCTCACGAGCGGAATAGCAGCCACTTTAGAGGCATCTATCCCAACATCTTCTTTACGAATTTCGTCGGTAACGTCTTCTCCTTCAAGCATGACTCTATTTTGTTCTTGTAAAACAGAAAAAGTAACGTCTAAACCTGTTGCTAGCGGCGCCAGACAGTCTGCATCATCGGTTAATATTCCGTGATGTCTAGCCGCTACGGCAAGCACTCTATATATTGCACCACTATCTAACAAATGCATATTGTATTGACTTGCAAGCATACTGCAAAGCGTGCCTTTCCCAGCACCACTTGGGCCATCGACGGTAATAATTGGGACATCGTGCATAAAGCAAATCCTTGTTAGTACGAGTCTTATAAAAGCGCGAGATTATACTCAGCCTTTTTCATTGTGCAAATAAACTTAACAAATTAAATACAAAAGTTATCTAACAGTATTAACTATGCAGTTTCACTTATAGAAGCGAACTTCTGGAAATAATCTGGAAACGTTTTATTTGTGCACTTGGGATCATTTATCGTGACGCCACACGAATCGTCCAAAGCAAGAAGTGAAAAGCACATCGCCATACGATGGTCATTGTAAGTATCTATTTGTGCATGGTGTAAATGTTGTGGCGGATTAATCTCAATGTAATCTTCACCTTCAACGACTTCGGCTCCCACTTTTCGTAACTCAGTAGCCATCGCATACAAGCGGTCCGTCTCTTTGACTCTCCAATTGTAGACATTTCGTATCGACGTTTTTCCTTTTGCGAACAAAGCTGTCGTAGCAATGGTCATTGCTGCATCTGGAATATGATTCAAGTCAAGATCTATTCCCTTTAGCTCACTGCGGGTAACGCTAACACTATAATCTTCCCAACTGACTTTAGCACCCATCTGCTCAAGCACATCGGCAAATGCCTTATCGCCTTGAATGCTCTTTTTACCTACTCCCGAAACTTTGACCGTTCCTCCCTTGATTGCTGCTGCAGCAAGGAAATAGGAAGCAGAACTGGCATCGCCTTCTACAGTGAAATTTTCTACTGCTTTGTAATATTGATTAGAGCGGATCACAAATCGCTGATAATTATTGTTCTCAACATTAATACCAAATTGAGCCATACAATCCAATGTAATGTCGATATAGGGTTTTGAAACCAAAGTGCCTTTAATATTAATAACAATCTGTTCATTCGTTGTATCAATTAATAACAACGGAGCAGCCATTAGAAGCGCTGTTAAAAATTGACTCGAAACACTCCCATCGATATCAAAGTAGCGAGTGGTAACATGACTTGTTTTTATTGCAACCGGAGGGAAACCATCGTTTTTAAGATATTTGATGTCTGCCCCCGCGTTTATTAGTTCATCCGCTAAATCGCCAATTGGGCGCTCTTCCATTCTAGGTTCGCCGGTGAGCACGACATCTACGTTAGAAAACGCCAAAGCAGCGCACAGAGGTCGCATTGCAGTGCCGGCGTTACCTAAAAATAGCTCTAAATCTTGATTAGTAGAAAACTTGCCACCGATACCCTGCACTTCACACTGCGTATTGTGATTACTCAAACGATATCGGACGCCTAGCTTTGATAAAGCATTTAGCATATGCTTTATGTCGTCACTATCTAGTAAGTTGGTAAGTGTTGTTTTACCTTCAGCTAATGCTGCCAACAAAAGCGCCCTATTAGATAAGCTTTTACTGCCCGGTAGTTGGATCTCACCAGAAACATTTGCCACAGGGGCCAATACTAGTTGTTCCTGAGCTGATAAATGGTTGTTATTTTGTTTATCCATGGGTACGTTCAAACTCTCGCATAAATTCAACTAACGCATCTACCCCTTCTTGCGGCATTGCATTATAAATACTGGCTCTCATTCCACCGACAAATCTATGGCCCTTTAGCGCTTGTAGTCCATTTTCATCCGCCATGCTGAGGAATTTACCGTTAAGAGAATCGTCAGCTAATTGAAACGTAACATTCATTTTAGACCGATTATCTGCATGAATTTTGTTGCTATAAAAACCGCTAGCATCTATCGCCCTATAGAGGGTATCTGCCTTTCGCTCGTTTTGTGTTTGTACCACAGACAAACCACCTTTATCCAATAACCACTCAAATACTAAGCCTGCTAAATACCAAGAAAATGTTGGGGGAGTATTGTACATGCTCCCGGTTTTCACCTGTTCTGCATAGCTAAATACAGCTGGAGTATCGTCTCTTTCAAGACCAACGAGATCCTCTCTAACAATCACCACAGCTAAACCTGAAGGGCCTATATTTTTTTGAGCACCAGCATAGATTATCCCGAAGTCACTCACATCCACGTTCTTAGATAAAATATTTGAGGACATATCTGCAACAACCGGCACATCTCCGGTTTTTGGTACCCAGTTGATCTCGATTCCATCCACCGTTTCATTCGGACAATAATGGAAGTAAGCTGCTTGTTTGTCGTAGGACCAACTAGCTTGTTCAGGGACTTTTATAAGTCCATTTTCAGTTATGTTATTGGCGACTACATTAGATTGCATATATTTGGCTGCTTCTTTAACGGCTATTTCAGACCATTGCCCACTCACTAAGTGATCGCAACTAGAGCCTCTTTTACTGAGATTCATAGGAACTGAGAAAAATTGCCCTCTGCCGCCACCTTGTAAAAATAATACTTTGTAATTATCTGGTACCGATAACAGGGTTCTTAAATCTGCTTCTGCCTTTTCAGCAACAGCCATAAAAGGCTTACCGCGATGGCTAACTTCCATCACTGAAGTGCCTTGGTGATTCCAGTCCAGTAGCTCTTTTTGAGCTTTAATTAATACTTCTTTTGGAAGCGCAGCGGGACCTGCACTAAAATTATAAATAGTCATTGATTTACTCTATTTGAAAAACGAACAATCATATAAATGGTTGAATAAATAAAAGCGAAAGATGCAAAAGCGTAGCAGACTAACTAAGCCAAGGATACAATTTGGTGTATATAATATAGATAAGAAATTCAAAGATAAAATGTTATTTTGTTATCTCATTCAATAGTCGTGGACACAAAGAATGCAGTAGATTTTTAGGAAGAAAGGCGATGCAGTAAGGCACTTGCTTATTGCAAGCACCCTACTGTATTGGTCCACTGGACAGCGCAGTTATATGCCTTTAGGTATCATCATTGCCCTCTGAAGAATCTTTATTATCAGACTCAATTTGCTCAGGAGCCGGTTTTACCTCATCGCGGTCGTCATCGGATAGCCCTTGGTCAGATGCTATTGCCTCCTCAATGACTTCATCGATGCGTTGTAACGCGACGACATGTTCGCCTTGCCCAGTTTTAATCAAGGTTACCCCCTGAGTATTTCGGCCTACTTTTGAGACTTCAGATACTCGGGTTCGAACTAATGTTCCCTTGTCGCTTATGAGCATCATTTCGTCAGATTCGCTTACTTGAACGGCTCCTACTACCGCGCCATTTCTTTCCGACACTTTTATTGACACCACTCCCTTTGTAGCTCGGCTTTTTGCTGGATACTCACTAATGGATGTCCGTTTACCGAAGCCGTTTTCGGTCGCGGTTAGGACATCTCCTTCGGACTTAGGAACGATTAGAGAAACAACTGACTCATCAACGCCTAACTTTATGCCTCTTACACCAGTTGCTGTTCGCCCCATTGGTCTCACTTGATCTTCGCTGAATCGAACGACTTTACCAGCGTCAGAAAATAACATGATTTCCGATTCACCATTGGTCAGATCCACCCCGATTAACTCATCACCATCGTTCAAATTGACAGCAATAATGCCGTTGGCTCTAGGTCTAGAGTATTGAGTTAACTCGGTTTTTTTAACCGAGCCATTAGCAGTCGCCATGAACACAAACTTGCCAGGTTCAAAATCTTGAATTGGCAAAATAGCTGTAATTCGCTCGTTTTCTTCTAGTGGCAAAATATTAACAATAGGCCTTCCACGAGCGTTTCGGCTCGCTAGAGGGAGGTTGTATACTTTTAGCCAGTACAGTCGTCCTCTGGTTGAGAAACAAAGAATGTGATCATGAGTATTTGCCACCAGAAGTTTTTCAATAAAGTCTTCATCTTTCATTTTTGTTGCAGACTTGCCTTTGCCACCCCGGCGCTGCGCTTCATAATCTGACAATTTCTGATACTTAACGTAGCCTTCACGAGATAATGTTACTACAACCTCTTCTCTTTCTATCAGATCTTCAATGTCTATATCGTGGCTAGCAGCTGTAATTTCAGTTCGCCGCTCATCGCCAAATTCATCGCGAATTTTCTCTAATTCTTCGGTTATGACTTCCATTAAACGCACAGAACTGCCCAAAATTTCTAAAAGCTCTGCAATTACATCAATAAGATTGCGGTATTCTTCGAGTATTTTATCGTGCTCTAGGCCAGTTAATTTATTAAGCCTTAAATCTAGAATCGCTTGAGCTTGCTCTTCAGTTAAATAATACTTGCCATCTCGAATGCCAAATTCGTCTGCCAGCCAATCTGGTCGCGCGGCATCGTTGCCAGCGCGTTCAAGCATCTGTGCAACGTCTCCCAATTCCCAGCCGGTGGCCACTAATGCTTTTTTAGCGTCTGAAGGGCTTTGCGACGCTTTAATTAGTTCGATAACAGGGTCTATATTGACTAAAGCTATCGCTAAGCCTTCCAATATATGTGCTCTGTCTCTGGCTTTTTTCAGTTCGTATACTGTTCTTCGAGTAACCACCTCTCGTCTGTGCAAAACGAAAGCTTCGAGTATCTCTTTAAGATTGAACACTCGCGGTTGCGTCTTATCTAGCGCAACCATGTTTATCCCGAAAACAGTTTGTAACTGTGTATTGGCATATAAGTGATTGAGTAGAACCTCAGCCGATTCGCTTCGTTTTACTTCAATAACAATGCGCATGCCGTCTTTATCAGACTCATCTCTGAGCGCTGAAATGCCCTCTACTTTCTTTTCTTTAACTAACTCGGCAATTTTTTCGATTAAGCGGGCTTTGTTTACCTGATATGGGATTTCGTTAACGATAATGGTTTCTTTACCATTTTCTTCTTGTTCAATATCCGCTTTAGCTCTTAAATAAATTTTACCTCGCCCTGTTTTATAGGCGCTGATGATTCCTTGCCTGCCACTTATTTGTGCTGCAGTTGGAAAATCAGGACCGGGGATATGCTCGATCAATTCGTCAATGGATAAATCAGGGTTTTCGATTAGAGCAATACATCCGTTTATCACCTCAGTTAGATTATGAGGTGGGATATTGGTCGCCATCCCTACAGCAATGCCCGACGATCCATTCACTAATAAATTAGGCACCTTTGTTGGCAGAACATCAGGAATTTGCTCTTGACCATCGTAGTTAGGCACAAAGTCCACAGTTTCTTTGTCTAAATCGGCCAATAATTCATGTGCTATTTTGGCCATTCTGATTTCGGTATAACGCATAGCTGCGGCAGAATCGCCATCTACCGAACCAAAATTACCTTGACCATCGACCAACATGTAACGCAAAGAGAATGGCTGTGCCATGCGCACTATTGTATCGTATACAGCGCTGTCACCGTGAGGATGGTACTTACCTATTACATCGCCGACAACCCTAGCGGATTTCTTATAAGGTTTATTGAAGTCGTTTTTTAGCTCATTCATGGCATACAAAACGCGGCGGTGTACCGGTTTTAGACCATCTCTTACGTCAGGCAACGCACGTCCCACAATGACACTCATTGCGTAATCGAGGTATGAATTTTTTAATTCTTCTTCGATGTTAATAGGAGAAATATCTTTGGCGTTATCAGTCATAAACTGCATTGTCCTTTTTAGTGTAATTAGCCTGAATTCGTTATTGCCACCCTAAGAGTGGCCAAACAATACAGGATACTATTACTTTGTTATTATTCGTCTTATGAAGTTTTATATAATATCACTAACTTTCATAAAACTGTAGCATATAAAAGATTCACGAAGGTTAAATTAAAAGCATATGGTTTTTTTTGAGCGCAAACCGATCACCTATCACATCATGTTAATAAGGTAAACCAACGCTTAGTCACAATCACGCCGATTGAATGGTAAAAACGTGTTACCACAGCGCGTATTACATCCTCAGCGTTATTTGCTGTTGCTCATGCTGTCAACGAGGTTAAGGTTGAAGACATACTTTTGCAATAGTTCCTGAAACTATGAAAAACGCCCTAGAGTCATATTTTTACAGCATGTAAAAAAACCGCGGAGTCAGACTACATAAAAGTAAAGCAAAAATGGTACGATAGTGTCAGAAAAACTAAAAGCACTCACAGGATTTTGTAATCCAATTAAATAACGGAGCCGTCATGAGTAATGTCGATGCAACTGAATTATCTAAGTTTGACGAATTAGCTGACACTTGGTGGGACAAACAGGGTAAATTCAAATCTTTACACGACATCAATCCAATTCGAACGGATTATGTAGAACAACAAGTTGGCGGTTTATTTTCAAAAGAAGTTTTGGATGTCGGTTGCGGTGGCGGAATTTTGTCTGAAGCAATGGCGCAAAGAGGCGCTAAAGTGACCGGACTGGATATGGTTGAAGCTTCGCTAAATATTGCTAATTTGCACAAATTAGAATCAGGGTTAGACATTGACTATGTATTAAGCACCGCCGAAGCCTGGGCCCAACATAAACAAGAATGTTACGACGTTATCACGTGTTTGGAGATGCTTGAACACGTACCGCATCCAGAATTAATTGTGAATGCCTGTGCAAGCATGATTAAACCGGGTGGACACGTTGTATTTTCAACCATCAATAAAAACCCCAAATCGTTTTTAATGGCAATAGTTGGCGCTGAGTACTTATTAAATATGGTACCGAGAGGAACACATGACTTCGCAAAGTTTATCCGTCCGAGTGAGCTAATGAAAATGATTGAAAAAACCAACTTGCAGGCAATTACAAGCATCGGGCTGCATTTCAACCCACTGGCAAATTCCTATTATTTGTCAAAAAAAAATATTGATGTGAATTATTTTATCGTTTGTAAAAAACCAGAATAATCAATATATCGCATACCTATTGTAGTGAAGTGCTGAACGACGCCGGTTCACTTGTTCGCAACTGAACTGAGTATATTTTTATGTCTTTAGACGTATATCGATATTGGTTAAATGTTAACTCAATTAACGTTTAGTTTTAAAAGAGCATTACTATATAACTAATTATTTTATGTAAAAATTATTTTTCGTTAATGGTATTGAAACTGCTTAAACAACTACACTAACTTTGTTTATAGGTAAGTTTTTACTAACCTAAAGTGCAGTGTCAAATTATTGACGACAAACACAACATATAGTGATTGCAATACTACCCATAACACATTATCTTGTGCTTAGAGCTTAAGCGAACCACCGACATAAATTTGTAATGTTCGCGGCAGTAAAGGTCTAATGCGCATAATGGTGAGTCTGCAAACATAAGCTGTATTGAGAATAATTAATAATAAACAGTGTATTTTGGCAAACTATACAGTCTCCCAACACCATTAAAATGTTAATCGTTTGTGACATGCAGCGACTAACGATAAACACGAAATTAGTCACAAAAGCTCGTTAATAGTGAAGCCTTGCGTTCAAAACACAAGATCGCTATTTGATCTGTTAGCACAGTATTAATTGGTTCAAAGCAGTCACCAATTTGAATTTTGCAACACCCGTTGCGCGCCAACAAGCAAAGATAAAACATAAGAGCTATAAAAATGAATAACAATTTATTAGTTACTAAAAGAGATGGTACTCAAGAACCAATCAATCTTGAAAAAATCCACAAAGTTGTGACTTGGGCTGCGAAAGGGCTTGATGATGTATCCGTATCGCAGGTAGAAATAAAAGCACAGATTCAATTTTATAATGGTATTAAGACTGAAGAAATTCACGAAACCATGATCAAATCGGCCGCAGACTTAATTAATACTGATACACCTGATTATCAGTATCTAGCGGCTCGGTTGGCTATTTTTCATCTTAGAAAGAAAGCATATGGACAATTTGAACCTCCTCATCTATATCAGCAAGTTAAAAATTTGGTCGAGCAAGGTAAATATGACAAACACCTTCTAGAAGATTATACCCAAGAAGAGTTTAATGAGATGAACAATTTCATTGAACATTCTAGAGATATGAATTTCAGTTATGCCGCGGTAAAACAACTGGAAGGTAAGTATTTGGTGCAAAACAGGGTCACTGGGCAAATATATGAAAGCGCACAGTTTCTTTATGTGTTAGTAGCTGCCTGCTTGTTTGCTAAATATGATCGTTCAACCAGACTTGATTATATAAAGCGGTTTTATGACGCAGTATCAACCTTCAAAATTTCTTTGCCCACTCCCATCATGGCTGGAGTCCGCACCCCAACTCGTCAATTTAGCTCTTGTGTGTTAATTGAAACAGGCGACAGTTTAGACTCAATCAACGCCACGGCAAGTGCCATTGTTAAGTACGTTAGCCAAAGAGCGGGCATTGGCATCAATGCGGGTAGGATCAGAGCTGTCGGAAGCCCTATTAGGGGCGGAGAAGCTTTTCACACTGGTTGTATCCCCTTTTATAAATATTTCCAAACGGCGGTAAAAAGCTGTTCTCAGGGTGGAGTTAGGGGTGGCGCTGCAACACTATTCTATCCAATTTGGCACATGGAAGTAGAATCATTGCTCGTGCTTAAAAATAATCGCGGCGTGGAAGAAAACCGAGTAAGACACCTTGATTACGGGGTTCAATGCAACAAGTTAATGTATTCAAGAATGATTAAGAATGAGCATATTACTCTGTTTAGTCCATCTGATGTTCCCGGCTTATACGATGCGTTCTTTGCTGACCAACAAGAGTTTGAAAAACTATATCTACAATATGAGCAAGATGAATCTATTCGAAAAAAACGAGTGAAAGCATTGGACCTGTTTGGTCAATTCATGCAAGAGCGAGCAAATACAGGGCGTATATATTTGCAGAACGTTGATCATTGCAACACCCACAGTCCTTTCGATCCTAAAGTAGCGCCCGTCCGTCAAAGCAATTTATGCTTAGAGATAGCTCTTCCGACCAAGCCATTAGCCCATGTAAATGATCCTGAAGGGGAAATAGCACTTTGCACCCTGTCGGCATTTAATCTTGGCGCGATAAAAGACATTGATGAATTGGATGAGTTAGCCGACTTAGCGGTACGAGCATTAGATTGTTTACTTGATTATCAAGATTACCCTGTTCCGGCAGCGCATACTGCCACCATGGGCCGTCGCACACTGGGTATAGGCGTAATAAACTTTGCGTATTACTTAGCTAAAAATTCAGTGAAGTATAGCGACTCAAGTGCTAATGGTCTCATTCATCGGACGTTTGAAGCCATCCAGTACTATTTATTGAAAGCTTCTAATAACCTAGCCAAAGAAAAAGGGGCTTGCCCTAAATTCAATGAAACTACCTATGCACAAGGTCTGTTACCCATAGATACCTATAAAAAAGACGTAGATGCAATTTGCAATGAGCCTCTTCGCTTAGATTGGGAAAGTCTGCGTGAAGATATCCTGAAATATGGACTTCGCAACAGTACTCTTTCTGCTCTTATGCCATCAGAAACATCTTCACAAATTTCAAATGCCACTAATGGGATTGAACCTCCAAGAGGGCATATTAGTGTTAAACAAAGTAAAGATGGCGTACTAAAACAAGTTGTTCCTGAATATAAAGAGCTTAAAGATAAGTATGAGTTACTTTGGGACATTCCATCTAATGATGGTTATTTACAGCTAGTAGCAATAATGCAAAAGTTTGTCGACCAAACCATATCAGCAAACACCAGTTACGACCCAGGTAAGTATGAAGGCGGTAAAGTCCCGATGAAATTGTTGCTGAAAGATTTACTCACCACATATAAATTGGGTATTAAAACTCTGTATTACCATAATACTAGAGATGGCGCATCAGATAAATCAGACACAGAAACTGAAATGGAACGCAGCAAACCAAACGCTCAAGAGGTAGTAATTCAAGATGATGATGACTGCGCTGGCGGAGCCTGCAAAATTTAATTTATAGCTGGAATAAGTAAAAGAAATTTTACGGTTCTTTAGACATTAAAGTGCCGTATATATCGCGCTAAGCCAATATAAGGTATTAAAATAACTATATGAAATATACTACATTTAATCAAAAAACTATCGACACCATGACCGAGCCAATGTTTTTTGGTAACTCGGTAAATGTGGCACGTTATGACCAACAAAAACACCCTATTTTTGAAAAACTGATAGAGAAACAAATTTCTTTTTTCTGGCGACCAGAAGAAGTAGATGTGAGCAAAGACAGAGTCGACTTTAACAAACTGACAAATGCTGAAAAACATATTTTTACGTCCAATTTAAAATATCAAACCTTACTTGATTCTGTTCAAGGTCGGTCGCCTAATATTGCTTTTCTTCCTATTATTTCTCTTCCTGAATTAGAAACTTGGGTAGAAACATGGTCATTTTTTGAAACTATTCACTCTAGGTCTTATACACACATTTTGAGAAACTTGTTTTCAGATCCAAGTGAAGTGTTTGACGATATCGTTGTGAACGACGAGATAAAGCGCAGGGCTACTGATATTTCGAAATACTATGATGATTTGATTTTTGCCACGCAACTTTATCAAACACAAGGTGAAGGCGTTCATTCAGTTGACGGCGAAGAGCATGAAATTAGCCTTCGAACTCTGAAGAAGAAACTATATTTGTGTATGAATTCGGTCAACGCGTTAGAAGCGATTCGCTTCTATGTGTCATTTGCTTGTACATTTGCTTTTGCAGAACGAGAGTTAATGGAAGGTAATTCGAAAATCATTCGGTTGATTGCCCGAGACGAAAATATTCACTTAACCAGTACCCAACACATTCTCAATCTTTGGTCAAAAGGTAAGGACGATCCAATGATGGCTGAAATCGCCAGAGAATGTTCAGACGAAGCCAGAGAAATATTCTTAACGGCGGTTAAACAAGAAAAAGAGTGGGCAAAATACTTGTTTAAAGACGGCTCTATGCTCGGTTTAAATGAAGAAATTCTCTGTGATTACGTCGAATACATTGCTAATCAAAGAATGTTAGCAATAGGCTTTAAACCAGAGTTTGAGGTGAAGAGCAATCCACTTCCTTGGATGAATAATTATCTAAGCTCAGACAATGTTCAGGTTGCGCCTCAGGAAGTTGAAGTGAGTTCATATCTTGTATCGCAAATTGATGCGGAAGTGAGTGCAGACGATTTCGGCGATTTCGATTTATAATGGTTGCTAGCTCCAGTTTTTAAAAACTGGAGCGCCTTTTTTTGATTATAAAATTCTCGTGGCCAATATTTCAGTTGACAATCCACCCACAATCACCGTCGATGGTCGCACAATTATTTGCGAGCAGGGTAAAAGTGTTTTAGAAAATTTAGAGAACGCTAACATCGACGTTTCGTTTCACTGTAGGGAAGGATTTTGTGGTGTTTGCAGAACTCAGTTGTTAAGCGGCAAGGTGGAATATACACTCGACCCACTGGCTTTCATTGATGACGATGAGATACTTTCTTGTTGCACTAGACCATTAACTGATATTGAAATTAAGGTAAGCTTTTAAACTGAAAAAGGGCTTTCTACAGCCCTTTACCATTTGACGAAGCGTCATTAAATCCAACAATGTTATTCCATATCCCAAACGCCATCATGAAGCTTGAGAAATGTTCTTGATTGGCTAAGTACTAGCCAAGTTTGATTTAGAGCGTAATCGTATATTTCGAGTGCAAAATTATAAATCGAGTCCAATTCGTTTGGCTACCTCAATATAGGATTCAACGACCGACCCAAGGCCTTGTCTAAAACGATCTTTGTCGAGCTTTTTCTTAGTTTCTTTGTCCCATAATCGACAACCATCAGGAGTGAATTCATCTCCGAGTACTATCTTCCCGTTAGAATCAACCCCAAACTCTAGTTTAAAGTCCACTAATAACATACCGCCTTCTATGAACAATTCGGTTAGCACTTGATTAACCTGATATGTAATTCGTTTCATTTCGGAAATCTGAGCTTCAGTAGCCCACTTGAAAGAGACGCAATGGGATTCGTTGATCATTGGGTCGTGAAGTGCATCGTTTTTCAAGAAAAACTCGAAAGTCGGCGGCGTCAGTGCCATCCCTTCTTCCACTCCAAGTCTTCTGCACAAAGAACCAGCTGCAAAATTCCTAACTACACATTCGACAGGGATCATGTCGAGTTTTTTAACCAAACTTTCGTTATCGTTTATTAATTCTTCTACTTGGGTAGAAACCCCAGAATCTTCAAGCTTTTGCATAATGAAGTGATTGAATTTGTTATTAACTTCACCTTTTCTCGCTAGCTGTTCAATTTTTTCACCATCAAAGGCAGAGGTGTCGTCCCTAAACTCAAGAATGAGTTGCTGTGGATTTTCTGTCAGAAATACCGTTTTTGCCTTGCCACGATATAGCTCACTAACTTTTTGCATGATTACCAATACTCCGCCTTAATAATGCATTGATCTTGTAAAATAATTTTTAACGTTACTTATTTATTTAAATGTCCAAGTTGTCAGACGCCATAAACTCTTTGAACGACGGATAGATGCCTGTAATGGTATCTACGTCCAAAGTCACGCTTTCGTCATCTTTTAAAGTGACGCTGGTTTTCTGCCCTGCTCTTTTTACAAAGATTCTGTAATTCCCTTGGTCCAAAGGTAAGGTTTGAGTTCCAAACAAATTGGTAAAGAAGCCTTCATCTTCTCCGTTGTAAACAACGAATAAAATGCCAGACGATTGGTCAAGGTCGACAACGTCAAAATTCATTTTTCTAAGCACTAGTAACAACCTGGGCCAGGCATCATCAAACTCTGCATCAATAAGATAGGCGCTATCACCGTCTGGATCAAACCCCAATGATGAACCAAAACCTTCTCTGATTTTAGAAATGCGTTGGACTTGTGCCAAGCGCACATTAAAGTCATATTCGGTAATTATATAGTTTAGAAATTCTGCTTCATCGTCGCGTTTTTTAATTGGACTAAGCGCAGATAAATTAGAGTTTCCCTCATCATTTACATAAGCCACCATTTCATTTTCCAACGAAGCGGTTCTGCCATGGGGCGCAATATCAAGGCTCAATTTGAATTTTTTTGCATGCTCTACAAACTGATCAGAAATTTCATACCAACTAGAATCTATTTCCGTTTTAGAGATTACCCAGTCGGTTATCAGTTCATTATTATCTCGATTAAAACTCTCAACGCCTATATTGTTTTGCTCTAAATATGACAAAACTTTATCCCAAATAGCGGTATCAAGCGGGGTACTATCGTCAATTTTATCAAAATTAACTTTAGCTGTTTTTGCCCCCTCCTCCACGTGTGAACCAGCCACTATGGGTAAAACCAAACGAGGTGAAGTCACTTTAATATCTTCGCCTATTAGTGTTGTATCGTTTTGGGTCTGTAATTGAGGCAGTGCATACTGATTTGAACGTCTTGGCTTGTTTAGATCATCGGGCACAATGAGTTCTTTCTCTGTTTCTGGTATTTCAAGGTATTTAAATCCACCTGACGCAATTTGACGCTCTGTGACACTTGAGCAAGCTGCTATAAAAAATACAGACGAAGTGATTATAGTAATTTGTTTTTTCATTTATCTTTAAATTAAACCTAGATTTTTCAACTCTTGTTCGATTGCAATCTGCTCATTTAGTTCAGGTAAAACCATGGGCAGGCGCAAAAAGGGAGATTTTATTAAGCTCATTTTATACAATGCCCATTTTGGCAGCACCGGATTAGGCGCTTTAAACAACCCATTATGCAAAGATTGAAGTGTATCATCAATTTCTTTTGCTTGCGTGTGTTTGCCACTAAATGCAAGCTCACACATTTCTGACATTTTCGCTGGCACTATATTAGAGGTAACAGAAATGACGCCATTTCCTCCTGCATTTAGAAAATCGCACCCAGATGCGTCGTCACCACTGAATAATAAAAAGTCTTCGTCTAACGCTTGCTTTAACTCTTCTAGTCGAGTTAGGTCGCCTGTCGCGTCTTTTATTCCGACTATATTAGGGTGTTTGGAAAGTTCTTGGACGGTAGAGGTTTGCATGTCCAATACGGTGCGCGAAGGCACGTTGTAAAGCATCAAGGGAAGCTCTGATGCATTGGCTACTTCGGTAAAGTGAGCAACAAGACCTTTTTGCTGTGGCTTATTATAATATGGCACTACGCTTAGAAACCCATCAACGCCACAAGATTCAATTTGCTTGGTTAAAAACACGGCCTCTTGGGTCGAGTTTGCGCCCGTTCCAGCAATAACCGGTATTTTTTTATTGGCACACTTAACTACAAACTTGATGACCTCGATATGTTCTTCGAACGGCAAAGTTGCTGACTCACCTGTCGTCCCCACTGCAACAAGTCCATGTGTATTATTATCTAAGTGAAACTTTACTAAACACTCTAAACTCTCGTAATCTACTTGACCAGAATCCAACATAGGCGTTACCAACGCAACATAACTACCACGAAACATGCACACTCCCCTTTTTTAAGTAGCGCAATAGTAGTGATCTGAATAAGCAAACACAAGTTCTAAAGCGCGTTAACACATAATAAATGGATAAAAATATTTAATTACATTTAAATATCAAATCCTAAGACCAATAATAGGATTAAAAATAAACCGACATTTTAAATTAGTTAGCAAACAATGAGGTATTAAAACATGCAAATATGCCACTAATTACTGATATTAAAACTAACTACACTCTTAAAAATTGAATGATATCTTAGGACATAAATTAATTATCTCGATTACTTACTTTACATAATGAAAAACGAAACTTAGCATGGTAATCAGTTGTCGTTGCAATGCAGCGGGAAATTGAATATTAAAATTGATGTCTACACATAAAGTGTGGTGCAATGTTTTGATTAACTATATACAAAAGCGTAAAAGTCGATATTTACGGATTGGATAAAGGTTTATAACAAGTGAATCATGAGTTAATAGTAAATATACTTGGCGTGGCATCTAATAAAGCGCTATGCAACATTACTGCCTGCATAAGTGAACACGGTTGTAATATTCTAGACAGTCGCCAAGCGCAATATGGCACTGACTTTTCGCTTTCACTGATTGTCAGCGGTTATGAGAACAAAATCGTTTTGTTAGAGTTGGCGTTGAATAACTTATGTGTACAGCATGATCTGCTTTGTTTGATGAAGCGTACCAGAGGCCATCAAAAACAGAATATAGAACAAATAATCAACATTACCTTTTCGGGTTTAGACGCCAGCGGGCTGATGTATAAGGTGGTTCAGTTATTATCGGAAATGAATGTAAATATACAGGCTTTACGGCAAAAAACCATTGAGGTAGGAACCACACAGGAGCTCGAATGCAAAATGGTGCTTTCTGCCCCTAAATCGTTGGATTTGAAAGTTTTTGATACAACAATGATAAACTTATTAAACGAATTAAATCTACACGGTAAGATCAGCCATCAGGATATAAAGGAGAATTATGAACACATTGAAAGCTGGTGACAACGCGGCTCCATTTTCACTTCAAAATCAACACGACGACACCGTTAGCTTAAGTGACTTTTCTGGAAAAAAGGTATTACTTTACTTTTATCCAAAAGCTTCAACTCCAGGTTGCACAGTTCAGGCTAAGGGATTGAGAGATAGCATGCAAACATTTATTGATAAAGGAGTAGAGGTTATAGGGATTAGCCCAGATCCAGTCAAAAGAATCACAAAATTCGTCGATAAAGAGTCATTAAACTTCAATTTATTATCAGATGAAGACCATAGTGTTGCCGACGCTTACGGCGTTTGGGGGTTAAAGAAATTCATGGGCAAAGAGTATGACGGAATTCATAGGATCAGTTTTTTAATTGATGAAGACGGAAAAGTTGAAAAAGTATTCGATAAATTTAAAACAAAAGACCATCATCAAGTAGTATTAGACTCACTGAGCTAGCGCATCTTTAATTCCATTTATAAGTAAATAGGTTGAGTAGTTGGCATAGATCGATATCAATCATATACTTACTTGATAGCGAGCCGAATTGTCTTTATTTGGCTCGATTATTTTTACTTCATTTCGCCTCTAATAGCTGTTCATTATCTTGATGAGGACCAGACCAAGCCGTGATCAAAGCCTTGACCAGTGTTGCCAGCGGGATCGCGAAAAACACGCCCCAAAATCCCCACAATCCGCCAAATAATAATACCGCCATGATTATATATAAAGGATGTAAACTGACTGCTTCTGAAAACAACAAAGGAACGAGCAAGTTTCCGTCCAGTGCTTGAATAATAAAATAAATGAGCATTAAATAACCAAATTCGGCGGTTAAACCAAATTGAAACAGGCCCACTACGGCGACAGGGATAGTCACTACAGCAGCCCCAATGTAGGGAATAAGTACAGAAAAACCGACCAGCACACCTAATAACACGGCAAATCTGAGCTCTAAAAATGTAAAGGCTATGCTACTGACCCCACCAACAATAATAATTTCAATGACTTTTCCCCGAATATAATTGGCAATTTGAGTATTCATCTCTTCACCAACCTGGGAAATAAGCCTTCGTTCTTTGGGCAATATTTTGGATATGCTTAGCATAAATACCTGCTTATCATTGAGCATAAAAAATACCATAAGCGGCACGAGAATTATGTATACAATTATAACTGCAATATTGCCAATTGAACTAAAAGAGGCAGTCAAGACCTGCTCTCCCAAGGTGACAATATGCTCGTTCATGCCGGCGAGGGCGGCATTAATATAATCAACCCCTACTAACGATGGATATCGATTAGGCAAATCATCTAGCCATTGTTGCGCCGAAATCCATATAAGCGGAATCTCTTTTACTAAATTGACACTTTGTTTAGAGATAATAGGGATCAAAGCGATTGCTAAAATAAAGGTTATGACGAAAAAAATTACGATAGTAAAAGAAGTGGCCAAAGACCTACGCACGCCCATGTTTTCCATTTTAGTGACGGGTACATCCAATAGATAAGCAATTACAATGGCCACTAACACAGGCATTAATATGCCACCGAAAAGATATAAAATTAAAGTGGAAAATACGATTAATAGCAAAAGCATCAACGCATTGGGATCAGAGAATTTCCGTCTATACCAACTACCTAAGACATCTAACATGCTTTTTCCTTATTATGACGCTCAATAACAATACTATGCATTTACTGTAAAAATGGAGACACTAATCGATTCACGCTATATTATTATACGAAGGTACTTATCTTACGACAAAAAATGTAAACCAAAGATCAGAACCCCCTAAATTCAACGTAGTAATGTTAAACAATTCGAAACTTAGCGCAGTATACAGAGTCTATTGATAGTATAAATAAAATTTTAAAATGGAAATATTAAATTTAGATGATGCGAATAATAAATAAACAATTTACATTAGTGCTAAGTAGCGCGATGCTTTTTTGTTTTGGTCTTGTATCCAGTTCTATGGCTCAATCTTTGTTGGACAATCGCAACCAACTACCAGAAATTGGAGTAGTTGCATCCGATACGCTTACTATTGAAAAGGAGAAAATAGTGGGCGATGTAGTAATGCGTCAATTAAGAGGGCAAGCCCCACTTGTGCATGACCCGGTTCTCACTGAGTATATTCAAAGTTTAGGTAATCGTCTCGTTATTCATGCAGACAATACAAAGTTTCCATTTAAGTTTTTTATTATCAACAATGCGGCAATAAACGCGTTTGCATTTTATGGGGGTCATATTGGCATTCATACAGGCCTAATTGCTCGAGCGTCTACTGAAAGTGAGTTGGCGTCTGTGCTAGCTCATGAAGTAGCACACGTAACACAAAGGCACTTAGCGAGAAGAGCTCAAAGCCAAGCGCGGAGCGCACCTTTACAAATTGCTAGTATGATTGGTGGCTTACTGTTAGCTATGGCTTCCGCTGAAGCCGGTATGGCCGCTATCCAAGCGACAAATGCGGCCGGAGCACAGGCTAATATTAATTTCACCCGAAATAATGAAGAAGAAGCCGATAATATAGGCTTAAACATACTGTATAGATCGGGTTTTGATCCAATGGGCGCGCCCGCGTTTTTTGAAAAATTGCTAGCCCAGAGCAGAGGCAGATCGAACCAGTTGGCGTTTTTGCAAACGCATCCATTAGCAGGAGATAGAGTCGCTCAGACCATTACAAAAGCTAGGGCCTATGGAAATGTTAACGTGCCAAAAAGTTTAGACTTTCATTTGGCAAAAGCGAGAATTAAGGGGCGATACATGAGCAGTCCGTCTCGCAATATTGAGTATTTTACGAACCAACTTAACTCTAGGTCTGATATAACTAAGCAAGCTAATCAGTATGGTTTAGCAATCAGTTTGTTCGAAGCCGAAGAATATCAACGAAGTCTAACGATTATGCAGGGATTGATTAAGCTGCACCCAGAAAATCTATTCTTTTTGGATTTAATGACTGACCTGCACATAAAAATGAATGCTCCAAGAACAGCGATTTCTATGCTGTCTCCTATATTCAACTTAAAACCTACCAACAGCGTGTTGGCTTTAAATCTTGCCAACGCTCATATCTATGCTGAGCAGTATGAGCAGGCCATTGAGATTCTAAGAGACATATTACTGGTGGACAAAGAGTCATTCCTCGCTTATCAGCTTCTAAATGATGCCTATAATCGGTCGCAGCGGAAAAAAGAGGCTCACATGGCCCAAGCTGAAATTTACGCTTTAATTTCGGCCTACCCACTGGCCATTGACGAGTTGCAATTCGCATACAATCAAACTGGCTCTGATAATTTAGAAAAGCAACGTATCAAAGGAAGAATAGAACAAATGAGGGCAGCTCAAGAGAGCATGATGCGCCTGAGCATTTAATTTTTGACCGAGTCAACGGCCTCAAACAATGCATCAAGGGTTTGCTCACCTAACAGTTGCCCAGCTAGCTCCCCGTTTGGCTTAAGTACAAATGTTGCGGGCAAAAAATCTGGTTTTGAAAAGGGAAACGGAGTTACAACGTCGCTGATGATTGGAAATGCGATTGAATACTTTTCAACCAAAGCTGTAAGCTCATCGTTACTTAAATCATCGTAACTAATTGCAAATAGATGAACGTTTTTGGGTTTTTGATGGTAGAACTCATTTAATTCAGGAATTTCTCTTAGACAAGGCGCACACCATTCTGCAAAATAATTAACAATTACCACATCGCCTTTTAATGAGGATAGCTTATAACTAGTGTCGTCTAACGTTTTAAAATCGTAGCGCATTAAATAAGATAAACCCAACCCCGCTACAAAGGCTATAATTAGTAAAGTAGCTATAATGCCATATGACAAAGTTGTAATTTTTCTAGTCATAATAATTTGTTATCTTTCACAAAATTGGAGGTGTATCATGAGTCATAATGTTTTATATCACAATCCTAGATGTTCTAAAAGTCGCCAAGCGCTCGCTTTTTTAGAACAACAGAACATTGAGTTTGAAGTACATGACTATCTTAAAAACCCGCTAACTTCACATCAACTAGAGCAGTTATTCAATGCATTAAAAATTAATGATGCTGTTGAAATTGCGCATGACATGCTTAGAACCAAAGAAGGTGAATACAAAGAAGCTGAACTGTCAGCAGACACGCCTGACGCACAAGTGCTCAGTGCGATATCGAAACACCCTAAATTGCTTGAGCGACCAATATTCTTAATGCAAAACAAAGCCGCAATTGGGCGCCCGTTAGACAATATAGAGAGTTTAATTAGTGACTAGTATTCTTATATTGTATTATTCCAAAAATGGTCGGACACAAAAACTCGCGAATAAAATAGCAATGGGAGTTGAACAAGCTGGCGCAGAGGCGTTCATCAGGACGGTGCCTGAATTGGTCACTGACATCAAAGATAAAACCTCTCCTAGTGTGCCAGATACAGGACATGTCTATGTTACCAAAAAAGACATTATGAACTGTGATGGGTTGGCGCTTGGCAGCCCGACTCACTTTGGTAACATGGCGTCCCCTCTTAAATTTTTTATTGATTCATTAACCGATGTTTGGATAAAAGGCAGTTTAGTCAATAAACCGGCTTGTGTATTTACTTCGACCTCCAGTATGCATGGCGGCCAAGAATCTACGTTGTTATCTATGATGTTGCCTTTACTGCATTTGGGCATGTGCATTCAGGGAATTCCTTATACTGAATCTGAGTTACACTCAACTATTAGTGGAGGAACGCCTTATGGAGCGTCAAGTATTGACACCAAGGGAAAAGACAAAGATGACCATAGAAATGAACTGAGCGACGACGAAGCGGTCTTAGCCACAGCATTAGGAAATCGGTTAGCTTACAACGCTATTAAATTGAAGCAATAAAGAGTATTAAGAAAACAATGCAAAATAATGAAACTGCGCAATCACAAAATCAGTTTGTTCCGATGTCTAAAAAAGTATCTATCTATCGCTATCTCGCGCTTATTGGGCACGTTTGTTTGCTGGCGTGGTTAGCTATTTGGTATTTCCTGTTAGATGATGCACGCGATTATTCTAACGCGTTCGTTTTGCTTGTTTACATCCTTCCTCTAGTATTGCCGCTGTATGGAATTATTAAGGCAAAGCCTTACACTCATGCTTGGTCTTGTTTCGTCGTATTGTGGTATTTTTTACACGCATTAACAACAATGTACGCAGAACCAAGCTACATAATACACGCAAGCATTGAAATGTTTTTTGCAAGTATGATGTTCGTAGGGTGTAGCATGTTTGCTCGATTCAGAGGACAAGAGTTGGGAACGGGTTTGCCAAAGTTGAGTAAAGTCATGGCAGAAGAAAAAGCCATGTTTGAGAGGGCGGATGATCAGAAATAGACTTTTTATTTGTTGTGTTGTGTGTGTTGTCTTATCGGCTTGTGGTGGCAATGGCTCTAGCAATGACAATCGCCCTCCCCCTGTTGATTTAACCCCAGATCCCATCGGCACGGAACCAACGCCTCTTTTTACAACTGATAATATAAAAGTATTTGGAGATAACGTACTTGAGATTGGAAAGGCTCACGGATTTGCGGTTACCCCACAAGCAAACCGTCAAATAGAAGATGTTCAATGGCAACAAGTGGCCGGCCCTACAATTGAGTTTTTAGCAGGTAACAGCCAAACGATTGGTTTTGATCTTGTCGAGTCAGGAAATTATGTTTTAGAAGTGGATGTAAGGTTAGCAGATTCTGCCCAACCCGTTTCGCTACGAATAGAATTTGAAGCAATCAACGCCACCCCAGCAGCCACTGTAAGGCTTGACCATACCGTGACCGAATTGGGAAAGGTTTCTTTGCATGTTGCTGGTGTCGAGGGTAAACAAATACAGTCTATAGATTGGGAACAATTAAATGGTCCTGTCGCTAGAAATGTCCGTTTTGACGATAATAGTCAATTTATATTTTTTGATGCACCATCCGTAACTCAAGATTCAGTGATTAAATATCAGGCAACCATAGAGTATATCGATGGCAGTCTTGGAACAGATACATCATTAATAACGGTCAAGAATGTGGAGTTTAATCAAACTGGATTATTCTTTGGTAATAACGACATAATTACCGAAGATATGCATGCGTATTCACAGAATAGTCAATATAAAGATGCCCTTGAACGGTGCATTTACAATAATCAAATTCCAAACCCACCTACCTGCACATTTAGCGATTTACCGCTAATTGGTATGGAGACCAATTCACCAAGCATTGAAGACATACTTGACCGAACATTAGTTTCTCATCAGTGGATGGGCGATAGGTTTAAAGACTTTCTAACCGATTCCGCTACGGGTCAAGATATGTTAGCTCTGTTGAGGGGAGTCACAGCAATCGTCATATCCTATGACATTCGGCCTTCATTTTTTTGGTTTGCCACTGGAGCGATCTACTTGGACGCTAGAAACTTTTGGCAATCACCATTAGAGAGAGATACGCTCAATGATATCCCCGATTTTAGGACCGATTTTGGAAGTGATTTACAGTTTGATATGTTTTGGCGCTATACCAAAAACGACGAATATTACCCAGACAGAAGCATTAGTAAAAATGAGCGGATATCACGCACTTTTGAAAATTTAGAGGCCAGTATTTCTTGGTTAATGTATCACGAATTGGCCCATGCTAACGATTATTTTCCACCCAGTTCGTGGTCAAATATTTCATTAAATACCACACCTCTAGCGTTCGGTAGAAACAATTCGCAAGTGTCAAATTCGCTTGATGCCGTGTATCCGTTACGTTCTGATATTATGCATTCACTGGCCCAAGTTCGGTTTGCAAATGAGACACCGACTGCACTTGAGCGAAATTATCGAGGTACCGATATTGAAGGTTTTTTTGTGCCTGACGTGTCACCTTCATTTTATTCGTATTTTACGATCAGAGAGGATATTGCTACATTATTCGAGCGCTATATGATGTTGTATCGCTTGGACGCAGAGGCTGATATCGCAATAATAGACGGGCGCACGCCTGGGCCAGATGACGAACCACTAGTGGTATGGGGGCAAAGAAACAGAATATCTGACCTTAGTCTGGAAAACAGAACCGTTTATGCGGTAGAAAGGCTCTATCCTGAAGTTGGCAACGTGAGGGCGATACTACGCTCGTTGAAAGAGCCTATATTGATGACTCCCAACAAAGGTTGGTTTGAGAATATACTCCTGAGCAATCCTACACAAGACAACTTTGTCGAGCGCATGGAGCGAGTGACTCTAACCGCAGAAGAAAAGAAGCGTTTGGAAATTCAAGACAACAAATACCCGCACGCGCACAAACATGAACGCTCATTAAATAGATAACGTCTGTTTGATAAACGGAATAGTAACCTTGCGCTTTGTAGATAAGGTTTCTTCATCTAGAGCAGCAATAATAGTACTGAGCTCGTGCATATTGCGTGATACGCGTGTGAGCATGAAATGTAAAGCGTCGTCGCTAATGGGTATTGACCGTAGTGCAAGTTGTTTTTTTAATGCATCTAGTTTGCCATCATCATTTAGTGACTTTACATTGAAGTTTACGCCCCAGTTTAAGCGTGTTTGCAAATCTAAAAGTGAGTAATTCATTTGGTTAACTGGTTTATTGCTACTTAAGATGAGCATACGGTTGTCAAGTTCGACAAATTGATTTATGACATCAAAAACAGCTCGTTGCCAAACAGGATAAAGCTCGACACAATGTAAGTTATCTATACATACAACATCTGCACCAGTCATACCGAGTAGAATATCAGTTGGCATATTAATGATTTTTTCTAAGTCTATAAACTGATAGGTTAAGTTCAGCCTTTGAGCAAGCTCACAACAGGCAAGGAGTAAGTGAGTTTTTCCCGTGCCCTTGTGCCCTGTCAGCACGCTGATCCGTTGCGACGTGTTAGGATACGCTTCATGACCGTTTTGAATAACGTCTTCTAAATGATTAACTAGCAGACCGTTTTCACCTTCAACAAATGATTCAAAACCAACGTGTTTTTTCAGAGCTATTGGGAGTACGAGTTGTTTTGTCATTTCTGCCAAGTAATAAAAATGGTGTTCTGTTCGTTAAGATTGCCGGAAACTATCGTTAGCCGATTATCCAATGAAAGTATAGAAACAAGCTGAGATATGGAAATCTTTTGCGCCACTTTCAACATGCTGGAAGTACCTTTTTGCGACATCAGCGAAACTCGTTCAATGGACGGAATTGAATTTAATAAATCAACAAGTTCCAAGTGATCTTGTAATGAGTCAATATTTGAGACATTGATATTAAATTGGTTAATGCTATTGCCTTGGTCAGATAAAGAAAACTCTCGCGCCACAGTACTCGCATAAATATTGATTAAATCAGTTGTGAGACCAAGTTCGCTTTCACCATAAATTCGTCCGGTTGATAGCAACTGGTAGCTAAAATCTGTTGTTCGAGCTAAGACATAATCCAGTTTATAATTTGCTGAATCGGGTATAGGCACTTCAACAAGTGACTCAATGGTCATAGTTAAACTAGATGGCGCTTGTTCACTGTTAACGGCTTCCCCAGATTGTAAATTCTGTAAACTTATTGCGTCGGACAGCTGCGGCTCGTTTTCGGGTTGACTGATATCAAATTGGTCCAACCTTTCCCCGACTTGTGGTTGCCCTGCTAACCCTGCGTCATTTTGAGAGAAGTCTGCAAGTGTTGAATTGCTTCTTTCTTCCAACACAGCCTTTTGAGCTTCTATTGCTTGCTTTGCGTCAATTCTCTCTATACTGGCACTGATAATATAATCTGGCTGATATCGAACGCTACTGTCCCTAATATTAGTTAGCAAATGATTAGCGACATCAAAATACGACACATTGATTGCGTCTTGAAAATCGCCAAGCGGGATAATGATCTCGACGCCTCTAGCGAAAGAGGCTTGTTGCACAGCCGGCGCAAGTTTATGTGCTTTATTTTGAGCCAACAATGATTGACTAGCAGGTCTATTGGACAATTCGGAATTGTATGCTAACCATAAAATTCCAGTCGGACGAATGTTTGTCCATACTGGTAAACCGCTGGCAAACAATAACGCCTCAACTTTCTGCTGGTTAAACTGCGCCTCAAAATATAGATTTGAGCCTTGATTGACAAAACTACTGGATACTAAATACTGTTCGTAGTTGTCAATTGCTCGACTAACAGAAGCGTTTTTACTGATGGTTGAACTACCACTCATTTTAACAAACACTTGCTCTAGCGCACGTTTCCCGGCTCTTTGTTGACTGCGCGGTGATTGGTTTTCGACCAAGACACGACCAATGTTTATATGTTCTATGGTATTAGCCTTCGCGTTTGTAGCGAGCAAAGATACTGCCACTACTATGCACGCAAAACTAACCACCAAAATTCGTCGGTTAAAGGTCCAATGGAAAACTGATGTTAAAAGTGTATAAAACATAACGCATAGTGTATTACTCATAATCATTTTTTTGATGTCTTATTCCAACATAAAATTTGCGTAATTAACGTAACACATGATAACCCACGCACTGTGACGACAAATACAAAAATTACATACTCTAGCAAAATCAAAAGATATATTTGAACTTCACTTTTAATTGGCATGTTATGCAACTATTTGCAAATTGGATTCGCTTGAATGCCTATTATTGTCGGTTATTTAAATTTAATTTGCATTAATTTTTAGCGAGTTTTTAATACCTTTTCTTTTATTGTGCTGTTAATATTAGCGCTTTACTAATGTTCGGCAAAAAGGATAGTAAGCTTGTCTGATACATCAAAGAATTTAAGTTATAAAGACGCTGGCGTCGATATAGACGCGGGTAACGCATTGGTGCAAAGAATCAAGTCTGTCACCAAAAAAACGCAAAGAAAAGAAGTACGAGGTGGATTAGGCGGTTTTGGCGCGCTTTGTTCAATCCCTACAAAATACAAGCAGCCACTGCTGGTGTCAGGTACAGACGGCGTAGGAACAAAGCTTCGCTTAGCAATGGATCATAGCGCTCACGATGGCATCGGCATTGACTTAGTAGCGATGTGCGTTAACGATCTGATTGTTCAAGGCGCTGAACCCTTGTTCTTCTTAGATTATTACGCAACTGGGAAGCTTGATGTAGACACAGCAACAGAGGTCGTTACAGGGATTGGTAAAGGTTGCGAATTAGCCAACTGCGCACTAATTGGCGGAGAAACCGCCGAAATGCCTGGGATGTACCATGGCAACGATTACGATGTTGCCGGCTTTTGTGTGGGAGTTGTAGAAGCGGACCAAGTCATAGACTCCACGAAAGTCAAAAGTGGTGATACATTAATCGCGCTTGGTTCTTCGGGGCCGCATTCAAATGGATACTCTTTAATAAGAAAGATTATCGATGTTGCTCATGTAGACGTAAATCAAAATATCGACGGTAAAGCAATCCTTGAACATTTGCTCACCCCAACGAGAATATATGTAAAACCCGTTTTGAAGATACTAGAGTCTTTTTCTGTGAATGCAATCTCACACATCACTGGTGGCGGCTTTTGGGAGAATATCCCTCGAGTATTGCCTGACAATTTACAGGCAAACATAAACGGAAAAAGTTGGCAATGGCCTGCCATATTTGACTTCCTGCAACACAAAGGAAACGTCACTACTCATGAAATGTATCGCACCTTTAACTGCGGTGTGGGCATGATATTGGCAGTCGACGACAAGAACGCTGACGCGATTGTGGAAGAATTTAAACAACTAGGCGAAAACGCTTGGATAATAGGCCATATAAGCGATAAGACCGGCGAAGAAAGTGTCGTGATCAAATAACGCCCTACCGTAAAGCACAAAAATGAATAAAATGACTGCTAGAGCAAAAATCGTAGTACTAGTGTCAGGGTCTGGCACCAATTTACAAGCCATTATTGACCATTGTAAATCCAATTATATCAATGGAGATGTGGTGGCTGTAATTTCAAACAGGCCCAATGTCTATGCACTTCACAGAGCTGAAGTAAATAACTTACCAAATATAGTTATTGATCATACACAATTTGATGACAGAGAATCATTTGACAATAACTTAGCCATAAATATAGATAAGTACGCACCAGATTTAGTTATCTTGGCAGGCTTTATGAGAATTTTAAGTGACCAATTCGTAGAAAGGTATTTGGGCAAGATGCTCAACATTCACCCTTCTCTTTTGCCGAAATATCCTGGCCTTAATACACATAAACGGGCCATTGAAAACAATGACCCCGTGCATGGCTCAAGTGTTCACTTTGTCACACCTGAACTAGATGGCGGTCCGGTTGTCTTACAATCTGAACTTGATATTGAACATAGAGAAACCGTCGAATCTCTACAAAATCGTGTGGCGCAAACAGAATGGTTAATTTATCCAATGGCTGCTAAATGGTTTTGTGAAGGTGAGCTTCAAATGGTTGACAATCGAACTTTGTTAAGTAAACGGATTGTTAACGAATTTACAAACTTGCAAACTTTGGTTTTTCCCTCTAATCTTGAATTGAATATCGACTGTCGCATAAAAATTAGAAATCAAGGAGTTGAGTACAATGAGGGTTTTGTCATTTTCTAACGAACTAATTAGCAAAAACCATGTTTGGTTTTTGAATATTTATGCGTCAACCTTTATGTCTATATTCAATATTAGCTTGTCGATGTTTCGAAATTTCATTTGGGTCCTATTTATAGGGCTGACCTTGCATCAAACATCCGCGTATGCCAATTTTGAGTTGACTGTTTCTAGCGAGACTCAATCTTCTGCTACAGAACGTAAATTAAGACCATTTTATGCTATGTACACAGCATTTCGTTCAAATAAAGAAGTGGGCGACGTTGAATTAAAATTATCTAACGAACAGAAAAATCAATACGAGTTATTTTATCGATCTGATATATCTCGCTTTTTTCTAACGGATCAAAGACAAGAAACGACTTCATTCGTTACTTCTAATAACCAATTAAAACCCGTTAGCTACCAATACCAGAGAACAGGTACCGGCCCAAATAAAGACCTTACACTCGAGTTTGATCACGTCAATAAAACCATTGATGTCAATAATGAGAAGAAAATTCCTTGGCAGGGAGAATTTGAGAATCAATTATTTCGAATAGACGTACCATACAAGTTGTCGCTGGGAGAAAAAGAATTCGTCTATGATTTTGTGAATTATAGAGGTCAAAAACGTCAGTATAGATTAAAAGTAGTGGGTGTAGAAAGCTTGAATCTTCCCTATGGTACTCTCAACGCACTCAAAGTGAAGATCGAGCGCAAAAGCAACTCTAGGCTAACCTTTGCATGGTTTGCTCCTACACTGAATCACAATCTAGTTAGACTACAACAATTCAAAGACGACAAAGAGCAAGGCGATATGCTGTTGGCTCAGTTCAAATACTTGTGACTCTTATAGCATTTTAATTGCGTAGATAAATTTACGTACAGTATATAAAGATTTTATCCTTTACTTGATAAATTATTAGTTAAGCGTTAACTTGTTGTTAAATTTGTCTGGTCAGACCTCAGGAGACATTATGTCAGATTTAATATGGTTTTTAATTGTTTTTGCTGCGTTTATATTCGTTTCGTATAAACGATTTTCTTTGAATACTTCGTTAGCCATTATCGCTGGGACCATGGTAATAGGAACCATTTTTGGAAGCATCGGGTTCGTCGGTTGGCTTTTATTCTTGCTAGTGTCGGTACCAATTGCTTATCAACCCTTTCGTCTAGAGCAAATCTCATCGAAGCTTTTAGCATTTTACAAATCAGTGACACCCGAATTATCGGACACTGAGCAAGAAGCGATAGACGCAGGCACAGTTTGGTGGGATGGAGATCTTTTTAGCGGGGCACCTGACTGGCAAAAAATGCATCAAATAGCACAACCTCGTTTGACAGAAGAAGAACAAGCTTTCCTTGATGGTCCTTGTGAAGAAGTATGTGCGATGGTTGATGAGTGGCAAATCAACCATGTAGATGCAGACATGCCAGAAGATATTTGGGCTTTCTTGAAAGAGCATAAATTTTTCGCCATGATAATCGAGAAAAAGTATGGTGGCCTAGAGTTTTCTGCTTATGCGCAGTCCAGAGTTTTACAAAAACTCGCTGGGGTAAGCGCAGTATTGTCATCAACTGTTGGAGTACCCAATTCACTGGGGCCGGGCGAATTACTTCAACATTATGGTACTGAAGAGCAACAGAAACACTACTTACCTAGACTAGCCCAAGGCGATGAAATTCCTTGTTTTGCTTTGACCAGTCCAGAAGCCGGATCCGATGCAGGAGCCATTCCTGACCAAGGAATTATATGTAAAGGTGAGTTTGAAGGCAAAGAAGTGCTTGGAATGCGGTTAACGTTTTCAAAGCGCTACATAACGCTGGCGCCCATTGCTACGGTTGTTGGATTGGCTTTTAAACTTTATGACCCGGACGGTTTACTTTCCGATAAAAAAGAATTAGGCATCACTTGTGCACTTATCCCAAGAGATACTGCTGGCCTTGAAATAGGTCGCCGTCATTTTCCTTTAAATGTGCCCTTCCACAACGGCCCTGTTAAAGGCAACGATATATTTGTTCCTTTAAGCTACATTATTGGCGGTGAAAAAATGGCGGGTAAAGGATGGCGTATGTTAATGGAATGTCTGTCGGTCGGTCGTTGCATCACTTTGCCATCATCAGCCGCCGGGGGAGCAAAACAGTTGGCTTTAGCAACCGGTGCCTACGCTAGAATTAGACGGCAATTTAGACTTCCAATTGGGAAAATGGAAGGGGTGGAAGAAATGCTAGCCAGTATTGGCGGAAACGCATACTTGATGGACGCGGTAACAAGCTTCTCTACCGCGGGCGTTGATTTAGGACAAAAACCATCGGTAATCTCAGCTATTTGTAAGTACCACTTAACAGAAAAAATGCGAGAGTGCGTCAATGATTCAATGGACATCCATGGTGGTAAAGGCATATGCCTTGGACCAACAAACTATCTTGGCAGAGCATATCAAGGTGTTCCTATTTCGATTACCGTTGAAGGCGCCAATATACTCACACGCAATATGATGATATTTGGTCAAGGCGCTATGCGCTGTCACCCATTCGTTCTCAAAGAAATGAGTGCGGCTCAATTAGAAGATAAGCAAGAACAGTTACAGGCGTTTGATAAAGCTGTGTTTGGTCATATTGGCTTTGCGGTCAGTAACAGCGTTAGGTCGCTATGGTTTACTTTAAGTCGTAACCGGTTTGCCAGTGTACCATTTAAAGACGAAACAGCATTCTATTATAGAAGCTTACAGGGATATTCCAGTAATCTGGCCATGCTAAGTGACATAGCGATGGGTGTATTAGGAGGAGACCTAAAGCGTCGCGAGCGTTTATCTGCACGATTAGGTGATGTGTTGAGCTATTTATATCTCGCCTCTGCAACCTTGAAACGCTACGATGAACAAGGTCGAAATAAGGAAGATCTACCATTTTTGCATTGGGCGCTACAAGATTGTTTGCAAAAAATTGATGTAGCTATAGATGATTTTATCCGCAATTTCCCAGTAATGTCGGTAAGAGTTTTTCTTAGAACCGTCGTACAACCCTTTGGTAAGTTAAACGATAAACCGAGCGATAAGATTGAGCATAAAATTGCTCATATTTTACAAAAACCAAATAGCGCTAGATCTCGTTTATCTTATGGTCAATTTATAGGAAAAGACAGTTTGTTTGGCGATTTAGAGCGAACTCTCGAAAATATGATCAAAGCAGAGCCTATTTTTGACAAGATATGCCAATCGTTGGGCGAGAAGCTTCCAATGACTAAATTGGACGAGTTAGCGGATCGAGCTATCGCGGCAAATATAATTAGTGACGAGGATGCAGCATTACTCAAAGAAACTGAAGCCGGCAGATTAAGAACGATCAATGTGGACGATTTTGATCCCCAAGAATTATTGGCTGCAACGAGCAAAAAAATAGACAAGAAATCAACTAAAAAGGCAAGCGCGAAAGCCGCGTAAGCTACTACTGCAGTTAAGAAGCGTTTAAAATTTTTGTTTTAAGCGCTTTTTTTTCATCAGCACTCAAAAATGCCATTTCTAGAGCATTATTTTGCAGGGTTTGTATCTGCAGCGGATTGAGTTTTAGTGTGTTTTTAGCCAGTTCATATTCGCTTGCCAGGGTGTTATTTGAAACCCCTGGATCGTCTGTATTTAAGCAAACTGTTATATCATACTCTAGAAACGTTTTAACAGGATGACTTGCAAGATCCATAAAGGTATGGGTGTGGTAATTGGAAAGCAAACAACTTTCAATTCCTATTTCGTTTTTTGCCATGAATTCCATCAATTTGGGATCTTTGTAAGCATTGACAGCATGGCCTATTCTAGTCGCTCCTAACAAGCTAATCGCATTATATACACTGTCTGGACCGTCAGCTTCACCTGCATGAACGGTAATCTGAAAACCGGCATCTCTGGCTTTGTTGAAATGAGATTGAAATAAATCTGCTGGAAATCCCGCCTCATCTCCCGCGAGATCTAAAGCCACTATACCGTCTTTATGACTCAAGATAGCTCCCAACTCTGCATGACAAATATCAACGCCATAAGTCCGACTCAAAATCCCTATTAAATTGACAGGAAGCCCAGTATCTTTTGATCCTTGCTGAACACCATCAATAACTGCTTTGACTACTGCATACATTGGTAGATTATTATTTTGTGCCATGTAGTAGGGCGAAAACCGTAGTTCGGTATAATCCAGACCTTCGGAAGCCGCATCCAACACGTTTTCGTATGCAATTCGAAAACAATCTTCGATGCTAGCAATTACCGAAACGCCAGTATCTAATTTCTCTAGAAAAGCTAACAGTGATGGGGTTGCTCCTTGTACGTGTATTTCTTCAGACAAGGACGGCAAATCATAATGAGGAATAGTGATTTTGTTCTTTTTAGCCAGCTCTATAATGGTCGACAACCGAATGTTGCCGTCTAGATGGCGATGTAAATCGATTAAAATGGGGCGTGTAGATTCCATTAATCTAGATTCAATTTATCAATAGCTACCAACATTTGAGTCCTTGATTTGACCTCTAAGCGCTTAAACAGACTGCTTATGTGGGCTTTAACCGTTGCCTCTGTTACTTTTAAATGCTCTGATATTTCCTTGTTTGACATCCCCTGTTTCACTAATCTTAATACCTGAAATTGCTTAGGAGTTAATAATTTTACCTGCTGTGATATTTTTTTAGTTTCGTTAGACACATCTGCCACAGCTTGTTGCATATTGGGTGGGATCCAAGTATCACCTGCAATGATAAGATTCAGCGCATTGACCATGTCTAACGTAGAGAGCGTTTTTGGAATAAACCCGTTAGCTCCAAACTCAATTGTTTCTGCAATGGTTTTTGCATCATCAAATGCAGAAACAACAACAATGATCAAATTTGGAAACATTTGTCTAAAGCGCAACAGACCGTAATAGTTTTCACAGCCAGGCATATTTAAATCAAGTAACAAAACGTCTACATTGCGCTGTTTTTTCAGGACAGCGAAAGTGCTATCAAAGGAGTCGGATTCGAAAAATTTAGTTTGCTCAAATGAAGGCTTTAGTGCAGCCGTAACTGCTTCGCGATATAATGGATGGTCGTCAGCTACCAAAAACTTCAACATAATAAAAAGTGTTCCATAAAATGATAAAAAGGGTGCCCTTGTTGTACATAAGAAATCGTTGATACTGCAATGGGATAGAGTTTCTATTTTTTATCTTCAAGTTATCTTTATGTTTCTACTAGGTGTTCTTAAATTAAATTACTAATATTTATGACATCCAAACTGAATCCATAAACACTAAAATCATGTTAACATGTAGATTTAGGATGACTAGTCTTAAATATTAATTAGCCTGTTTTAGTTTATATTAATTGTACATAAGCAATACAAACTAGCCACTAGGCAAGTTAATTAACTAACACTATATAGGAAAAGTATAAGTTCTTATGACCAAAAAGCAATTTGGTAGTACTACAAATCAAGATAATTTATATGCTTACCCCAAAAAAGTCATTGAGGAGTTCAGTTTCAACTCTCAAGTCGTTGACGTATTTCCTGACATGATTAATCGGTCTGTGCCAAGTTATCAGAATATCGCGGACGGTATTGGAAAAATAGCAAATAAAGTTTGTGACGATAGTTCGATTATTTACGATCTTGGTTGCTCGCTTGGAAACATAAGCCTAACCATAAGTAGATATTTGCAAGATAGAACGGCTACTATTATCGGGATTGATAATTCCGAGGCAATGATTGAAAGAGCTAGACAAAATATAAGTAATTATAGTCATACTAAAAATATTACAATCGAAAAAGGCGATTTGGTTACCTTACAATTGCAAGAATGCCACATGGCTGTGATAAACTTTACGTTGCAGTTTGTAAAACCGGAGCAAAGACAATCCGTAATCGATGAAATATATAAGGCGCTCAAGCCTGGGGGACTGTTCATTTTAAGTGAAAAGATCCTAGTGCCTCATAACTTTACAAACGATTTACTGATAGAATTACATCACGATTTCAAGCGAGAAAACGGGTACTCAGACTTGGAAATTAGTCAAAAACGGACCGCGTTGGAAAATGTCATGCTTCTGGACAATATTGAAACGCATTTAAGCAGGCTTAAACAGGCAGGTTTTGAAAGCTCAACAGTTTGGTATCAGCATTTTAATTTTGTATCAATCATCGCTTATCGTTAGCAAAATATTCACAATAAATACGAGCATCTTAAACTTTCGTTATGACCAATCATAAAAACTGGCAAGCTTTATTTTATCAATCTATTTTAAACACCCCTCTTCAGCGATATTTGTCTGTATTTGCTGAGTTAATAGATGGTTTTGAACTAAACACGCAAAGTAAAGAAGTTGTGCGTTGGCGACGACAACTTGAAAAGCTTCCATCCATCGACGAAGTCGACATTGAGATGGACAGTATTGTAAGCTTACGATCGAAAACGCATGAGGATGCGTTAAACGACGCAGCAAAACAAAAAGCCACAGCGGTTTTAAGAAATTTTATGCCGTGGCGCAAAGGGCCTTTTAACTTTTTCGGCATTGAAATCGACACTGAATGGCGCTCTGATATAAAGTGGGAACGAGTGAAACCACATCTTCCTAACTTGGCTGATAAACGAGTTTTAGATGTAGGATGTGGGAGCGGTTATCATCTTTTTAGAATGTATCAGAACCACCCAAAACAAGTTGTAGGCATAGATCCCACTTTACTATTTTTTTACCAGTTTCAATGCTTTAAACGTTACTTACCCGAATTAAATGTCCACTTTTTACCCATTGGCATTGAAACAATGCCTAGCACTCAATCATTTGATTGCGTATTCAGTATGGGCGTCTTATATCACAGGCCCGATCCTATAAAATTCTTAAAAGAACTTAAATCTCAACTCACCTCAAAGGGGACATTGATTCTAGAAACCTTAATAGTTGATGGGGACCAAAATACCGTTTTTGTGCCACCCGGTCGTTATGCGAAAATGCGCAATGTATGGTTTATACCGAGCGCTGAAGCCCTTACAGTCTGGTTGAAAAAGGTTGGGTTTAACCATATAAAATGCGTTGATAAAGATGTAACGACGTTTAGAGAACAACGCTCAACACAGTGGATGCAGACACAATCTTTATCTGACTTTTTAGATCCTGACAATATTAGATTGACGGTCGAAGGTTACCCTGCACCCAAGCGAGCAATATTTACTGCTACACAATAAAGCGAAGTGAAACTGACAATTTATCACAGCATAAGTTGTGGATTATGGCATTAAAATTGTATCTATCATCGTAATCTATTTGAATATATTTACTAAAATGTAGTATATCTTGCAACGTAGATTAATAAGTATGCGATTTTGATTTAACTGATAATATTTTTTATTTATATTAGTCAAACATGGTTCATACTATACAAATAGTCTAAACATTATTATCAATGCAGTGAGAGTGTTCGTGAAATCACACACTACCGAACCAAAATTAGAACAAATATTAAGCAGTTACATCTCTCAAAACAATTTAGGGAAAGGTTTTTATGCAACTGCACTAAATTGGTATATTCCACTTGCAGAGAGAGTTGTACTGCACCAAAACAATGCAAAGCGCCCTATTCTAATAGGCATAAATGGCTGCCAAGGTTCAGGCAAGTCGACGTTAACTGGTCTGTTGGTTGAGCTAATTTCATTTCTTTTCAACAAAAGAGTTGTCGGCTTCTCGATTGATGATTTCTATCTTTCAAAGGCGAAGCGTCAAGAATTAGGTTCTCAAAAGCACCCTTTGCTTGCCACTCGAGGGGCTCCAGGGACTCACGATACTCAATTATTGAAAAACTGCATAGAATCACTGTTACGACCTGAGTCCAACAAGCCCGTTAATATACCGCAATTTAACAAATCAATTGATGACTTATATCCACAGGATAAATGGCTTTGTGTGGATGAAGCGGTCGATATAATTATACTAGAGGGTTGGTGTGTAGGAACAAGACCACAATCTGCACCAGAATTGATAAAACCTGTTAATGAGCTTGAAGAGTCTAAAGACCCAACTGGTATCTGGAGGCACTATTGTAACGATAAACTTACCACGGAATATTTGAGTATTTTTAATCGAATTGATTACTTAATTATGCTCAAAGCCCCCTCTTTCAGTCAAGTTTACCAATGGCGGCTTGAACAAGAACACAAATTGATAGAATCGTTGGCAGAGTCCGGCCTAGACCAATCACAGTCAGCAAATAAAATAGCAACAATGTCCGACCTAGAGGTAAAAATTTTTATCCAGTTTTATCAAAGACTTACCGAACATTCCTTGACTAACCTGCCAGCAAAGTGCGACAGTATTTTGTACTTGGATAACTCACGAAGCATTACTCAATGTCAACATCTTTAAAAGACCAAAGGCGTGTATTAGTTTTTACTGATTTCGACGGTACTTTACTGGACCATTACTCGTATAGTTTTGAAGCGGCAAGTGATTGTATGAGAAGACTGCAAGACTTGGGAATTCCTATCATTCCCAATACCAGTAAAACCTTTGCTGAAGTTAAACAACTACAGCAGCAAATGTCATTGAATACTCCCTTAATAATAGAAAACGGGGCCGCAATTTATATGCCCAAGAACTTTCTTCCTGAGAAGCCTAGAGGCGCGGTTTGGCATAATGGCTACTGGATTAAGACTTTTGCCCAAAAGCGCATATATTGGCAGGGAATGATCAAAAAAATCGAAGCAAGTCACTTGGGTCAATTTGAATCGTTTGGCTCAATGGATTTAGAAAGAATTATGGAAGTAACCGGTTTAGATGAAGACAGCGCAGAATTAGCGTCTCAGCGACAGTTTGGTGAGCCTTTATTATGGAAAGGCACAGATAAACAGCGAGACGCGTTCATCAACAAGACCAAAAAGTTGGGCGCATCACCACTGTTAGGTGGCAGGTTTCTGCATATTTGTGGTGACAGTAATAAAGGCAAAGCAATGATGTGGTTACAAGCTGAATATAAAAGGCAGCACAGCGGTAAAATTGTGACTAGTATTGCTCTTGGTGATGGAAACAACGATGTTGACATGCTTGAAGTAGCGGATACTGCTGTCAGGATAATTTCCCCTGTTCATTCGCCGCCTAATTTAGAACGCACACACAAGGTATACACAAGCACAAAGTTTGGTCCTGAGGGTTGGGCTGAAATAATGAATCAATTAATACCGGATATAAAATAAGGAACAAAAATGGCTGATTTTTACCAAAATGGGATAGTCACTACATTACATAACCTTGAGAACCGCCCCGTAGAAGAACTTGAAAATGAATTACTGGAATTTTCCCAACATAGACCCCTTGGCCTAATACTGCCGAGCTTGTATTCTGAGCTGGAAGGCAAAGCTCTCCCGAGTATTATCGAACACATTAAACAAGTGCCCTATTTATCTCAAATTGTGATTGGTCTAGACAGAGCAAATGAATCAGAGTTTGAACATGCGCTAAAATTCTTTTCAACATTACCACAAGAACACAAAGTTTTGTGGAATGATGGACCGCGTTTATCAGCGTTAGATGAAGAATTAAAATCACTCGGATTGGCTCCTAAAGAACTGGGCAAAGGCAGAAACGTTTGGTATTGCATGGGATATATCTTGGCGGCGAACAAGGTTGAAAGCGTTGCTTTACACGATTGCGACATCGTAACCTATGACCGGGCATTATTAGCCAGACTGATTTATCCTGTGGCCAATCCGCAATTTAATTATGAGTTTTGTAAGGGATATTATGCGCGAGTGGCAAACGGCAAAATAAATGGTCGAGTGTGCAGACTACTAGTGACTCCCCTACTAAGAGCATTAAAGCACACATTGGGATATAATGAATACTTGCAGTTTATGGACAGTTTCAGGTATCCGCTTGCAGGCGAGTTTTCTTTTAGACGAGATGTGTTAAATGACATTAGAATACCCAGTGACTGGGGACTAGAAATAGGCGTATTGTCTGAAATGCACAGAAACTATGCACACAATAGATTATGTCAGGCAGATATAGCAAACGCTTATGATCACAAACATCAGGATCTTTCATTAAATAACGATGAAGGTGGACTGTCAAAAATGTCCATAGATATAACAAAAGCTTTATTCAGAAAGCTTGCGACACAGGGTACTATTTTTAGTACCGAGACATTTAGAACCATCAAAGCGACCTATTACAGAATCGCCCTTGATTTCGTTGAAACATATCACAATGACGCAATCATGAACGGGCTAAAATTAGACATTCATTCTGAGGAAAAAGCAGTTGAAATGTTCGCTAAAAATATCATGAAAGCAGGCTCTAATTTCTTAGACAATCCAATGGAAACCCCATTTATTCCAGCCTGGAATCGAGTCGTGAGTGCAAAACCTGATATTTTAACTCGATTAAAACAAGCGGTAGAAGAAGACGCGAAAGAATTTCTTCACAAATAGCAATAGAGTTATAAAATGGAAAAAGAAGTTCACATTAAATTGAAAGAAACCGTTGTACATCTTCTAGATTTGATTTACGAAGATGTGCCCCTTGTCAAAGACACTAGCAAACTGGCCAGTGAACTTCTTGTGCATATGCGACTTAATCACCAACACGATGTGTTTGAACCCCAAGCACATTCAAATTTATGGGACGAACAAGATGTAGTGCTGATCACTTATGGTGACACCATCATTGAGCCGGAATCAGAACTATCCGAGGGGTTAAAGAAGCCACCCCTGCAGTCATTGCAGCACTTTTTACATAAATATTGTGCGTCCTCAATCAATAATGTTCATATTCTGCCATTTTTTCCGTATTCATCAGACGATGGGTTCTCTGTAATAGATTACTCTACAGTGAATCAATCTCTTGGAGATTGGGATGATGTGAGCAAAATAGCGAATGAGTTCGGCTTAATGGTTGATTTGGTGATTAATCATTGTAGTGCTAGGAGTATGTGGTTTGAGAATTTCATTAAGCAAGTATCACCTGGTAAAGACTTCTTTTTTACCGCGGATCCTAGTCTCGATTTAAGTGAAATAACGAGGCCAAGGACCAGCCCTTTACTTCGAGAAACCGAAACTGCTGAAGGTGTCAAAAATGTTTGGTGTACCTTTAGTCATGATCAAGTGGATTTCGATTTTACCAATCCAGACGTTCTCATTGCATTTGTCGATATTATTAGATTGTACTTGGACAAAGGCACTCGAATATTCAGACTTGATGCTATTGCATTTTTATGGAAGATCGTGGGCACTAATTGCATCAATTTGCCGCAAACACATAACATGGTTAGGTTACTTCGCGTACTCATTGAACACGCTGCCCCGCACTCTATCATTATCACTGAAACAAACATTCCAAACCGAGAGAATTTGAGCTACTTTGGTAATGCGAACGAAGCGCATGCAATTTATAACTTTTCTCTGCCACCTCTATTATTGAATACTCTGATCACAGGCGACTGTACCTATTTAAAAACCTGGCTAATGAGTATGCCACCTGCGCAAAACGGTACATTCTATTTTAATTTCGTCGCCTCTCACGATGGCATTGGCTTAAGACCCGCTGAAGGTTTGTTAAGTGATGAAGAAATAAGAGATTTAGCTGATTGTATGCAGAAATTTGGCGGGAAAGTGTCGTGGCGTACTGCCGAAAACAAAACACAGAAACCCTATGAATTAAATATAGCTCTTATCGACGCTTTGCAAGGAGACATACACGGACCAGATGAATTCCAGATCCAACGTTTTTTATGTGCTCACACTATTATGTTTGGGCTTGAAGGTATTCCAGGTTTATACATCCACTCGCTTCTTGGGACAACAAACGACTATGAAAAGGTCGCTAATACGGGTCAGAATAGGTCGATAAATAGACATAGATGGGACTATGATGCATTAACCCATGAACTCGACGATGCCCATTCGTTACATCATCAGGTATTAACCCAAATGACACAACTGTTGAGTGTTCGAAAAGCGCAAAAAGCCTTTCATCCTAATGCCACTCAATTCACATTGCAATTGGGTGAGCAGGTCTTTGGTTATTGGCGGCAAAGTATCGATAGAAAACAAAGTATATTTTGCATATCAAATATTTCTAAGCATCAGCAGAACATTCGTCTTTCTGATATTAATTTGATTGGTACAGACAGTTGGATAGACTTGCTCAGTCAACGGCCTATTCATAGCCAATCAGAACATCTATTGTTAGAACCTTACGAAAGCGCTTGGATATCAAACATTTACTGATTTTTTTACTAAGTTTCTAACTCATAAAAAAGCGAGGAGACATCCTCGCTTTTTTATGTGCAAATTAAGTTAGACAAATTTTCGTTTTCTTTTTGTACTGATGACCTCTATGTAGCCATGCCAAGTGGCATAACCAAGAATGGGCATGATGAAAATAAACGCAATAAACGCAGTGATAAAGCCTAAAAATACACTGGCCAGAATGACGCAACCCCATACAAAACAGGCCATTTTGTTTTTCCATACTGCATTCATGCTAGATAAAACTGCGGTGGCTAAGTCAACTTTGCGCTCCAACAAAATTGGCTGCGTGAATGCACTTATGAAGAATACAGCCACTGAGAACACTGCCCCCACAATGGTCCCTAATGCAAGAAAAGGCCAGATATTAGAAAAAGACGGTTCTAAGTAGCTAGGATACAAAGCATGTATTATGCTTGCTATTCTAAGCCAGAAAATCATCAGCACCATCAACAACAAACCGAAGCCCCACTCGTTCACCGCGTTTCGTGACATTGCTTTTAATGAATGTCGAAAAGATGGCTTATTTTTCTTTTCTAGCTGCCAAGATACGTCGTATAAACCGGCGGCTAAGTAAGGCCCGAGCAACATAAAAGACATCATTGCTGGAAAAATAACAAGATACCAACCTGACAGTTGCACAAGTGCGAATATGCCTAATGAAATCAACGTAAAAATAATCCCGTACGTGAAACTGATCAATTTGGCGTTTTTGAAATCATTTACTGCCAAAGCAATCCAATTAAAACAAGCGAATTTGTCAAGCTTTGCGGCTGGTAACACTCGTGCTATGCCACTTTGAGTAATAGCATTTTCTTCTGGTTCTTCTACTGGAGTTGAAGATATTTGTTCTGCGTTTTGAGACATGAGAATCTCCCTAAGGAATCTAACCTAATTCAATATTATTGAACTGACATGGACTGCAATACCGTGTCAACTTTTGAAAAACATTCTTTTAAAGAAATATTTACAACTCTTATACTAGGCAATCTCTCATTCAAGGTCAAAACTTAATCATCTAAAATTTATTTTAGCTTTATTCCATCTAATTGGCGTTGAGTATATTTCACTCAATAGAGTATTCAAATCGGAGAAACTGGTGACGGAAGCAGGTGAGTTTGATAGGGTTTCTGCAACAAACCTATGGCAATTTTGATTCATTAGGTGGTAATCAACCGTGGTATATAAAAGCGAGCGCACTCTGGCCGCAGCATCTATATCCATTAAAGCTCTATTATTCACATCGCAGGCTACATAAATAGTAGAGCCACTGCGCTCTTCAATGAAGCGGTCTGGTGAAACGCACCTGATCAATCCACTTCCCGCTAATTCGTAGATATTTCCATCTACCCAAATGCCCGTATGATCAAGAATGCCATAGATACCGCACGTCACTACACTGCCATTTCTAGGTTTACTCACACACGAAGACTCGCCAGGCATGGCGTCTATAATACGCTTATGTTTTAAATACTTAGTATTTGATTTGTTAGCAGTATAAGCACCTAACGCAACTGCTCCAAACCAAATTAAGGGGGCTGGCATATGATTCTCCTAGATAGACCCTAAATATATACCGAAATATAGACAAATCTACTATAAAATTGTTTCAAAACTTTACTTAACACGAAGCGTACATTGGTTTACCCTTACCATCTCTAGCGCAGTAGATTATTTATATTCAACCGCTCATTAACTTTATTCATAATTGTCTAAGGCAAAACATCTTCCATGCAAAAAATAACTCAGTCTAAAAAGCTTTCTAATGTTTGTTATGACATTAGAGGCCCGATCCTTGATCAAGCCAATAAAATGGAGGAAGCGGGTGACAGAATATTAAAATTAAATATAGGTAATCCAGCACCATTTGGATTTGAGGCTCCAGACGATATTTTAAAAGACGTTATTCGACAATTGCCAAGTGCACAAGGTTATTCAGATGCTCAAGGCATTTACAGTGCTAGAGTAGCTGTCATGCAGTATTATCAACAAAAAGGCATTACTGATATTGCTATTAATGACGTTTATATTGGCAATGGTGTGAGCGAAATGATCACTATGTCAATGCAAGCTTTGCTCGATAATGGTGATGAGGTACTTATACCCAGTCCAGATTATCCTTTGTGGACTGCGGCGGTTAATCTGTCATCAGGCAATGCCGTGCATTATAGATGCGATGAACAGGCCGACTGGTTTCCCGACCTATCAGATATAGAATCTAAGATTAACAGTAAGACCAAAGCGATAGTATTAATCAATCCTAATAATCCAACGGGCGCGGTTTATTCTAAAGAATTATTAACTCAAATAGTAGAGCTTGCTCGCAAGTATAAATTAGTCATTTTTAGCGATGAGATTTATGACAAAGTTTTGTATGACGACGCTGAGCATAATTGCATTGCTGCTTTGGCTCCAGATCTGTTCTGTGTGACCTTTAGCGGATTATCAAAAAATTATCGAGTGGCAGGATTTAGAGCTGGATGGCTTTTAGTAAGCGGAAACAAATTAGCGGCATCGAGTTATATTGAAGGGTTGACAGTGCTATCCTCGATGCGAATGTGCGCGAATGTGCCCTGTCAACATGCGATACAAACTGCCCTTGGGGGTTATCAAAGTATTCAAGATCTGGTAAACGGTGGAGGGAGACTATTAGCTCAGCGCAATATTGCTTATGAGGGATTAAATGATATCCCTGGTATAACTTGCGTTAAACCAATGGGAGCTATGTATTGTTTTGCTAAAGTAGATGCCGATAAGTTTGGCGTAAAATCAGATGTCAATTTAATTCTAGATATCCTCAAGGAGCGAAAAATTTTATTGGTACACGGTAGCGCGTTCAATTTATTTGAGGGATGCTATTTTAGACTAGTATTTTTACCCAATAAAGATGTGCTCCGCCCTGCTCTTCAAGATATGAAAAAGTTTTTCTCTGGATATCAACAAATATGAGAAACAATGATTCTAAGTCATCTGCATTTTTAGCTTGGATTTTACGCATGCCTCTTATCAAAAGATGGGCACTAATGCATACCGTAAAACGAGAAAATGTGGCAGAGCATTCGCATCAAGTAGCGGTAATAGCCCATCTTTTAGCCGTAATCAAAAACACCTACTTTGATGGAGACTTAAACCCCGAGCGAGCCGCCACTATAGCGCTATACCACGAAGTTTCAGAAACTAAACTTCAAGATATTAACCACGTAACGAAATACCACAATCCAGACTTAACGCGTGAATTTAAAAAAATCGAAGCCATGGCTGAGGTCGAGTGCTTAAAAACTTTGCCTGAAGAACTTCAGGACCAATTCGAAGGTTTACTCGTTCAACGTTGCGTTGATCCAACCTATAAACAGGTAGTCAAAGCAGCCGATCTCATCGCTGCTTATTTAAAGGCCTGTGACGAGCTTAGGTTTCAAAATGATGAGTTTTCACACGTGAAAGTACGGTTAAAAGAAATGTTAGACGAATACAGTAATGACGCGCCTGAAATTAATAAATTCCTCGAATTGTTTCAGGATAAATGTCTGATTAATGTAGATGAACTATCAGCATAATTCGCCGCGCAAATAGTCAATAATTAAGTGGAAAAGTTACACTTAATTAATAACTTATTAGTCGATAAGCACTTGTACACGCTAATTTATTCAGTAGTATAAACGGATAAGAGATAGCTGGGAACAAACAATAATGGAGTGGACTGCACGCATTGGGCAAAGAAGCCCAAAACGAGATGGTGATCACCGTAGTGCTTATCAACGTGATAAAGCTCGCATCATGCACAGCGCTGCGTTCAGACGTCTACAAGCAAAGACCCAAGTAATGGGTGTCGGGGTCAGTGACTTTTTCCGGACTCGATTGACTCACTCACTAGAAGCCGCGCAAATCGGAACGGGCATTGCGGCTCAATTAAGTCGCAAATATCCAGAAGTCGCCGAACAGATAGACATTGACGAACAGTTGATTGAAACCATTTGTCTGGCGCACGATATTGGACATCCTCCTTTTGGTCATGGTGGGGAGATCGCTCTCAACTATATGATGAGACAACATGGTGGCTTTGAGGGGAATGGCCAAACCTTGCGAATATTGACTAAGCTAGAAGCCTATACCGAACACCATGGTATGAATTTAGCTCGCCGGACATTGCTGGGCGTAATTAAATATCCAAACTTCATTGCCAATTTGGAAAATACGGCATTACTGACTACCCAAGCAGAGAAAAGTACCCAAGTAGTATCATCAAAATGGCATCCTCCAAAGGCTTTATACGATTGCGACCGCAGTATATTTGACTGGGTCCTTAGCGATTTAACGATTGAAGATAAAACCGAATTTATGGTGTTTGAGAGTCACGAAGAAAAGCATTCAAAAACCATCCATAAATCATTTGACTGCTCAGTCATGGAATTAGCAGACGATATTGCCTACGCCATTCATGATTTGGAAGATGCCATTGCAATGGAACTGGTTAGCCGACACGTTTTTTTCAATGAAGTATGCGTCCCACTGAAAGATTTAGAATTAGAAAACCTCTCAACAAGAATAGACTTATTAGCGAATGCTTTGTTCAGTGGCAGAACCTATGCAAGAAAAAATGCGATTGGTGCGCTTGTGAATGCATTTATAACATCGATTTACATTGAAAAACAAAATGTCTTTGAATGCGACTTACTTGATTATAAAGCCAAATTATCAAAAAAAGATGAGCATGCACTAGAACTCTTTAAATCCTTTGTGTTTAAGCATGTCATTCGCAAACCACACATACAGCAACACGAATACAAGGGACAGCAGATTGTAATGGCGCTTTTTGAAGCCTTTGACAGCGATCCAAGAAGGCTGCTTCCTTACAATACCAAAGAGCGCTGGCAACAAGCCAGTTCTGAATCTGAAAAAAAACGGGTTATAGCAGACTACATAAGCGGAATGACAGACGAATACGCCAATCGCATGTACTCAAATTTGTTTTTACCAAAGCAGATTTCATAATGCCATTTCAATTTTGTAAAAGAGTTTTAAAATAGCGCCACTGCACTTCATTGCAGATGCTTGCGACATGTTACTATCCAATTCAGGGGCACCGTTTTGTTTTAAAAAACCGGCCAATGGTCTTTAAACAATGACTACGCGTAATAAATTAGTCTTTAACGCGGTCTATTAAATAAAGATAAGGTCAATCATGTTTATTAAAAAGACAAATTACTCTGAAATCAAAGAGAACGATGTAACTGACGAGCGTATTTACAAATCCCGAAGGCAAATATTGAAAGGTCTTGGTTATATGGGTGCGTCTGGAATATTGGCCAGCAGTCAGTCAGCTAAAGCTATTGATTGGTTTTCCAGTGACGACAAAAGTGAATTTAAACAAAACCAACTGCCGTTTGTAAAAGAGAATGATCCTAATGCTCTCATGCAGGCCAAAACCCCCGAAAAAATGGCAACCACCTACAATAACTTTTATGAGTTTGGTACAGGAAAAGACGATCCATACAAACATGCGCAAGAGTTTAAGGTCGATCCTTGGTCGTTAACCATTGATGGATTGGTGGAAAATCCGGTTACATTAAATTATGACGATTTATTTTCAAAGTTTGAACTAGAAGAGAGGATTTATCGATTGCGGTGTGTGGAAGCTTGGTCAATGGTTATCCCATGGATAGGCTTCGAACTTGGGAAAATACTGTCCTTAGCAAAACCTCTTAGTTCGGCAAAATACGTTGCGTTTTCTACCATCTATGACCCAGAACAAATGCGAGGTCAGCGCAGTAGGTTTGTTGGCGGTGGCGTTGACTATCCATATGTAGAAGGGTTGAGATTAGATGAAGCCATGCATCCGCTATCAATTCTGAGTGTGGGGATGTATGGAAAGACATTACCCCCTCAAAATGGGGCGCCTATTCGATTGGTTACTCCATGGAAATATGGGTTTAAAAGCATTAAGTCCATAGTCTCAATTAGACTCACAGACAAACAACCGCCTACTAGCTGGAACATATTAATACCAGACGAATATGGTTTTTATGCGAATGTGAATCCGAAGGTCGACCATCCAAGGTGGTCACAAGCTCGAGAGCGGAGAATTATGGGCAGCAGCATTTTTGATCAAAAGCGGATCGACACAAAAATGTTCAATGGTTATCCAGAAGTGGCGCCTTTGTATGCCAATATGGACCTTAAAAAGTACTATTAATTTATGCTTCTCCCTTCTTTCACAAAAAAACCGATTCGTTTACCCAATAAAACAGTCATTTTAATCAGGGCATTAATCCATTCAATAAGTATTATTTATCTATTTTACGTTTTCTATTTAGCGTTCAGTGGAAAGTTACTTGGGGATCCCGTTCAATACTTATTAGATTTTACGGGTATTGGCGCCATCAATTTATTGCTGTTGAGTCTAATCATTTCTCCACTTGCGGTTGCTTTTAAAATGGGCCAAGTAATGAGGTTACGACGAAGTCTTGGCGTGTATGCTTCGCTCTACGCTCTTGCACATTTTGGGGTGTTTATTGCTTTCGAACTGCAATTTGAGTGGGCTTTGATTGCAAGTGAAATCGTTAAACGCCCCTATATCACTGTTGGTTTTACAGCCCTATTGATCCTAACCGCCCTGCTCATTACATCCATCACCACAATAAAGAAAAAAATGGGCGCTAAATGGATGCGTTTACATAAGTTTGTGTATTTAGCGACCGCTTTGGCGCTTATTCATTACATCTGGTCAATAAAAGCTGAGGAGTTTCAACCCATCATCTATATGGGACTTGGATTGCTTATATTGTTTATAAGAGGAAAAAAACTGAATTTATTTCGTTCCTAACTATTGATTTTTAATTCATACAGTAATACTGTATATCCATACACTGTATAAATATACTGTATTCTGCAAAATCAACCTGATTAAAAGGCCCAATTAATATATGGCTTGCTAATCAAATTTAACTGTACTTAGTCTGTAGGGGGACGTATGCAATATTCTATCTTTGACTCAATTCCATGTACCGAAAATGAGGATGTAAGTCGGGCATTGACAACAGCACAGCTTCTTCATGGAGGACAAGTGAGACAAGAAACTGATAAAGATAATGCCAGTCTGCTTCGTTTCCCCTCTGAAAAACGAGTAAATAAGCAAAAATGGGTGTGCAATATAAGTAAACATCTAAAGTTCTCCAGCAAACATCCTCATTATCTTCAAATAGATTCTAGTGAGAAATACAGTCAATACGCAATATTACGAGAGCTTTTAAAAGCGAATACTTGTCATGTAATTTATTTCGATGCAAATTTTACAGAAGACGAACTGGCGGTAATTAGACATTTGCAGGATCTAACGAAGACCGAGTTGATTCATTCAAAAGTGGCTTTTTGTTTGTGTCAATCCACTAACATTAGGAAGTCTGCGTAAATCTGCGGGTGTTAGGAAATACTCGTAAATATCAAATACTAGGCAATCCACATAAGCGTTAAAAGTGCGAAATACTGATTGTTTTTTCACGCTTATATACCTAGAAGATATTACGGGTTAACTTTTTTACATGACCACCTTTGTTCCTCGTAAGTATGTATCTCTCGAGTTTGCGGTGAATCACTAAGATTGAGATAGTCTACGCTCTTTGGCTTTAGTCTTACTAACACAAAAGTTTCAGGTATATCCGAATCTTCCTCAATACTTAAGTGGTGGTTTTCTTTGATTGAATCAGAGTCGAACAGAGCAATTTGGTGGATATCAAACGGAACTTTCGGAGTTGGCCAAAAAAACTGGCTTTTTGCATTAGAGGATAACTGCTGCCATGTTTTTTGTCTCAATGTATCTGATTGATTAAAACACAATTGTACTTCTACCGTTATGCGGTATTGTTCCTTTGACTTCGCAAAATACCAGCAAATTTCGCTTTGTGGATCATTTTGCCAATCTTGGATTTTTTCACTTCTTGAGTCTGTGACCGCAAGCAAGTCTAAACTATTGTCAACAAATCCCCTAAACACCATAGTACGATTTTTAACCATATTATCCGGACTTATCGAAGCTATTTGAAAGTACCTAGCTTCAGGTTTACTCCTTTGAAGGTGTAAACTTCTCACTAAAGATTGACGCCACCTTGGGAAGTTCATATTGACCTATATCGTTTAACTGGTTTACGCTTTTACGCGATTAAATAATGTATAGAAGTTTTGCGTGGTGCATTCAGCCAATTCTTCTACTGAAACCCCTTTTAACTGGGCGATAAAGTTTGCTACGTCAACGACGTGTTTGGGCTCATTTTGCTTGCCACGATGGGGCACAGGGGCTAACCACGGTGAATCCGTCTCTATCAATAGTTTGTCTAGAGGTATTTGCTTTACCGTTTCTTGAAGTTCTTTCGCACTTTTAAAAGTAACAATGCCAGAAATAGAAATATAAATCCCCATCTCCATTGCCTTTATTGCCATGTCTAGACTTTCCGTAAAGCAGTGTAACACGGCGCCAGTAGACTCATCATAATGGTCTGATAACGCATTTAGCGTATCGTTTTGAGCATTTCTAGTATGAATAATCAGTGGTTTATTCAGTTTATTTGCCACTTTAATATGATCGATAAAAGAATCGTGCTGCACCTGCTTTGTATCTTCACTGTAAAAGTAATCTAAACCTGTTTCTCCAACAGCCACTACTTCTTTTTTTGAAGCATACTCCAATAGTTGCTCATAGCTGCATACGTCCTCATTATGCAAAGGATGCACTCCACACGACACCGATACATTTGAATACTTTGATACCCTTGCAACCATAGCATCATATTCTTTAATGGACACTGCAACGCATAACATGTGCTGGACACCTGCCAATTGTGCCTGTTTGACTACGATGTCGAGTTCTTCATCACTTTTTTTCAATCTATCTAAATGACAGTGAGAATCTACAAACAATTTTACACCTCTGACGCTTGATTAATTGTTAAACTAATTATGTGCTACCGATAAGATTAGCTGGTTGATGGCATACTACTTTGAATATTATTGAATACTTTTTGTAACAGTAAATTTTTATTAATACCCGCTTGCGATATTTTGATGTTAGCTTGCTTACATAAATCGACCGCATCTGAAATTGCTTCCAATTCTATCGTACTTTGAACTTGATCACGATTGTCCTTTAATTGGTTCATTAGCAGATGTTTATATTTTTGAGTCAATATTTGATATGACCAAGATAATGCTCTATCACAATCGTCTTTGAATTGTTCAGATAACTTAATCGCTGAAGTTTTGCTTTCTAGTAAATCCGTAAATGATTGGACGAATGTATTGTAATTTAAGCTCTGATCATTAAGCGACTCTAGGTATTCTAGCGGTCGACCAGAAAATGCCAATAATCCTTCTTTACTCACACTTTGAGACGTTTGTGATGCCACCCAGTTCAGCGATTCATTAATTTTCGGAGAGTTAATAGTTATTTTTTCGCAACGACTTTTTATGGTTGCTAAAACAGCATTTGCGCTAGACGTAGATAAAATTAAATAGGTATTTTGGCTCGGCTCTTCTAAAGTTTTTAATAATGAATTACTGGATGACTCCGTTAGCCTTTCAATATCCTCTATGATGACGACTTTATTATGTAATAATTGGGACGTAGTATTTACAAAATCGCCCACTTCTCTAATCAAATCGACTCCAATACTTGGCTTTTCAGAAACAACCCTTTTAACGTCTGGGTGAGATTCTGCTTCAAATAGTTTACAAGCCTTGCATCGACCGCAAGCATTGTAGTGTTCACACACAATTGACTTAGCCAAACTACTGATAAATTGGTCAATACCAAGGCCTTTATCTGACAGCAATAATATTCCATGATGCAGTTGCTGACGTGAAATACGCTGTTGCAGTTGTTCTAGTAAGTGAGTGAACCAAGGATACATAACTAGTTCTCTGTGTTTGCTTCAAGCCATTGGCTTATGGCTTGAACTGCGTCTAGTTTGACTTTTTCAGGTGTTTGCGAGGCGTCAATAGTTGCTGCGTTTTTCATAATCGATATTTGCTTTTGATACATTTCCCTTGCTCTGTTGAAAAAATCCAAGCCTGACTGCTCAATTCTATCTAGTTCGCCTCTTCCTTTAGCGCGAGATAGCCCCAACTGGGGATCAATGTCTAAATACAATGTAAAGCTTGGTTTAAAACTGCCCAAAGTTAATTCTCTTAAAGAGGACAACGTTGATAACTCTATTCCTCTGCCACCCCCTTGATACGCAATAGTGGACAAGTCATGCCTGTCACCAATCACAAATGTATTTTCTTTTAAGGCTGGCTTGATAATATTTTCCACTAACTGCACTCTGGCTGCATACATGAGCAATAATTCGGTCTGTTGAGCTACCTGCTCTTCCCAATTTTGTTTCACGCATTCTCTTATCGCTTCAGCCATGGGCGTGCCACCGGGTTCCCTTGTTGTGATCACTTGCTTCCCAGATTTAGACAAGTATTCGGTTATGCCGGTTATCACAGTTGACTTACCTGCGCCTTCCAAACCTTCTATTGCTATAAAAACTGCTTTCATTTATTTACCATGTTTAACAAAAAGATCTTATTTCTTTCGATTTTTAAGCGTGTTTAAGTATTCTCTTACCGCTTGATTGTGATCTTTCAAATTGGTTGAAAATTGATGGCCTCCATTGCCAGTGGCCACAAAGTATAGAGAATCGGTCAATGCTGGTTGCAATGCCGCTTGTATAGACGCTTGATTTGGCATAGCAATGGGCGTAATAGGTAAACCCTTAATTACATAAGTATTGTATGGTGTGGCCTGTCTTAAATGAGCCCTAGTTAAATTTCCATCAAAGTTATCTTTTATCCCGTATATGACCGTTGGATCAGTTTGTAGTCTCATATTAAGCTCTAATCGATTTGCAAATACACCTGCAATCTCGGAGCGTTCAGATTCGATGGCGGTTTCCTTTTCTATTATCGAAGCCAGTATCAAAGCCTGATATTTTGTTTCGATGGGAATATCTTTAAATCGAGTAGCCCACAGACTTTCCAATTGGGTTTGCATGGACCAAAACGCTCTTTTGATGATCTCAGAGGCCTTTGTTCCTTTTGCAAAGAAATAAGTATCTGGAAGTAAACAGCCTTCTAGTGACTCATATTGGTTACGACAGAAATTATCCGAATTTTCAATAAGTTCGCGATATAAATTGCGCTCAGATTCTATATCAAATATCAATCTGTCGGTTTGCGCTAGCGACCCTAACCATTGGTCAAAGCGCAAGCCCTCCACTAGAGTTATGCTGAACTGTTTTACTTTGCCTTGGTTCATCATCGCTAATACGTCAGTCAACTTGGACTGAGGTTCTATCTCGTATAAACCGGCTTGGATTTGACTATATTGAGGGTTAAACCTTACCCATACCTTGAAAAGGACGTCATTGAATGAGACATACGAAGATAAGTCTGATTTAATGCCATAAAGATTGGCCCCAGGCGGCACCTCAAACTCAATGGGCTGATTGTTAGTCAGTACAGCATTGTCTATCGTATTTATTTTTAACAATAGTACTAATGCAGCAGTAACCGCACAGAAGGATAAAAATGCACTGAAAATAAGTAACTTTTTAAGCATTTAACCTACTTATCTTGGTCACAATTAAACACATATTAATATCCCGATTCAAACATTTGTTTATTATCTACAGTCCTAACACTCAAAGCTTGTTGGATGTCTAAAGAAATACATGGCCGATAAGTTACCATTTAACAGCCGTTCGTTTTATCAAAAATTGGATAAATCCTGTATATAAATTTAATATCGGTTGTGCTTTAAAGCATACCGTTTTCTTTCCTTGCTGAACAGAGATCTGCTTAATTGGCACCATTGGATTGAGCGCATTGCAGGTAAAAACTGAATCAAAATTGGGCAGCTCATCGACTTGTATGTCAATTTCTTCGACATTTTCACCCATGGAATCTAAATATCGCATAAAAGCGTTTCTCATAACCCCACTTACTCCGCAGTTATTTAACCTTGGTGTATACCATTTGCCGTTTTTGAATAGAAATAAATTTGAAGAAGTTGCTTCTACGACATAATCACTCTGACAAGTTAATAATAATTCTTCAACCTGTAACTCTCGTAATTCTAACTTTGCCAATACTTGTTCAAGCCTATTAGTATGTTTAAGACCTGCTAATTTGGGTTGATGGCCCAGTTTAATTGAGGCAATCGCCGCGTTAATTTGGTCACTATTTGTGGGGACATGAAAAGAAGACTTAGAATGGTTAGATAATGTCAACACCAGATTGGGAGCACTATTTTCTGGCGGCATATAGCCCCTGCCGCCCTCTCCTCTAGTGACGAGTATTTTCATGATCAGGAGAGGATGTTTGATCACTTCTGAAATGAATGATTGACATATTGAGAGTAAGACCTGCTTAAGTAATCGCATGTTTACGTTAATTGATAATGTTTTGCATGACGACTCTAACCTAGCCAAATGCTCATTGAAGGAAATCATTCCGTATTGGGCGTCTATCAGCATAGTAGTGAAGGTGCCATCTCCGTAGTTTAACGCTCGGTCAGAAATGTTAATACCGGAATTTTGTTGCTCAATGAGGTCAAAATTAAACAAACTTTGAGCATTTTTTTCTGCTAAAGCTTTGGTTGAAGTACCGATTTTATCGTCAACCCCATTCACCTTGTATAAAGCTGCGCTTTCTTTCAAGTTATTGCAAAAGTATATCAAGTGCATGTTATTGCTCTATTCTTATACATACATGGTCTGTTCACAAACAAAAAATCGGGATGAATAATAAAGATGTCCATTGTCCCATCCTGCTCAAATACAAACAACCAAAAAATTAATTTTAAAAATGTAACCATTTAGATAACAGCCGTATCTTAATAGTAACAAGGCTTCGTAAAACCAAGGTAATCAGTGACCGAATATTCCGGTTTTAACAAAACCGTATCGAAAAAGACAATACTAAATGCCCAAAATGGGGATGAAGGATCTTTAGAAGAGATTTATATCACCTATGCACAGGCATGCTTTAGATTGGCATATAGAATATTGGGAAAGCGAGATATGGCAGAAGATATCGTTAATTCGGTTTTTATCATCGTCATTCAAAAAATAGCTAACTTCAATAATAGTGGTTCATTTGCTGGATGGCTAAGAAAAATCGCATTAAATGAAACCTTGAAACATGTACAAAAATTAAAAACATTAGAACATCGAGCGGCCTTCTTAGATGACACAGCAGACTATGAGCATGCAGAGACGTTTGATCATGCTTGGTTTGAGTCGTGCAATGATTTGAGCAAACTGACAGAAGCCATGAGCCCTCAACTAAGGGCAGTGCTGTACTTACATGAAATAGAGGGTTATTCGCACAAAGAAATCGCAAATATGTTTAATAAAACAGAAAGCTTTTCAAAACAATCGTTATCGAGAGCATTCTTACATATGAAAAATCGAGTAGAAAAATTGGGATCCGAATATGCATCTTAGCATTGAACAACTGCAACAATTAGACCATCAAACTTCGCATTTGCGCGTACAAGACGACGTGCCTTTCGATAAGATTGCAACCCTACTTTCAAAAAATGACTATGCTCATTTTAGCGCATGTGACCTCTGTCAAAGTCGTTTTGGTAACATTCAATGCTTTAGAGAACGACTGTCTAACAGTGGTTCTAGCGAATTCCCGAAGTTTGATTTTCAAAACGTTTTATTGGCATCAACGTCGGCAAACGTCAAAGTAACAGACTTATCAAATGTGGTAGAGAAGAATAACGCAGTTCACAAAAAAGTATTTACATTCGCCACCACCGCTTTAGCGGCAACCTTTACCTTATTTGTATTATTGCCATTTCTAATAACGAGTGATAGCTCGATTGAGGAACAAAAACTGTTAGCGTTGATCAAAGAAAATGAACAAATACAAACCGAATTTTTTCAAAAACAACAAAAACCGCAAAACAATACATTATTGATGCCGGTTCAAATCCAGCTACAAGACATAGATGAGCAAATACAACGCAGCTACATTAATAATTCAAATCCAAAACAAAAGTTAGAGCTCTGGGAGAAGAGAAAAAAGCTGCTACTAGACTCAGTAGAGGATCAAAAACCAAGTCCTAATTTTTACATTTAAACTAAAGAGGCGATATTATGAAATTACAACGATATTGTATTAACAGGCCTAATTTGTATATAAAAAACTGGTCGAAATATTTGAAAAAAACCCATAAGACTTTAATTATTTTTGTCGCATGTATAGGGACGTCATTTGCGGCGCAACCAACTGAAGAGTCTCAAATATTGATTAATAACTTGCTCCAGCAAGTCAGAACCACTATGACAGCAGTCGCGACTGCTGAACGTGAAGCTGGAAATAGTTTAGAAAACCTTAATTTTACGTTGGAAATACCGGCCGGTATATCACCTAATCTGGGGTTAGTACTTGACGTAAACGATCCACAGGGTTTTAAAGTTCTGTCGGTTTCACCGGGCAGTGTTGCAGATAAACTATCGATATCTCCTAACTCATTGATTACGGCTATTAACGGCAAGAATACTTATAACCAAAACCGCGACGATGCATTTACAGAGCTTGAGAATGCAATGCCCGGAGACATGATGAAGATTAAATTAGTCAATGATGGTCAAATTAAAACGCTTGATGCTTCAATAGATGGTCAATACACGCCTGCGATACACATTGAAATAAGAGGGGATGACCTCAACAACCAATCAAACACCTCGACCACGAATATTGATAAAGCCGATAATGCCTGTGGAGTGGTTTCGGTTTTTAATAAGCCTCCCATTACTCGGGATTTACACTTTGCCAAAGTCACCCAAATTGACGAAGACGGTGTTAACAGACAACGTGTGAATTTTATATTGCCTGTTGGAAAACACATTATTCATGTTCAAGAATTTATAAGCGATTCAATGTTTCGAAGACGCTCGTTTTCTGTTCAAGATGCAAAAACTATTGAGATAGATATAAAGCCCAATACAACTTATCATTTAGCGGCAAAGTTCAACAGAAAGTTACGTAACGAACAGAAAAATGGAGATTATTGGGACCCAGTTGTATGGAAGACTCAGACTAAAGCGTGTGAACTCTAATCGCAAAAAGCCAGACGATAATGAAATTCCCCCGTCTGAACGGGGGACATCGTCTAAGTTTTGTAAGAACATTGATCGCCAGTGATTTCTTAGTAACAAGCAATCATTATTCGCTAAGCAATCCGAACAGCAATGAGCCGTTGGTTCCGCCGAAGCCAAACGAGTTACACATCGCGTGACTTGCATCAAAACTAGCGGCCTTATTTGCCACAAAGTCTAAATCGCAACCTTCTGATGGCGAATCAAGGTTAATGGTTGGCGGGGCCATTTTGTCTCTTAACGCCAGTATGGTAAATATGGCTTCAACTGAACCAGCTGCTCCCAATAAATGACCGATCATTGACTTGGTAGAACTCACTTTTAACCGCATGGCATGTTCTTTAAATATGGACTTTATTGCCGCGACCTCTGCAATATCACCAGCGGGAGTGGACGTACCGTGTGCATTAATGTAGCCAATTTTGTCCACATCGATTTTGCCATCGTTAATTGCATTTAGCATAGCTTGTGCCGCTCCCTCGCCACTTTCAGGTGGAGAAGTCATATGATAAGCGTCACCACTCATTCCAAAACCTACTACTTCGGCGTAGATCTTGGCACCGCGAGCCTTGGCACTTTCATATTCTTCAAGCATCACAACGCCAGCACCCTCGCCCATAACAAACCCATCGCGATCTTTGTCCCAAGGACGACTCGCACCTTGTGGATTATCGTTATTGGTCGATAACGCTCTTGCTGAACCAAACCCAGCAAACGCTAGTGGAGTAATAGTCGCTTCTGCGCCGCCTGCAAGCATAGCATCTGCATCGTTATAGGCTATCGTTCTTGCCGCAATTCCTATGTTGTGTACGCCAGTTGTACATGCTGTTACCACATTAAGATTTGGACCCTTTAAACCTTCCATAATGGAAAGAAAGCCAGAAATCATATTGGTAATAGTGGATGGAACAAAAAATGGAGAAACTCGTTTTGGCCCAGAATTGAGAAGCTTTATGTGATTTTCTTCGATCAGTGGCAAGCCACCGATACCTGAACCTATAGACACGCCAACTCGACTTGCGTTTGATTCATCAACCGCTAGACCTGAATCTCTTAATGCTTGAATACCAGCGGCGATACCAAGTTGAATGAAGCGATCCATTTTTTTGGCTTCTTTTTTCAGAATATATTGCTCAACATCGAAGTTTTTAACTTCACCGGCAATCTTAGTGTTGAAATTAGATGCATCAAAAAGTGTTATTTCGCCAATGCCACTCTTAGCGGACAGAATGTTCGACCACGTTGTATCGACATCATTACCCAATGGTGAAAGCATCCCTAAACCGGTTACCACCACGCGACGTTTAGCCACACTAGCCTCCTAAAAACTCATCTTATAGATACAAAAAAACGGCTCTGTCTCAAGAGCCGTCTTTTTTTGAAAATTCACTTACGCTGCGTTGGCGTTAATGTAATCAATAGCAGATTGAACTGTAGTGATTTTTTC
>CBFIBG010000061.1:0-6266 GCA_965660815.1 Glaciecola sp.
CAATTTTGTTGATAATTAAGAGGCTTGAAGTTAGGCATTATCTTGTCTTCAGCGCGTTTTGATAATACCTATTAGATCATGATCAAATCGCAAAGGGAAGTACAAAATTTAATCAAATTAAGGTTTTTTCTACAGCCTCAAACACCCCAATAACGGGCAAGTGCGCGGCGCGCAAAATAGCGATAGCGCGGGCGAGTAACTGTCCCAGCGAGCGCAGTGAGCGAGCTTAATTGGTTTGTTATGCAGCGATGCCGCTAAGAGTGACATTGCCAATATCTGTCCTTTTACTAGCATGTTCCATAGTTATCGCAACGATATTTCCATTTGAATCAATATCTAAAAGGGTATTTTCATCGAGGTCTTTTGTTTCGGCGACATCTTCGGAACTGAACTCAATGTATAGAGTGTCAGAATCTTCAAAATAACTCATTTTCATGGCTTGAACCTCCGGTCGAAGAAAGCGTTGTGAATTGTCTCTCTATCTTCTAATAATACTACACGTAAATAGCGTCCTTCCATAGCGTCAAATTTAGACCACAATCTAATACGGCCATCCTGTTGAATAAACGAATGTTCAGGCTTTGTGATCACATACTCAATCCATTCACGCTTGATTAGGGCCCTATCTGGTCTTTGCTGTGTTGCTAAAAAGTACTTAGTTGTCTTCATGTTGACCTATAGCGGCATACTTGCCAATAATGAGTTAGCAGAGTATGGCGTGGCAGTTGCGAATGCAAGTGGCATGACATGCTCTGATAATCTCTATTAATTGACTTGTTAACTGCCCTCATTCCACGTAAGTTGCAGGTCTCTATTAGATTGAGCGCAATCCCTAAGATATAAATTAATCAAGCTTTGATATGGAATACCTTTGTCCTCAGCCATTGACTTAAAATATTCAATTGTTTCTGAGTCCAAACGTATAGTAATTTGTTTCTTAATTTTTCCGGCATACGGATTTGGAGTTGAATCCGAAAAATCATAATGTTCACGCATTTCGATAGCCCTCATATAATCGGCGTTCTCGTTTATCTGCCTTCCTAGCTGAAATAATTCTGATTGATTCATTAACTCTAATACAATGACATACAATCAATAAACGCGAATTCGCACTGTTGCCCAATAGAAGAAATCGTTCTTCACCAACAGAGTGATCAGGATCGGGGATAATACGTCCCATAAAGTCATCAAACACTGTTGAAGCTTCATCAAACGAAATTCCATGCTTCACTATATTGGAAGCGTTCTTGTTTTCGTCCCACTCAAAAGAATATTCACTCATAAATTACATTATAACTACAATGTAATTTAATGCAACGAAACTATCCTAGGGCAGTTCACAACTTATTATGAAGACCGCATTGTAACTGCGAGATAAGTTCATTTCACAAAGCCCTCATACTTATTCAATTTCAATAGCTTACTATTTTCTCAATGATAATTTCTACAATTTTTTATGTATTTACTATGAGCGCATAGTAACACCGCCTATCTGTCTCAAGAAAGTTATTTAAAAACAATGCTCTAGAGTGAAATGGCAAATATAGCAACGTAATTACTATGCATGCATAGTAACAACAAGTTTGAATCTAGCCTTAAGTGCAATAAATACTGACCTGTAGGCCAATTGCCTCTTTTGTAGAATGCGGTTTACTGAGCATCTTCAGTAATTACCCCACAAAAAAGGAGTCAATAATGGCTAATTCACCATTTTTAGAAAACATTCGACATGTCATGAGAACAAAGCATTATTCAATACAAACTGAGAAAACTTACCTATTGTGGATAAAGCGTTTCATTTTGTTTAATCAAAAGCGCCATCCTAAAGACCTTGGCGAACAAGAGGTGACACAGTTTTTGACACACCTTGCCGTTAACCGAGAAGTGACTTCATCCACACAAAACTTAGCATTGTGCGCTATTGTGTTTATGTATAAGCATATCTTCGAAAGAGAGCTGACACTTCTTCCGGATGCAGTAAGGGCAAGAGCACCTAAAAGAGTGCCGACTGTATTGTCCCACCAAGAAGCTCTCTCAATCATTGAACTTATGAAGCCTCAATATCAACTCATGTTTTCATTGCTATATGGCAGTGGTTTGCGCAAAGCAGAGTTGCTTAAATTACGAGTAAAAGATATCGATTTTGAGGCTAAAACCGTATTTGTATTTCGAGGCAAAGGCGGTAAAGACCGTACTACCATGCTACCTAAGAAACTGATTCAACCATTAAAAGCACAGATAGAAAAAGTGCGTAATATACACCTTAAAGATATTGCTGAGGGCAGTGGAATGACTAGCTTGCCAGCAAGCCTAGCGAGAAAGTACCCAAATGCCATCAAGGAGTTTAAGTGGCAATATTTATTCCCATCAACAACCAGATGCGAACACCCTTATGATGGATACTATTGTCGGCATCACCTTCATAGTACAGCTCTGGCAAGGGCATTGAAGCTAGCAGTTAGAGAGTCGGGGATAACAAAGCATGTAACTGCTCATACATTCAGGCATTCCTTTGCAACGCAGTTGCTTATTGCTGGTGCGGATATTCGCACTGTACAGGAGCTACTGGGTCATAACGACTTAAGAACAACACAAATTTATACACACGTAATTGGACAACACTCATCAGGAGCAATAAGCCCATTTGATATTGATTGAGGTGTGCGGACGACCGTCCGCTTTTCTAATACTGAGTATCAATAGCAATCATTTTGTCTACTGAGACACCCGATACCGGAAAGTACTTTTTTGTCTAGACATAAGACAAAATCCCTAAATTGATTTTTCTCAATGACAATAATTAGATGTCAACTGTCAGTCAAAAATGCCCTTATCAACGACTCCTTATGGCCCAAAACAGCGGTCAAAATTCAGCGTGATTTGACTTCGCCAATGTCTCCTTTTGCGCTTTTGTTCGCTTTCACGGTCACAAAATCTATAGTCTATTCGTGCTTAACCTTGGTCATTTCCAACCAACCGACGTTTTAATTCGTACAATTCAAAAAAAGACTTTCCAACCCTAGAATGCAAATAGCCATTAATAACACAACTTCAAGAGGCAAGTCATCGAAAAACTGACTGCCAATATTGAGGCAACTGCCTGAGTATATTGAATGAGGTTGTTATTAATACTCCTTAAAAAACCAAGTCTACGGTTAGAATTTTTACAAGTACCCCACTTATCAGCAAAGTATTGGTAGATTGATCGTAAATAGCCACTTCACGAGTAGCTTCGCCACTATCTAGGCCAGCTTTGATAGAGAGGGTTTTACCATCAACCTTCACCGTTCTTGGCATAGCATTGATCCCGTGCAATGAAAAGTTTAGGCTTCTTCGATCAGGCGCTGACGCATAGTTGCCCTTACTTATTACTTTAATGGATAAACGCTCAGTTCCATCATCGACATTATGCTCGGCACTAAATTTCAACTGCTGATATTTTTTATTTTTTAAGCTATCTGGATCTACGCCATCATCTTCGTACATAGTGTAAGTAGCATTTTGAACAGATGCATCAGCGTAATAACTTACGTCTAGATTTTCACTGCTGTAGGCTGAGATGTTATTTAAACCTTCAACACTAGGAACAAAGGATCCTGCCTTCACCAATACTGGAAGCTTGTTAAGTGGAGAACTAATACTGACAGTTTGGCCACCTTCTACTTTTTCATGCTCCCAAAAATCAAACCAAACGCCCTTAGGCAATTCTACTGTCTTTTCGTTTACTCCTGGATTCACAATAGGCGCCACTAGAAACGCATCACCCCACATATACGCATCGGTTCTATCCAAGCTTTGCTCTGGAAATTGCATAAATAGTGGCTGCATCATAGGCAAGCCAGTAAGGCTGTTTCTAATGCTCAAACTGTAGTTGTAAGGCAACAAGGAGTAGCGCAACTTAATGTATTTACGCACAATGTCTTGAGTGCTTTTGTCGTGAAATACAGGCTCTGGGGCAATGTGATCTTGTGCATGAGGACGGTAAACTGGCTGGAATACCCCGTATTGCATCCAACGGGTATAAAGCTCTGCATCAAATGTCTCTCCTCCTGCAAAGCCGCCTAAATCAGAGTGTATATAAGCCAAGCCGAACATGCCCATTTGCAATGCTAGCTCTACTTGAGGTTTAAGCCCTCCCCACGACCTATCGACGTCGCCAGTCCAAGGGATCATGCCATAGCGCTGTGAGCCAACAAAACCCGCACGCATCATCACAAAAGGCCGTCGATTGGGCGACAGTTCTTGCTGTTTGTTAAACACCATTTTCGCCCACTGGTGGCCATAAGCGTTGTGAATTTCATTTGCAGTCACTTTTTTGCCGTTATGCTGCTCACCGTATTCATCGCTCATAATATGAATGCTATCTGATGGGTGTACTTCAGGCTCGCCTAGGTCGCCCCACCATCCGGTTACCCCTTGGTCATTAAGCGCTTCGTAATACTGCCAAAACCAATCTTGAGCATTAGCATCAAATACGTCAACCAACCCTGTATTGCCAAAGTAAAAATCAAACCGCTTTGGATGACCGTTTACGTCTTTAGCAAGCACCTGATTTTCAACCGCTGATTGCCACTGGCTCGAAGAAGATAAAATAAAGGGTTCGGTGATCATAATCGTGTTGACACCTTGCTGGCTCAAGGTAGATATCATATTGGTGGGCTCAGGCCAGTTATCAAGGTCCCAATTTAAGTTGCCCATATGCCCTTTGATATCGGGACCAAACCAATACAGATCGAGTACCACTGCGTCTAACGGGAAATCCAACTCTTTGAATAATGCAACCGTGTCTAGCACTTCTTGTTGAGTTTTATAGCCAAACCTTGACGCATAGTTGCCTAGGGCCCATCGAGGAGGAAGAGGTTGCTTACCGGTCGCATCAACAAAATTCTCTACCGTGTCTTGGATGGTATTGCCCGCACTGAATAAGTAAGAAGTGCGCCCAGCCTCGGCTTCAAACTTTAGTATGTTGCTTTCGCTATGTCCTATGTCCAAGTATCCGTTAGCACTGTTATCAAAAGCAATGGCGTAGCCTTTGTTCGACATTACCGCCGGCAAGCTGTAGTACATTTGGTTGGATTCAGTGGTATATCCGTAGTGGGCTCGGTTATACAGCGGCATGCGGTGGCCTCTTCTGTCCATGCCAAGCACTCGTTGGCCCCCTCCAAGTAACTTCTCTTCATCGTCTAGTGTAAATCTGAACCCTCGCATGGTTTGGTGAAAAAACAACCCTCTTTCTTCTTCAGCAAGTTTACCATTTGAGTTGTAGTAGCTCACTTTAAAAGGCTTAGGGTCAATTTTCACAGTAAGTTCGGGTAACACAAGATGGACACTATTTCCGCGCCTCTCAAATTTTACCTGTGTGAATGTAGACGCATTGTGTGGCAGGGCGAAGGATGGTAACTGATACTCACTCCCCACTTGATAAAACACCTCAACTGTCCCCTTATTTATTGCTCTTATTCGAACGCTGACGTCGTTTAACTGAATGTCTAGTTGATTGTCTTGCCAATCAAGACTTTCTATTTGTCGAAAAAATGCCGAATGGGGCTTTGAAGGCGACGCGCTTGTTTTAACCGATGGTGCTGTGGCATCTGCGTTTAGGCCATAAGCCGAAAGACTAAATGTGATGCTATAAGCGACTGCTAGCACGCTTAAAAAAAGACTAGAAGTTAAGCTCTTTTTTATGTGTTTTATTGCGTGAACACTCATTATGTTAGTCTCTCTCATTAATTGCATGTAGTGGTAATTATATTTACTGGACAGTGTCCAAATGATCCATCTGTTTGGCCTAAATGTGTCACTCCACTTAACTTTGCCACTCGCACACTAACTAGGGAGTGCTAGATAGCTTGGAGTGGAAGACCCCTTTTAAGCAGAGATGACTTTACGTTTTTGCGTCGATGACTAATTTACCTATAATAAAGAGGGTTGATTTTTTAGCTCTAATACATAGGATTGATTGGGTTGAAGCTCGAGCACCACAGTTGCTTCGCCACCACCATCTACCGCTAATCCAAATGTTTTATCGCTAAGCAAATCGGTCACTACATGAGTGCCTTGTTCTAAGCCAAAGATGCCAACTATGCTCTGCGGCAGACTCAAATTTATCACCTGTTCATCGTCAGCAAAGCTGGAAACCACAATAAGAGCTTGATCATCGGTATATCTGACAAAGCTAAACAAAGCTTCGCTGTAGTTGTAGCTAGTGCTGTCGTACATAGGGTCAAGGTTGTGGCTGTGCAAACTTGCGTATTCACCAAGCATAG
>CBFIBG010000062.1:0-1710 GCA_965660815.1 Glaciecola sp.
AATGAATCTGCAGATGAGATGCGTAAACAACGCACCGAACAAGCCATTGACACACTAAATCAAACACACGATAAAATCGATAAGTTCTTAAAGACAGCTAGCCCAAGGAAGGGCCAAGGCAAACGAAGCAAGGAAGTCAAAAGTAACATTACCGATAACGAGTCAGCCCAAATGCACACCAGTAAAGGCACCGTGCAAGGTTACAATGGGGTGGCCGCAGTAGACAAAAAACACCAAGTGATTGTGGACGCCCAAGCCTTTGGAGAAGGCCAAGAGCAACATACGTTACAACCCATTATTGAAACCATCGAAAAACGTTTTAAACGATTGGGTATAGCGGAGGATATTGTGCGCGCGGGTACGATAATTACGGCAATTGACTCATCGAGTGACACGGGTGAATGAGCATGGCGTAAAAAGTGTCTAAAAAAACTAGATCATTACAATTGGATGAAACATCGAGTGGATAGCCCAGATGGCAAACACATCTATAGCCATCGTATGAGTGTGGTGGAGCCTGTGTTTGGCAATATAGGCACAAATAAGGGACTCAATCGCTTTAGTTTACGAAGCAAAAAGAAAGTACAAGGGCAATGGCATCTGTATTGTTTGGGACATAACATCGAGAAACTGACAAATTATGGTCATGCGTTGCACTAACTCGATAAAAATGAAATAGCGTTCCCCTAAAACAGTTCCATCACACGCCCCAACTATTAAGCCTCAGCCACCAGTTAACACCCCATTCTCTAAAATGACTACTAGTAAAAAGTTTTGCAATATTTAACATTTGAAGGCAAAGTTGTATCAAGATTAATAATTAAATCAGCGGTAGAGAAATGACTGTACAAAAATGCTTTTTTCTACAGCCTCGTTAACTGCCTTAAAGTTCTTGCTTAAATTAAAGTGATAGAATAGTATCACTAGTATGAAAACTGAACTTGTAACTACCTTAAAACGTCAAGCTACTCGAATACTAGCTGACCTTCATAAATCAAAGGAGCCAGTGCTTATAACTGAGCATGGGCAACCTTCTGCTTACTTATTAGATGTTCAAGATTACGAATTAATGTTAGATCGCATGAAAATACTAGAAGGTATCGCACGTGGCGAAACCGCAGTATTTGAAGGTCGAATTTTTTCTGAAATGGAAGCGGAAGAGAAATTGAGTAAATGGCTGAACTAATATGGTCAGAAGCTGCACTGGATGACGTCAATGACATAGCTGAATATATAGCTCTAGATAACTCTAATGCTGCAAAAGAGCTAGTGAGGACGATATTTGAATCAACTAAACGATTAAAGGACTTCCCGGAATCTGGACGAAGACCACCTGAACTAGGTGACTCTCGTTATAGAGAAATAATAGTTGGACCCTGTAGAGTTTTTTACAGACATGATAATTCGAAACTTTATATACTTTATGTAATGAGAAGTGAAAGAGCTCTCAGAAACTTTATACTGGAGGATAGAGTTGGCGACGGCAGTTAACATGTCGATTAATTCATTCCCTTCGGTCATTGAGACACAGCTTTGGCTTACGCAAAACCCGCGCTCATTATCGGGATGTTGAGGCTGTAGAAAAAACCTTAATTTGATTAAATTTTGTACTTCCCTTTGCGATTTGATCATGATCTAATAGGTATTATCAAAACGCGCTGAAGACAAGATAATGCCTAACTTCAAGCCTCTTAATTATCAACAAAATTG
>CBFIBG010000063.1:0-9508 GCA_965660815.1 Glaciecola sp.
CATGTTCAAACGCCCCTAGCGCATATGCAAACCCAGCCCTTTTAGAACGTTTCCACCACTGAGATAACTTCAAAATATTAGCGTCATGGAGGGTCATTTCTTCATCTATTCGAAAAATTTTCCAATTTTGATGGCGCATTCTAAAGCACATTTCAGGTTCTTCTCCGGCAATAAACCCATCGTTATAACCGTTAACATCTATCAGTGCTTTTGTTCTAATTAATGCATCGCCACCACAGGCTAACGCCTCGCCCATGGGGGTATTCCACTCTTCGTCACAAAAATGATTGTAAATAGAAGCTTCAGGATATCTTTCTCTTCTGCGACCGCATACTACTGCGTACTCTAAATTGTTCTGTAAAAACGCTACGGCAGTTGGCAGCCAATTTGGCAGTAATTCGCAATCTCCGTCTACAAATTGAATAAATTCGACATCTGAGTTAAGAGAAACAAGGTGCTTCCAACCAGTATTTCGAGCTCTTGCGGCACTAAAAGGCTTGGACATATCTAAATTAATAACATGCGCCCCTCTTTGCTCTGCATTTTGTACGCTATTATCGCTGGAATCTGAATCTACGTAGACCGTATCACATCCGTAAGGTAATACCGAGTCGATGCAGCTAACAAGCCGTGCTCCTTCATTACGGCCGATTATCACAACCCCTATGTTATGCAACGTTTCCATAATTACTTTAATCAAACCTTACGAAGTAATGGGAAGGAATCATTTATTTATGAGCTTCTAGTTTTTTCTGCCAACCAAATTAATTTGATTATCAAAATTAGACGAACTGAATAAATCAGACGCAAAGTCTAAATGTTCTGAGAAAACAGAGCTAGTATTATCAATACTGCTTTCAATGGTCGAAATTCTCACTAAAAACCCATCTGGTATATACCCTTGTATTGCATATTTTGCTTGCACTAGCAGCCTCTCTAAACGATCAATTGCGACATAATCGCCCATAGTAAACCAATAGGTTACCAGTTCAACGCGCTGCCCTTTTCGCGTTACTAGCTGCACAACGTCAATATCGTTTCCTAACATATTGACTGTTTTTGTTTGCTTACTTAGGATTTGAAAGCCTTGTGCTGAATAACAAAACTCTTGCCTGTGGGCTTTTTGATCACCCGTTTGAGTTTTTCCATACGTCATAGTCAGAAAGGTAGACTCACCGGCATCGTTCACATAAGTTCGATCGAATTGTTGGTCGTAAAGTACCGCTAAGTTGGCCTCAACATCTGGAGAGGTAACAATTGCAAATTTGTTATTAGTCGACGACCAATTTAAGAATGATACTGGAACGAGTTGACTAATATTAAAATCTTCACGAGAGTCTGCTAGTAACGTTGTTGGCTTTATTAAGTAAGCCAATAGAGCCGTTACTGTAAAAACGATTGATACGATAATAATTCGTTGGTTAAAATTCATTGCTCAGTTACTCGCGTCGACCTAGAAGAAAAAGACGTAATTTTTCTTAATGCAATGTCCACGATAATAATTGAAATTAGCGCCACAAAAAACAGCACAAAAGCAGAAAAATCGTGAATAAAACTCTGCCCGACTTCATCACCATAATAGTATGTGATCAGCACTAGCGTGCAGACTCTAATAAGGTTTGCAAATAATGAAATGGGGATAATTAATATCGCCAATGTTACGTTCCTGGCCGCTGACTTTGACTTAATTAGATATAGATACAGTATGCCGATTGCCTCTAACGATATAAGAGTATGCAAGCCTGCACAGGCATCGGCGACCAATAGTTTATAAAATCCAATTTGTATAATGACACCATCTCTCGCTATCGGGTAATCAAAAAAATACAAAACGTGTTCAGCCATATTAGACACAAACATCTTCATAGGTAAGGTTAACCCTTCAACCACAAACCCAGGCAAAGGGATCATAAAAATAAGGAAGAAAATCGGGAACCAGAGGCTAGCAAGCAACTTACGCCCCCCAATAAAGAGAAACGCTCCCATAAGAAAGACAATATGCGACAAAACCTCGAAAATAATAACGTTTGTTAAATTCCCAACAAGGTATACGCACACTGCAACACTCAACAATATAAACGCAATGAAACTGTCTAACGTATTTGGTTCTGTCGCTTTAAAACTGTGGCGTTTTTGCCAAAATAAAAAAAGACAAATAGCCAGTACTAGCGGCCCTTGACTTTGTGCTTCAGTTTGCCAAACGGTATTCCATAAAACCAAGTATGCTGAAATGAACAGCAGAAACGTTGATACAAGGAAGGGCGCCCATGTAGCAAGGTTAGTATTAGTGCTATTGTTCGGTGTTCCAATAACGTTAGAACTAGTAAACATCTTTCAATCCTTTAGTAATTACTGCTAGTTTTATAAGTTTTCAAACAAAACTTTTAACCATCTGTGCTCGGCGCACTAAATTCCCCCACGTACTCTAACGTTGCTTCCTTTCTAAAGTCACTAACTAACTTTTGAATTGATTCTTTTCGTTTTTCAGTTCTTAAAAATTGGTTAATGGCGGGTTTGGCTGCGGCATATTCGACAGGTTCACTCAAAGCGTTATGCAATTCTATTACCAAAAAACCGTCACTCATTACTAAGTAGCCAATGTCACCTACCGCTAAAGCATACAACGGCTCTATAAGAGGTTTAGGCAATCTTTCAGTTCCACTGAATCCTTTATCAAGCTTATGTTGCAGGTTTAGATCTTCGACGAACTTAACAAATTGCGTTATTTCGCTAACCTTTTTGACCTCTTCCACCAACTTGGGAATATCAGCTTCATTGGCTGCTACCACCACTTGAGAGTAGTTGAAGATTTTTCTTTCACTGAACAATTTGGGATTATTATTGAAGTAATCTCGTATGGCGCTTTCTTCAACAGTAGGCGTTAAGACTTGACGTTCAATGTAGGCTTCAACCAAAATTTGCTGGCGAGCTGCTTCTAAGCGACTCAACACATCTGGATTTCTGTCAAGTTTTAAAGCAAGCGCCTTTTGCTCTAATACCTTTTGGTCGATTAATTTGTCTAAGATTTGATTCGCTATATCTTGCGTTGACGCAGCGCCATTGACAGGTGTTTTACTTAAAATTTGATTAACCTGATGCACCGTTATTTCATTATTATTTACTTTTGCTGCGACTTGACTTGAATTTTCAACCGTCTCGTCGCCTCCACAAGCAGTTAACAATACCGCGATACTTAGTATCAATATCTTATTTGTTACTTCTTTCATAGTGTTTCCTTACTACACGCAAACGGCATAAATAAATACCTACATAAAGTTGTGGATTATATAATCAATCAATCAAAATTACTATATTTAACAATCAAGCTTCATTGATGTACGAACTTACCTATCACAACCACTATGTATAAACAGGCAGACCCTTGATAATAAAGGCTTAGTAAATTAATTCGCTAAAAACTCTGCGTCGTCATCAATGTACATTTCTCGGTCTATAGATAACAAATAATCAATTAAAGATTTTAATTCTTTGCTATTTAAATTGACGCTGTGCTCACCCGTTTCCAATACCTGCTCTAAAGTTTTGGCGCTTCCATCGTGGAAATACGGCGCACTGTCCCACAATTCGATTAATGTAGGCGTTCTAACCTCACTAATACTGCCAGACAAATAGGTGATGGTGCCTACATCGTGACTTAAGCCGTCTCGAAAGGCATCCCCGCTGTGGCAACTTTGGCAGTTGAGTTTATTAAAGATAGCTTTCCCTACTACTGCGGTTCTGGTCAATCCCCCACCATAGTTTCTATGCGGAGAGCGTTTCACTGTATCTTTACCTAAACCTGAAAGATAAGCAGCTAACGCATCTAAATCGGCTGAGCGCCCCGCGGTTGTCATCTCAAGGGGGGATTCATCGTTAAAGGTTTTACCTGGAATTAACCCCTCACCACCGTTAAGCGTTTCCATCTGTAATTCAAAGTCTTGAACTTCATCGAAGTTTGATGACCAATGCAGTCGACCAAAACGGGTACCGCTAGCACCGTTTAGCGAAATAGTGTTGCGAAGGCCCTCGCCCGCCTGGGTTAAGTCCCAAGTTCGGCCGTCGTGACCGCCGTCTGCATGGCAGCTTGCGCAAGACATATAGCCTTCAGGGCCCATTTCAGGTATTGAAGAGTGATAGAAAACCTCCAAACCTCGTTTCTCTGGTGGACTGAGAATTTCGTTTTGAACCGTTACAATATGGTCTGTTTGTTGTTGAAGGCTGCCACTTTCTAAATAACTAGCCACATCGATAGCAGATACACTGCGGTCTGTGAAGTTTTTGACATACAAGGTTCTTCTTGTCGCGCACATACCTTGAGGCGCCCCCTTAGTATCAAACTGTGCTTGAGAGTTATTTTCCATATTGTTAAATACCAATATGTCGTTACCTTGTAAGGCCGTTACCCGTATATTGGGATTGGCTAAGAAGCTGATTGCAGAAGGGTCGGCTCCATTGTCTAAGTCTAATGTGTTGTCTCTAGTAGTTGGGTCTATATTAGTGTCCATATTGCTAATTAAATCAATAATGGCAACCATTGGCCGAACCGTGTTATCACTATCTAAAACTTGAGAGTTTGTGCTTCCGATTCTAATCCCTCTGTCGGTATTTGCTTTTGTTGCACTTATATAAGCTCGCTCTCCATCGGCACTGATCACCACGCCTGATAAATAATTAGGCACGCCTGCACCGTGGTCAATGTCATCTCCTACCAATACCTTATTCACAGTAATGGTTCGGTCGAGCCTCATATCCCCACTTATATCAATATCATATATTTCACCATGGTCTTGTGGTGAAATATACCGAGTTACCAGCAAACGTTGGTTATACAGCGCCATCGCTTTGGGCGTAGGGCCAATATTTATTCGTTGCACTATTCTGTGGGTGTCTAGGCTAATTTTAACGAGCTGGCCGCTTCCATAAAGGGCCACATACAAAAATTCACCATCGCTTACCGATGAAACTGGTTGACTTCCGTGCCCAGTATCAACGCTACGAATAGGCTCTCCATTAATATCCACAAACAACACTTTGTCATCGTCCCTAAAGGTTATGGCATATTGACTATCTAAACGCGTTATCGAGGTAGGGGTTTCGTATAAAAAGTGAAGTTCATCCACTAACTCATGTGTTTTCTGCATGGAAACAGCGTTTATTGAAGAAGATATAATGCTGATACTATGGTTATCTTGGTTTACCGTCCAAATGTTTCCCGATTCAGACTCTGGGTAGCAAGCAATGGGGCCCGATTGATTAGGAAAATACGCTTGCCCAGAATAGGTTTCTGCTGGCCCTGTTGGAGCGTTGGGCTGACTCGTTTTTACAATCGCAGGCGGCGGCGGGTTGACATAATCAAATTCAGGAAAAGGCGTTTCGCCTTGAAGTAAATCGGAAGTACCTGTGGTAAACGTGAACTGGTAATCTTCCATGGTATTGCCCATAAAGTCCTGAATGCCTTTAACTTCAACTAAATATTCGCTATTAGGATCAAAGTACTGATCTGGAAATATTGAAATCATGCCTGTATGTGTCAATATTTGTCGATACGAAACACTTTGATTGGTCGCAGTATTGGTTATCGTGACGGCATTTTCAACCGTTTCTGTGCGCAATGTTTCTGGCACATGTATATGAACAAAACCGTCTATTGGATAATCTTGGTGATTGCTTAAAGGTTGGTGCCCTGAAACGAACGGAGCCCGCGTGTCGGGTTCGTCACTGGTTACAAAACCGCACATGCCTTGTTCGTTTACATCGGGAGTGCGCCACCAATCGTAACCACCAAAAATACCGACTTGGCCAATGGGCCTGAAGTATTGGCTGGCATCACAACTGTTGGCAATGTCGTTAAAGGTGTACACTATCTCGTTGAACAGTTGGCCTGTTATAGGATTATTTGAGGAGTAGTTGTCTTCACATTTTTTTAAATCCACTTGAAAATGATCAACATAAATATATTCATCTTGAAAGTTGACATACATAGGGTCGCTTGAACTATCTCCATCGCGGGAGTTTGGAGTATTACTGTCTTTATCTTGGTCAAAATATATTTCACAGGTAAGTTTTGGGTTTACTGGGTCTTCAAAATCTACAACGTAAAGTGCTGGAAAATTGCGACCCACCGAACTACTACGCCGTGCAGCGAAAACCATTTTGGTCGCACCGTAAGGTTCAACCCAATAGCCACCAATGCCTATTGGGTTGCCATCAGGCTCGGTTAGTTCAGGTTGGAAAACACTGGTTAGCCTAGGGACGCGCCCTTCCCTAACACCTGAAACGTCGTAAATAGCCAAACCAGTTGACAACTGATCTGATGCCATCACCATATAATGCCCTAAAAACGCACTAAAGCCTGTGACGTCAGCCACTTCAAAATGGTTCCAATATACCAGCGGCTTGCCAAGCCATACGCCTACTCGATCACTTCCAAATAATTCAAGTAGCGGTCCTTCGGTATATACATAGGTATCTGGTGCTGGTAATTCCATTAATTGAGAAGGGTCGTGAATCGCAAAAACGCCTTTTCTATTTAGGTCATAGCTCCAATAATTGCGCACATAAAAAGGCGATGTCATTTGAGAATAGGAAAAGATGCCATTGGGCCAACTTATTCTATCTAATATTAGTCTATCGTTAATTGCTTTGCCGTATTGATTAAAGCCTATATCCCCCGAATTACGAGCCGATAATCTAGGGCCTTTATCACTAAATCGAATGACTGCTGCGTGAGCGAGAATAGGCATACCTAACGTATCAAACTCATGCACTTTTTTCGGATTAAAAAGGTCTGATAAATCCCATACAGAGTCGTGGTACGTTACTTTATTATTTGCCAACCCTACACCACTGCTGCCGGGCGCTTCTGGTAAGTTAACTAAGAACGGACCAACATTCGTTAAGTTGGCCGTACGCCCAAATTCTGTGCCCCGTTTCCATAGAAACTCTCCTTTACTACCATAATCCTCATTAGGTGGGTATTGGTTTGCAATACCAGTGTTAATAGTAATAGATACTGCGCAAAGAACATAAAAAACAATAAAACGTGCACTTATCATTATATAGTCACTCTTGTGGGTAGGCTAAACAGACTGTTTCCAAGCTCGTCGTATGCTTCAACATAAAATGTATGATTACCACTTTGTAAATTGGTAATAGTAATGCCTAATTCGGAGGTCAAATACTGGGTAGGACGCTTCCCTGCTGTTTGATGCAGAACACGATATTCTGCTGCAAACGAATTACTCCATATGAAGTCTACATTACTGCCGTCGACATTGAAAGTCACAAATGGGCGAGTTATTTCGATGTTTTCGATAGTAACATTAATGGTCGTTGTGGTTTCTACATCGTCGTTGTCGGTAACAGTTAGATTTAAAACAACGTCTTGGGTTTGTTCAACAAAAGGCGCAGTAAAAGTAGCAGATTCGCTATTATCATTTTGTAAAGAAATTTCGGGACCACTTATCTGTTGCCAAATAAAAGCAATTATAGTGCCATCAGGGTCAAATGACTCTGCCGCGCTTATTTGTACTAGCGTATTTTCATTAGCCGTAATTTGGTTTTGCACGACAATTGTTGCGGGAATATTAGTATCCGGTAAAGGTTCCACAGGTACGGGCTCAGGCTCTGGTGTAGGTTCTGGCTCTGGCTCAGGTGCAGGCTCAGGCTCTGGTGTAGGCTCTGGCTCAGGCGTCGGCACTGGAATTGGCTCGGGATCTGGGGACGGTTCTGGTGTGGGCTCTGGAACCGGAGGTAGCTCAGGCGTTGATGGAGGTGTAACGGGCTCAGGAGCTACAGGAGCAGGAGTTGTAGGCGGTGGCATTACTGGTTGAGGGCTTACGGGCGTAATAATTGGAGCAGATGGAGGAGGCACATCTTCTGATGAGTCACTACTGCCACCACAACCAACCATAGTTAAAAAACAAAAACAGTAACAGAAGATTTGAACTATTGTTTTAAACTGCATTTATACTCTACCATAATCATCTTAAATACCGCCTATACAAAACGGCTCTGTTTATTAATATGATTAAATATAAAGATTATGCAGAATAAGAAGCTATGTTCATTAAGACCTTTGTACCCTCTTTTATACCTGAAGATACCCCTAAGAACTTTTTAATAAGGAAACATTAATAAAATATTTTTGACTCGGCCACTCCATAAGATTTAGAAATTTAAAACTCCTCAAACAAAATAATTTAATTCAAGAGAGACTAACAAAAACCATAAAATAACTTGCGGTATGATTATACTAAGCTCAGAAATAAGTTTCACGTTTAACACTTTTCTAAGATAATACCAAACACTAAAAAAACCAAAAACACTAGAAAACGCTAGTATTATTGCGCCATCTTGCCATCCAATAAAATAAACAGCACAGAATGGTAACAAAACAGCAAAGAATGCTTTAGAAATAGAAGTTAATGCTAATAATTTTGATTTACCGAGCGTTAATAAAAGCCCGTTGAAAGGTAAAATTTGGAGTAACAAAATCTTTAGACTAAGCAGAACAAGTAGACTTCCAGTTTCCTCAAATTGACCCTCATAAAAAAAGGTAGCGAAAGGTACAGCTAAAAATATGATACAAGCTGTCAAAATTAGACAACAAACTGCGAGTATATGCCTGATTCTTGCAAATACATCATAAAGTCTCTCACTATTTTTTAACCTAGTTTCATTTAGTACCGGAAGTACTGTGCTATTCACCACTTTTCTAACAACTTTCACAATTGCCTCGATCCAAATCAAAGAAATGGCATAAACACCAAATAAAGTGCTATTTAGCAATGCACCTAATATGAACTTATCTGCATTATTTGCGATAAAACCAAAAGTAGAGGAGCCAATTAACCACTTCCCAAAGTGCCAGATTTCAGACACATAGCGTTGCTCCAGCATAAAGCCCATTTTAGGACCAGGTAAAAGCATAAAGGACAATATTAGTTTCGCAGCAATCGATAATGTAGCGCCTAGAATTAACGCCCATGCTGTAGGATATAAAAGTGCTATAGAGATCATCGCGCTAGAGCCAACTATTTGAGATATTACATCAATAATAATTATTTTTTTTATCAACATTTTACGCTCAGCAAGTGCTATTTTTGTTGGCATTAAGCCTTGCATTAGCACCATTCCAACTGAGCCTGCTAAAAGTAGCGGTAGTCTTTCATCACCATATACTGTATTACTGTTTATAAATATTCCTGTGCTGTGTAAAAACCAGATAGCTATGGATAACAATAGGAGTATTGATGCTAAACCTGAAAACTGAATAACTTGCATTGTCCAAGCGGTTCTAATAAATACTGGTTGCTCGCCATTTTCGCTTCGTATAATAGAAGCTTTGATTCCTACATCACTCAGTAGCACTAAACCAGTGTGTATGGTAAAAATTAATGCTATTAACCCAAAGTCTTCTGGGACCAAAATGCGAGTCATAACCAAATTTGAACCTAGTTTCAAAAAATTTAAAAGCATAGTCCCAGTAAACTGTTGCGCACTTGTC
>CBFIBG010000064.1:0-1914 GCA_965660815.1 Glaciecola sp.
CTTCATCGTCAGCAGACGAATCTTGAGCGAACGCTGGGCTAACAGCACCTAATCCAGCAAAAGCACCAAACGCCATTGCCAACGTGACCGATTTAGCCAGTTTAGTTTTTGTAAACATTATATGTCTCCCTAGAAAATGGACATTTTTAATTATATAAGTGACCAATTCTTTATTTTTATTTTGAATAATATGTTTAGGAGTGAAAAAACAGGAAGAAAGTCAGAAACAAAATACGTACGCAACTTCTTATTATTATTTTCACGCCATATAACGGTGATAATAATAGTCATAAGTGTGCTCTATGGTCAACCTAGATTCGATAGTTTTCTTATAAAATGTAAAGTTTCTGTCATATTTATGGCGCTAAAATCATGTTTTAGCTCGTAAGGCACTGAAAAATTGATCAATTGATTTGTAATATTCCGATTTGAAAAATGTAATTAGTTGTAATTGCAATACTGATGAACATCAAAATTTGAGTATAAATTGATCTTTTAGAGTGTTTTTTCGTCATTTTTCTGACATTTGGTGCATTAAAGTTAAGACCAAGGTAGTTAGTTGGGTCAATTTCAGTGTGCTTAAATAAATATTGAGTATTGACGCGGCCTATCTATTTTCCAGAAATAAAAAACCGGCTATCACAAGATGACCGGTTTTTGACAATATTACGCCAATATGTGACGGCTAATGTTTAAGCCTGTTCGCTTTTTTTGTTCTCAATCGACTTGTAAGTGAACATAAGCTTCTTATTTTTCAGCCCAACTTTCACTTCTCCACCGTTGGCTAATTTACCAAATAATAGTTCTGAGGCCAGTTCACGTTTCAGCTCTTCTTGTATTAAGCGAGACATTGGCCTAGCGCCCATTGCCTTGTCGTACCCTTTCTCAGCAAGATACTCTCTAGCTTTAGGAGACACTTCCAAAGAAACGCCTTTAGAATCAAGTTGTGCTTGTAATTCAATAATAAACTTATCAACTACTTGCAAAATAACATCTTCATTGAGGTGATTAAACCAAACAATACTGTCCAACCTATTTCTAAATTCCGGGGTAAAGGTTTTGTTTATCTCAGCCATTGCATCATGGCTATGGTCTTGCTCCTTAAAGCCTATAGATTTACGAACAGTTGCTTGTACCCCAGCGTTGGTTGTCATAACGAGCACCACGTTCCTAAAGTCCACTTTACGACCATTGTTATCGGTTAACGTACCATGATCCATGACTTGCAACAGAATATTATAAATATCGCTATGTGCTTTTTCCATTTCATCCAGCAAAACAACGCAATATGGATGTTTAATAACGGCGTCAGTGAGCAAACCGCCTTGATCATATCCAACATAGCCAGGAGGTGCCCCGATTAATCGACTCACGGCATGCCTCTCCATGTATTCAGACATGTCAAACCTAACCAATTCGACTCCCATAATCTTCGCAAGTTGTTGAGTAACTTCAGTTTTACCCACGCCTGTAGGTCCAGCAAACAAAAAGTTTCCTATTGGTTTGCCCTCATTTCCCAAGCCCGAACGAGATAATTGTATGGCGGCAGACATTTTATCTATCGCCTCGTCTTGGCCAAACACCACCATCTTCAGATTTCTGCCCAGATTTTTAAGCACATCTTTATCACTAGCAGAAACCGATTTTTCTGGTATACGAGCAATTTTTGCAATTACTTGTTCAATGTCAGCAACGTTGATAGTTTTCTTTCGTTTGGATTCAGGCAACAATCGTTGACTGGCCCCGGCTTCGTCGATGACATCTATCGCTTTGTCAGGCAACTGCCGTTCGTTGATATATTTTGCAGAGAGCTCCGCAGCCGCTTGAAGTGCCTTGTTAGTAAATTTAACGCTATGATGCTCTTCGTATCTTGACTTAAGGCCAATCAATATCTTAGTGGTATCGTCTACACTT
>CBFIBG010000065.1:0-5778 GCA_965660815.1 Glaciecola sp.
CAATGTGTCCCCTTCGTCTAGAGGCCTAGGACACCGCCCTTTCACGGCGGTAACAGGGGTTCGAATCCCCTAGGGGACGCCATTTTGCAAGTAAAAGTTTACAATGCAAAATAGTGTCAAAAACAATCTACTACACTAGGCTCAAGTAGATTGGTATTATATAGCGTCTGGCAAAACAAAGTTTTGTCCCCTTCGTCTAGAGGCCTAGGACACCGCCCTTTCACGGCGGTAACAGGGGTTCGAATCCCCTAGGGGACGCCAAATGAAAAAACCAGCAATAGCTGGTTTTTTTTTGCCATAAATTCAAACTTGCTGAGGGTCACTGTTTAATAGAATATTCTTTGAATCAATGTTTAACGCTTTGGTCTAGAAAGTTTTAAAAAGCTTGTTATTCAATAATCAACTAAGTAGTCTTCTCTGCAGTTTTCAGTGTTGTAATATGTATTTAGGTAATCATTAGACACTTTAATGATCACCCAATAATCGTTCTCTACTAAAGTAATCTTATGCGAAAATATTCAGTGTTGTTTCTTGTGTTTTTATGCTTGCTAGCCGTTCAATTAGTATTTGAAGCATTAGCAAAAAGTGATATTGAGTATTCGTCTCTTAATATCACCGATTTTATAAGTAAAGCCTATACTCCAACTTATGATTGTCCCATTCCCGAGTTATTACCTGAAATCGAAAAACGTTTAACGACATCAGGTTTATCTGAGCAAGAAATACTCTCATTGAATAGCATGAAAACTCATGCGCTTATATGCGATGGCCGCAATGATGAAGCTAAGTCTTTGTTGAATGAACTACTCGCTAATCCAAATGCAGATAGAAGCTCTCAGTATTACTTGTCTGCAATTTATCAGCTTGGCTTTGTCTATGATTCTGAAGAGGATCCGACTCGATGTAAATATTACAAACTCGCCAAAGATTCATCTAACGATGTGTTTATAGATATTTATTTAAGTGCCAATTTAGGTTTCATTTCAGAATGTATGAGCGGAAGCATGAATGAAAAATTTTTTGCTATCTTTGAGTTATTAGATTTTATCACGGAAGTCGGTGAACCAGCGGCAATTGCTCATGCTCATAATCGAGTCGGGATCTTATATTCTAATTCGGGGCGTACCAATCTAGCGGCCGAGCAATATATGAAAGGTTTCTATGTTGCAGAGGATGTTTATACTAGTCAGAATCTTTTGGTTCTGTTATCTAATGCAATTATCAATTTTATTGCTTCTGAGCGATTTGATAAGGCGAAAGTCGCTCTAGATGAATATAGCAAAATTCGAAAAATGGTTAAATCTGACGTTTTTAAAATTCGAGAATCACTATTACTTTCTAACTATTATGTCAGTACCGATGACTACGCAAATTTAAAGCTTGTCCTTGACAGATGGCGTGAACTTAATGCTAAAACGACTAATTATTTCCATAAAAGGTTGTTTGCTGTCTATAACGCACACATGTGTCTGCACAACGATGACAAGGAATGCATTAAGGCCTTTATGGAGGCTGAGTCTCAAACTTCAGCAAACTATCAGGCCCACATGATGAAGGCTCTTTCTTATCGCGAGTTGTTGGTCAAAGCGAATATTGCTTTAGGAAATATTCAAGACGTTAAAGAAAGCTTTCAGCAGTACGTGGATAAAGTCAAATTTAATCAAACCACGAAACGAATCTCTGCAAGTAGTGTTAATCTGCTTGAACTGCATCAAGAAATTAGTCAACTCGAAAACCGATTAAATGATGAGCAAAAGGTTAGCTCAAAACTACTACTCATATTTACAATTTTAATTTTATTAGGTGTTGTACTAGTTATTTATTTCTGGAATAAAAAGCGCCTAGAACGCGATGTTTTCGATCAACAAACAGGTTTGTTAAATGAAAAAGAAGTGAGCAAGCGATTAACCAACTTGAGAAAACCAAGCGGGCAAAATACCAACGCATTAGTCGTATTTAATCTTGAACGCCTTATCATACAAGTTATTGGTAACGATTCATCAAATTATAATAGTCTTATCATTGACACCGCTCAATTATTAAAAGGTGTCACTAGGGAGGACGATATAGTGGGTCAATTTGGTGATGGGAAATTTGTTATATGTATTTGTGATGTAGATGAGACTAAAGCTGTTTCGTTCTTTGAGCGAGTAAAATCAGCTTTATCAAATAACGCTATCGACAATTACGATTTTACCTATCAACAAGTTGAATCCTGTGTCAGTGTCTACTATAGCTACGAAAAATTCGATAACGCCAACGACATCCTTAACAACATGTTTGTATCGCTTAACATGCAAAGCGCTTAATTGTTCATGAAAATTATTCTTGCTCCCATGGAGGGAGTTGTTGATCATCTAATGCGCGATATGCTTACCAATCTCGGTGGCTTTGATTTATGTGTCACTGAATTCGTAAGGGTGGTCAATACAAAATTGCCGAACAAGGTGTTTTATCGAATTTGTCCTGAACTTAAGAATAATGGCCTAACACCCAGCGGAGTAAAAGTCAAAGTTCAACTTTTAGGCCAAGACCCACAATGCTTGGCAGACAACGCAATAACAGCCATCAATCTAGGTTCTCACGGCGTAGATTTAAATTTTGGATGCCCTGCTAAAACCGTTAACAAATCAAAAGGCGGTGCCGTTTTATTACAATATCCAGAAACGCTTTATTCTATTGTAAAAGCGGTTAGGTCTGCTGTACCGAATGAGCATGAAGTTACGGCTAAGGTCCGTCTTGGATACGAAGATACCAGTTTGGCTATAGAAAATGCTCAAGCAATAGAAGAGGCAGGAGCGTCTTCGCTTGTCGTGCATGCTAGAACTAAAAAAGACGGATATCGACCACCCGCTTACTGGGACTGGATTGCAAAAATTTCCGAGCACACCAATATTCCACTTATAGCTAATGGCGAGATATGGTCACGTTCAGATGCCATGAATTGCATCAATCAAAGCACAACGTCAGATATTATGATAGGAAGAGGGGCGTTAGCCTTGCCTAACTTAGCGTCGGTAATTAAATCTTCTGTAAAGCCCTTTAACTGGGAAGAAACCAAACAGTTGCTCATTGCTTACTCTGGTTATGAGCTTTTCTCTGACAAAGGCGTGTATTATCCAAATCGAGTGAAACAATGGTTTTCTTATTTGAAGCTTCAATATCCGGAGGCGGCTGACCTATTTATTCGTCTGAGAACACTGAAGCGCTCCGACGAAATAGTTGAGTTATTAAAAACCGGGTCTTGAATCTATTTGTAGTGCTAATTAATATTATCAGAGTAGGGCATTTTATGTGAAATGCACTACAATTTTCTTAAGTAGCGATAGTGTGCACGTTGCTACAGATAGTGACTATAGGCAGTGATTGTAAGAAACTCAATGCTCTTGCTATTACTGAACAGTCATTTCACTTCAAAAACAATAATTATCAAAATAAAATTCAGAAGAGGGCACTTCATTTGGACAAATATAAACTAAAATTTCTGTTAACCGCATTTACCTGTAGCTTTGCTATAGCGGGATGCAGTGATTCAGAGCAGGTGGAGAGTAGATACTACGACCCGAATAATCCTTTCCCAAGCACTTATAAACCTATAGAACATAGACCAGTGATTGTGCGAAATGTCACGATCCTAGATGGGATAGGAAACAAGATAGAAAATGGAGAAATACTGTTAGAGGCCGGGAAAATAGAGGATTTTGGAAAATCTGTTTCTACACCCAGAGGCGCGCTTGAAATTGACGGAAGTGGAAAGTGGGTCACGCCTGGAATTATAGATAATCATAGCCACTTGGGTGTATATCCCTCTCCAGAGACTCATTCACATTCAGATGGTAACGAAATGACGGGCCCAGTCACTGCAGAAGTATGGGCTGAACATTCTGTTTGGCCTCAAGATCCTGGTTTTCAGCGAGCGCTAGCAGGCGGTGTAACTACTCTACAAGTGCTGCCTGGTTCTGCTAATTTATTCGGGGGGAGAAGTATTACTCTGAAAAACTTACCAAATCGAACCATGCAGGACATGAAGTTTCCTGAAGCGCCGTATGGCATAAAAATGGCATGCGGTGAGAACCCAAAACGAGTATACGGTAGCAAGGGCGGACCAATGACTCGCATGGCCAATGTCGCTGGCTATAGAAAGGCTTGGATAGATGCTCAAGAATATAATGAAAAGTGGCAAGCATATGAGCAAAGCAAAAAGTCTGGAAATGTTAAAGAGGCCCCTAAAAGAGACCTTCGTCTTGAAACACTAGCCGGTGTGTTAAACGGTGAAATACTCGTTCATATGCATTGTTACAGAGCTGACGAGATGGCGGTTATGATGGATGTAATGAAGGAGTTTAATTACCAAATTGGCACATTCCATCATGCCGTTGAAGCATACAAAATTGCAGATAAGCTTGAGCAAAATAATGTTTGTTCGGCTATGTGGGCGGACTGGTGGGGATTTAAAATGGAGGCATACGACGGCATTAGAGAAAACATCCCAATGGTTCACCATGCAGGTGCCTGCGCAATTGTGCATTCCGATAGCGATATCGGGATCCAAAGACTTAACCAAGAAGCGGCAAAAGCCTGGTCGGACGGTGTCCGTGCTGGAATCGATATTTCTCAAGCAGATGCATGGACTTGGCTATCAGCTAATCCTGCTAAGTCACTGGGGATTTTTGAATACACAGGCTCGATAGAAGAAGGCAAAAACGCAGATGTTGTGTTGTGGTCAGCCGATCCATTCTCAACCTATGCTCAGGCTGAAAAAGTGTTCATTGACGGCGCATTAGTGTACGACAGATTAGATCCGGATTCTTGGCCTGTTAGCGATTTTGAACTGGGCCAAATAGCGCAAGGAGATGCCAAATGAAATTAACAAACAATAGTGCATTTTATTCAAATACTAAGTTCTTAACGCGCCTTACTACAATGGTAATATTGCTTTGTGTAAGCTCTATTTCTTTGGCTCAAGACAAACTCGCAATCACAGGCGCTCAAATTCACACCATGAGTTCAAAAGGAACAATCCTTGAAGGGACCTTGTTAATCGAAAGTGGCAATATTCAAGAGGTAGTCAATGGAATTCAAGTACCTGCAGGCTATACAGAAGTTAAGGCGACTGGAAAAGTAATTACTCCAGGATTTATCGGAGCACTTAGCAGCTTGGGGCTGGTCGAAGTTGGACTATCTGCAGGCGTAAACGATTCACGCGTGTCAAGCCACCCAATTTCAAATGTTGGAGCCGCATTTGACTCTCAATATGCAATCAATGCCGACTCCACTCTTATTGATATTACTCGAATAGAGGGCTTTACCAGTGCTGCGACAGGCTTATCAAGAACCAGCACTTTGTTCAATGGGCAAGGAGCAATGATTAGCTTAGGTGACGGCATTGAACCAATAATGCAGAAACAGGCCTTTGTGCACGTTGATGTTACTCATTCAGGAGCTGATAGAAACGGAGAGAGTAGAGCGGCTTTGTGGGTTGCGCTCAATCAAAGTCTTGACGAAGCTCTTTTTGCATCTTCATATGACATGACACCAGCCCAACAATGGGATGGTTTAATTACAAGAGCTGATGCTAAGGCGCTTATCCCTGTTGTAAAAGGTGATACACCACTGCTAATTTCAGCTCATCGTGCAAATGACATATTGCAAGCACTTGCACTTAAACAACGTTTTGAAAATTTAAACATTGTTTTGGTTCAAGCCTCTGATGCATGGAGAGTGGCGCAACAAATCTCTGATGCTCAGGTGCCCGTAATTTTGAATCCGGAATATAAT
>CBFIBG010000066.1:0-17317 GCA_965660815.1 Glaciecola sp.
CATGCCAGTTTATTAGAAACCGAGTCTGGACAAAGAGGCTTTTTATTAACTAACGACTTGAGATATCTCAATTACTATAGCGCGACCTTTTCAACAGTGTTAGAACAATTAGATGATATAGCACAGTTACAATCCGAAAAACCTGAACAAACTCAAGTCATACAAGAGACATCAAAATTGATTGCTCAGAAGTTGAACGAGATTGACACTACGGTTAGCTTAGCCATTCAAGGGAATCGTGAGCAAGCTCTTGATATGGTCAACAGTGACAGCGGTCTTGATTTGTATGCTCAGATAAATTCAGCGTTTACGCAGCTCGAGCAAAATGAAAAATTCATTGCGGAAAATAATATTGATAGATTTAAAGCCGCGGCACAAAATTCACAACAATATTTTCTAATTTCTATTATTACCAGCGGCTTTTTGTTGATTGGCATTTTTATTTTGGCAAGGTCAAATATTTTACATCAGCAACGCAGACATCAAGAAATAGAAACGCAAAATATGAAGCTTCAAGAAGCAGTTGAAGACCGTACAAGAGAATTATCCCTATTTTCTGAAGAACTCAAAAAAAGTAACCGAGAACTCGAAGACTTTGCTTTTGTTGCGTCACATGATCTGCAAGAACCGTTAAGAAAAATAATGGCTTTTGCAGAGCGTTTAAAACTTCAGGGTGAAAACTTTACTGAACGTCAGCTAGATTATCTCGAAAGGATGAACAATGCTGCAAACAGAATGAGTACGCTCATTAGTGATTTATTAGAGTATTCAAGAGTGTCCACCCGAGGAAAAGCGTTTCAAAACGTGGACTTAAACGTAATAGTGGCAGACTGCGTAGATGATTTGAGTATTTTAATAGAAGAAGCAAATACGCAAATTAACATACCTAATATGCCTAAAATTGACGGCGATCCAACACAACTAAGACAGTTGTTTTTTAATATCCTTGGTAACGCAGTGAAGTTCTCACAGCACGAAACCTCGCCATTAGTCAATTTAACAGTAACCGACAGTGAGCCGCCCAGCGAAATAGAGAGCGAGGAAATGCCAGATTGGCTGAAATTTACAATTACAGACAATGGCATTGGTTTTGAACAAGAATTTGCGGATAAAATATTTACTCCGTTTCAAAGGCTGCACTCAAGACAAGAATACAAAGGCACAGGCATTGGTCTGGCGATTTGCCGAAGAATTGTAGAAAGACACAACGGAACGATTATGGCTGTTAGTGAGCCAGAAAAAGGCGCAAAGTTTATTATTACCTTGCCTGTTAACAACACCCTACTAAGTGTGAAAAACTAAACATGAATACGCAACCAACGTACAAAGAAATATATTCCATTATTATGGCTGATGACGACGAAGATGACAGATTGTTAGCCCAAGATGCGATGGAGGCAGCGGGATCTGACTATGATTTTATTACAGTCTCGGACGGGCAAGAACTGTTAGATTTTCTGAGATGTGAGGGTAAATACCAAGGCGGTCGGAAAGTGGGTTTGCCGAGTGTAATACTGTTGGATTTGAATATGCCTATTTTGGATGGCAGGGAGACCCTAAAACGGTTGAAAGCCGATCCTATTTTAGCGAGCATCCCTGTTGTCATACTGTCAACTAGCGGCGAAAAAGAAGATATTAACGATAGCTATGCGTTAGGAGCATCTTCATATATTGTCAAACCTCCTGAATTCTCGACTCTGATAGACATGATGAAACAGTTCAATTCATATTGGTTTGAATGTTCAGTCGTACCCTACTTTGAAGAAAAAGATGCCTCTGGACAGTAGTCCCAGACATTAACTGATAGAAAATATGTCGAAACGACTTAATGTGTTAATAATTGATGATGACGAAGATGATTGTCTGCTAATTTCAGAACGTCTCGAAGAGTTTCTTCCTGGCAAATGCAAATTTACGGTTTGTTATAAACATAAAGAAGCAGAATTATTCTTAAGGCAGCAAACCTTTTATTTATGTATTCTCGATTACCAGTTAACTGGTTATAAAGGCATTGATATTTTAAAAAGTGTCCGCGATGCCGATTTGGCCACTCCTATTGTGATGCTAACCGGCCAAAACGATGAATCTGTAGCCAAAGAAGCAATTAAAAGTGGCGCCCAAGATTTTGTAATGAAATCGGCGATCAACGAAAGGGTTTTCGAAAAATCGATACAATACGCAGTCACGAGAAAAGAACTTGAATTTGCCAAAAGTGTTTCGAAAATAAGTAGACAGCAGAATATAGCGAAAGATAAGTTCATTGGGCATTTAAGTCATGAACTTCGAACACCACTGACATCCATTATTGGCTACACATCACTACTATTGGAAAACCAAGAAGCAGAACCTTTTCGCAAAGAGTTATCCATAATATCTAACAATTCCAAGCATCTCTTGAGCCTACTAAACGATGTACTTGATCTGTCAAAAATTCAAGCAGATAAGTTCGAATTAAGGCCTGAAGAAACCGACTTAACGTCTTTGATAGGTGAAGTTTATAGCTTAGTCTCGGTAAACGTTCTTGATAAAGGTCTGAAACTTTTAGTAGAAGCAAGCACTCAAATACCTAAATCGTTTTACGTAGATAGCGTACGATTCAAACAGGTCTTGCTCAATCTCTTAAGTAATGCAATAAAATTTACTGAAAGTGGTGCCGTGCGCATGAAAATGGCGTTCAATCAGAAAGACCAAACCTTAACGATTACAGTGGTAGATTCGGGCATAGGTATGACCCAACAGCAAATAAAAACTATTTTTAATCCCTTTACTCAAGTAGAAGATGTCGCCAATAGACAAGCTGGTGGCGCAGGCCTTGGCTTATCTATATGTTCCGAGATAATAAAAGAAATGGGTGGTCACATCACAGTAAACTCAAAGCTTAACGAAGGGTCTAATTTTGTTGTAGTGCTGCCTATAACTTCTAGTCAACTTCAACTTATCGATTTTGATTCAGATTTCATACTCACCCCCCCTACTAAAGCGCCTCCTTTGAAACTACAGGGTAAAGTTTTAGTCGTGGATGACGTATTTGAAATAAGAAAACTGGCTGGATACTTCATTGAATCGACCTCAGTATCAGTAGATTATGCATCAGATGGTTTTGAAGCGGTCAGTAAAATTCAGCAGGCATACGAAAACAAAGAACCTTTCGATATTTTATTTATAGATTTACACATGCCTAAAATGACAGGCGTAGAAGCAGTAAGGAAAATACGCACATTTGATGGTGATTTAGTTATTGTTGCTATGACTGCTGCAGTAAGTAAAGGTTTAGAAGACAATCTGACTAAAAACGGCTTTAATCTTTTATTATCCAAACCCATCTATCAAGAGGCGGTCTTAGCAATACTTCGAAGCACACTCGACTCTGCTCAACACAAAATTTTAACGAATGATTCTGAGCGTAAGCAAGAGAGTACCATCAATAACGTACAAAATTTGAAAAATAAGACCAAAATACATTTAGTAGAGGACGACCCAGACAGCGTACTAGTAATGAAATTAATGCTGCAACAACTAGGATGCGAAGTGGTCAGCAGTAAAGACGCGTCTTCCGCCATAGAATTTATCAAATCACGCAACGATGCAGACCTTCACCTATTTGATTTAGGATTGCCTGATTTATCGGGCATTGAGTTTTTAAAACAGATATTTGCCCTCCCCATAAACGGCAAGGTCAGTGTTTTAAGTGGCAGTCAGCCTGATCGCACCATGTTAAATAAGTTTTCAATTCACCAATACTTAATAAAACCAATCGACAAAGATGAGCTTAAATACTGGTTAAACGTCAATCGATAAACTAAGTTTATGTCACTTAATCGCTTTAAAATTTCAGATGAGTTTAAATTTTAAGAGCAAGACGAACGACTCTATCACATACAAAAATTCCATACTGAAAGCCTCCTCCTTAACATTAATGTTAGATTGTAAAAATTACACCACAAATACAAAATGTTTGTAATAAGTTTCACATATACCACATTAAATCTATTTAATAGCAAATAATTTCAATGGCTTAACTAAAATTTATGCTGGCATATTAATTGATTATTAATTGATAAAACAAAGTAGTTGTTATCGATCGAAAGGCCTGTGTAAATGTCGGAACGATTGCAGTATTGAACGCCAAACCAAACTTTAAGATAGAGCTTGAGCCTGATTACTGAATGTGCGCCAGTTATATATGGTCTATTTAAATACACTAAAAACAACAAAAAGTGAGTTATGTCTTTGGAAACTGAAGTAAATGATTGGCTTGAAAATCAAGCAAAACACCAAGATGAGTATTTACAAGTTGCAAGAGAACTTTGTGAACACATTATCCCGATAGCCAATGCAAATTCGGACTACAAAAAACACAATGTCGTAAAAAGGTTACTTGCTCCCCAGCAAATCCATCAGTTTTATGTGGAATGGGAGGACGATAATCACTGTTGTAACATTAACAAAGGATGGAGGATCCAACACAACAATACGCTTGGTCCATATAAAGGCGGCACTCGGTTTTCTCTTAATTTAAACGAATCTGTTCTGAAATTTCTAGCATTAGAGCAAACATTTAAAAATGCACTGACGGGGCTGTCTTTAGGGGCGGGCAAAGGTGGAGCTGATATTGACGTAAAAAATTGTAGCCATCACGAAATTAGACGTTTTTCAAAAGCATACATGCGCTCGCTTGCACCATATATAGGATATGACAAAGATATTCCTGCTGGAGACATCAATGTTTCTAATCGAGAAATCGGATACATGTTTGGTGAGCAACTCAAACATTCTAAATCATACACAGGGAGCTTGTCTGGTAAACCAATTTTACTTGGAGGCAGCGAATTAAGGAATCAGGCAACAGGCTTTGGGATCATTTATTTCCTTGAACAAATGTTGAGTGAATGCGGAAAAACGGTTAAAGATAAATCAGTGTGTATTTCCGGAGCGGGAAATGTTGCTTTACATTGCGCATACAAGGCAATTGAATTGGGCGCTAAGGTACTGTCACTATCAAATAGCAAAGGTGTTTTGTTCATTAAAAATGGCTTAGAAACAGAACACGTGCAATGGTTGCTTGACAACAAACAAGAACCAAACGCATTGAAAACGCTTAGTGAAAAGTTCGTAGGGGAGTTTATAGACGATGAAACGCCTTGGTCTATTGATTGTGAAGTCGCAATCCCCTGTGCAACACAAAATGAAATCGACGAAAAACAGGCTAAGCAAATTGTTAACAACACAACGAATATTATGATTGAGGGCGCCAATATGCCCTGCACCCATAAAGCTGAAAAAGTTATCGCAGACAGTCATTTATTGCATGCGCCAGGCAAGGCGACTAATGCAGGAGGTGTAGTACTATCCGCGTTTGAAATGCAGCAAAATGCCGCAATGCGTTATGCTGACAAAGGGAAACTCGACACTAGACTTCGTGAGCGCATGAAGCGCATACACGACGTCTGCTTATATGAAAGTAAGAATTTAAAAAGACCATCAGTCGACTACATTGCAGGGGCCACTGTCAGTGCTTTTCGCAAGCTAGCTGATGCCACAATATCATTAGGTTATTAAACTTGGAGCAATGGTTATGAAAATATTTGAAGCATTACGCAAAGATCATGATAAACAAAGAGCTTTAGTAAAACTGATCATGGAAACTCAAGGTAACAGTGAAACCAGGCAAGAATATTTCGGACAATTAAAAGATGAACTAGAGGCTCACGCTATTGCAGAAGAGCGCCATTTCTACGGGCCACTGCTAGATAAAGACAAGACGGTAGAGATGTCTAGACACGGTATTGCAGAGCATCATCAAATTGATAAACTTGTGGATGACCTTGTAAACACTGATATGAGTTCATCTGGTTGGTTGATGTCATTTAAGAAACTCGCGGATAAAATAGAGCATCACTTGGCGGAAGAAGAACATGAATTTTTTCAGCAAGCAGGTAAAACTCTCACTGAAAATCAAAAGAAATATCTAGCACAAGATTATATTGACGAAATGCAAGCTCAATAAACTAAAAAAAACGCAACAAACAAAGTTTGCTGCGTTTCATGAAACAATTAGTTAATCTACTAATGCACTTGGTCCAGGAGGGCTGAAAAAGAATTCGCCTAAAATGGACTGGTCTTCAAAATTTACGAAACCATCGCTGTTCAAATCAGCATCAGGATTATTAGTGAAAAACGCTCTACGCATTAATCCAACATCTCGAAAGCTCACAACGCCATTGTTGTCCAAGTCTGGATCACAGCGATTTCCAAATCCATCACCATTCGTGTCTTCCTGATTTGGATTGGCAAGTAAAATACAGTTATCAAGGTCGTCGTAAACACCATCGTTATCTGTGTCCTGCACTGGCTCAGAGAATGTAAAGGCGACAATAATTGGGTCGTGGTCCGAATTCCTAAATTCATCAGCAGCATAGAAACTTTCGATTTGAGCCTGAGATTTAAATTCAGTATTGTAGTCAAGTACTCTTGGCTCATCTGCATTTACATGCCACTCAAGAACGTCAGACACCTTATCCGATAGCGGCTGATTCGCCATAATATAGTCTAAATACCCTAGCTCACCACTAAACACATATGAATATCCTTGACTACCTATGAAAGCATCGACCAAATCCACGTATCCTGCACCTTTAAGAGCTGTGATCGGATCTTCCATTGCGTAAGAGTTTAAATCCCCTAAGATTAAGAAATCTTCGTCTCCGCTTTGGGTTGGATCAGTCTCTAGCCAATTAGCAAGAGCAACCGCAGCTGCCGTTCTAACACCAGAACAATTTCCTTGTCCGTCATTTTGGTCAGGATCCCCTTGAGCGTTACAGTTTGAACCTTTTGATTTAAAATGATTCACAGCCACAGTCAAGGTCTCGTTAGAAGCCGTTGTGAAGGTCTGCGCAAGAACAGGCCTATTTCTAGTATCTAAGAAAGTCGGGTCAACCGAACTGTCCAAAATTGCAAAACTCCCAGTTGGAGTGACCGTTGCAGGTTTATATATCAAACCATTTTTAATCTGATCGGTACCAATAGTCCCAGTATTCACAAACGCATAGGTTCCTGCCCCTAACTGGTCATTCAACCCGGATACCAGACTTACTAATGATTCTGTTTCGTTGTTTTCAAGTTCAATTAAACCAACGATATCTGCGTCGATCGCAATTAATGCGGCAAGCAGTTTGTCTCGTTGTCTATCAAACTCTTCTTGGTTATCAGCACCTCTTCCATCAAAGCGAGTGAAGAAGTTAAGCACATTGAAGCTGGCTACTTTAAAGTTACCCTCTAGATCCGAAGGCGCCTCAGGACGTGGATTTTCATCTACGAATAACAAAGTTTCTGTTGGCTGAACTCTATACGATCCAAAGCCTTCACTCATAATGCCGGACAAAGTGACACTAGAGCCCAATCGCAGAGAATTATTAGCACTCAAACCTGGTGTAGGATAGATGACTGTTTCAGGATTCTGCACGCTTTTACCGTCATCTAATGTTAGTTGGTCACGATCTAAAGCCTCTAGATGAGCAGCATATCCGGCAACGCTCGGTGGGTTATTGTGAGTAAACTGATATTTTCTTTCTGAAGATAATACAACTTCGCCAAATCTGCCCAAATTGAAATGTTCATTGACAAATAACGGTTGACTGAAACTAACCTGCATACCTTCGACTTGTTCAAATTCTAGTAGGTCATTCACTGGCATAGAAAGAGAGGCTGTCGAGATTGAGTCTGTACCAGGGCATAACGCAATGTCTTGAGAATTGACAACCGTTTGGCCATTATCTTCCACCACAGTCCCCAATACGCGGACGATGTTACCTGCAGATACCATTAAACTGGTATTGTCTACAAAAACACCCTCAGAAGTTTGTGGGTCGTTGTCCATATCTAAGGTTTCTTCTTGAATAAAGAATCCGCCTAAACCATCGTTCTGTTGATAAGACGCTGAAACCACGCCTTCAATCACAACTTGTTCACCAATAATAGGGCTTGCAGTCCCGTTGCCCTGAACCATATGAATAAAAGTCGCATCAGCATCACATGAACCAATCACCAAGTCGCCTCCGTTATCACAAGAATTTGCCATTCCAGGAGTTGGTTCGCTAGTGACGTAGGTGTCGGTGTTTCGAAGACCACCACTGCCGTTGTCACATCGTTGTGAAGACTCAATATCTTTATTACCGCTTTCGTTTTCATCTACTTGTGGCTGATCTGGGTTTAACAAGGGTAATAAACCAAAGTCAGTTGAATCGCTAGTGCCATAAACAATTGCGTCGACTACTCGATCAAGAAAAGTGTTTACTTCTGTTCCATTAGGGAATTCCGATGCGTCACCAAGTACAAGAGCGGCAGCATCTGCCCCATTTTGGATTCCATTGGTCGCGCTTAGCGCTGGTAAATCACAATTCGCGACATTGCCTGAACTTCCGCAAATGACAAAATACCCATTGGCAGTTGTAGAAAATCCGTCAAGGTCTATGGCATTATAAACTGCATCGCCATTTCCATTTATGAGTAAAACAGTATATCCATCGAGAGAGGTTATTCCGCTGCCTCCATCAAACAACTCAAGAAACTCAGCATCATCTGTGCTTGTCTGATCTGCATCGATTTCATTGATAAGTAAGTCACCAGCAACTACTAGACCACAGGTATTTGGTTGTCCAGCAGTAGGTTCGAATTGGTCAAAGGTACTAGTGTCTCTTAAATCTCCAGAGCCGTTTGGACAACGTTGATTAGAGTGAATGTCTTTGTCATCGTTACCATCTTCGTTAATTTGCGCTTGGCCAGGCGTAAGGAGTTCTAATAACACGCTGTCATCAGAGTCGTTCGTGTCGTACACCAAAGCATCAATAATATCTGCTTGCTCTATCAGTAAAGCATCTGAACCAGTTGGGTATTTGGTAGCACTGGCTCTAACGATGGCGACTGCATCTTGGCCATTTTGTATTGCATTCGATTCGGGTCCAAAATCAAAGTCACATTCTGTAACTTCAGCTGGATTGCCGCACAGCACTATATACCCTTGAGAATCTGTACTCAGGCCTGTTAAATCAACAGAGGCATACACAGAATCGTTACTGCCATTGATCAATAACATGGATAAACCGTCTAGCAACGCATTACCATCTCCGCCGTCATACAACTCAACAAATTCGGCTCGGTCAGTGCCAGAATTGTCAGCGTCAACTTCGTTGATATACAACTGAGTTAACTCAGGCGTTCCGCATAGGTTCAAAGTTCCAGGCGTTGGCTCAAACTGATCATATGTATTGGTTTCTCTTCCTAATCCACTGCCGTTTGGGCATCGTTGGTTTGAGTGAATATCTTTATTGCCGTTATCGCCTTCGTTTATCTGTGGCTGGCCCGGTGTTAAAAAATCAAGCAGTACACTATCGTCCCCATCGTTAGTGTCATACACGATGGCGTCTACTATATCGGACTCAGTTAATGTATTTAAGCTTCCCCCAGGGGCCAAGCTCATAGAGTCTTGTGAGGTCAGTACAACCGCGTCTTGCCCATTTTGTATGGCGTTACTCGAGATACCCAAACTTAAGTTACAATTGGTCACGTTTTGAGAATTTCCACATACCACAAAATATCCGCTAGCCGTGGTTGAAAAGTCGTTTAAACTTACTACATTATAAATGGTGTCATTACTGCCGTTAATTAGAACCACTGATAAACCAGACAAGTCTGTTTTGCCTTGCCCTCCATCAAATAACTCAACAAATTCGGCTCGGTCAGTACCCGATTGGTCCGCGTCGACTTCGTTAATTAAAACTTGTGTCTCAACCGCATTCGGCAAACTCAGCACTTGCGAAAAGATAGCAGCTTGCTCTTTTGCGTGCGCGTTAGTTGCAGTAAGTGCGACTATACTAGTTAAGGTTGAAATGGTTTTTATACAACAACTGAATGTTTTTTTAATTTTTTTCACTACATATCCCTTTGGGCTTGACTGCCGTTATTGAACAGAGAATTAAACCTAATTCTTTTTACAACATGGATTTAGATTGGATAACTCACATCATGATTTATAAAATGTTCTTATATATGCAAGTTAACACTACCCCGTACTTTAGTACAGGCACAATACTATATCGATTAGATATGACAATTTTTTGACGTTTTTTTAAAGACTGCTCTATTAAGAGCAATAGAAAGCTATTTTGCAGTGATGGCATATATACAAGGACGGTAGATATTTAAATAATTCCAGAATTTATGTTGAGCATAAAACAGTAACTTGCCGTAAAAATTTGCGATGCTGTGATACAATTAGACGATTACAGATTAACAAGTAGACTTGGATTACAGCGGTTAATCGGTTTTGAAAATGAAGGGGGTAAATATGAGCTCAGACAATCACGAACGGCTTTCTTTTCTAGAAGAAATGCAAGATGTAACACCGCTGAAGACTGACAAGCGAATACTCTCTACAAAAAACGAAAACTCGCTAAGCCATCAACTAAAAAGAGAGGCCATTGAGAAAAAGGTAGCATTAGATAAAAACGGACTGAGCGTTGAGCATGTTACCCCGCTTGATCCTTATGATTTTTTGTCGTTTAAGCAAGACGGTGTTCAAGAGGGCGTTTTTAAGAATCTTCGGTTAGGTAAATATCAGATAGACAGCCGGTTATCTTTGCAAAGGACACGATTAGATGACGCCAGAGTTTTACTATATGAGACCATAACAGATTGCCATAATCGGGGGATAAGGACCTTATTGATTGATCATGGACTGGGATTGAACTCAAAGCCATTTCCGGCTTTTATGAAAAGTTACGTCAACCAGTGGCTGATGGAGTTGGAACCAGTGATTGCCTTTCATACCGCGTTAAAGCAGCATGGTGGTCTATCTAGTGTTTATGTGTTGCTTAAAAAACATCCAAACCAAAAACAAATAAATAGAGAGCGCCATCAACAGCGATAAGCATTGAGCGCGCTCTTGTTTTTGCTCTAGCCGACAAACACTCGAGCATTTCTGAACATTCTCATCCAAGGGCTATCTTCATTCCAACTTGGTTCTGCATAGGAATTAGTGACTGCTCTAAACACTCGCTCGGGATGCGGCATCATTATGGTGGCTCTCCCATCCAAGGAGGTTAAACCCGTAATACCGTTTATCGATCCATTTGGGTTAGATGGGTAACTTTCAGTCACTTTGCCGTAATTGTCCACATATCTAATGGCCACTTGCTGTTGTTCTTCCAACTTTGCAAGCTGCATAGATGAACTGAACTCTGCCCTCCCTTCTCCGTGAGAGACTGCAATTGGCATTCGGGAGTTCTCCATATGTTGCATGAAAATTGAAGCGCTTGGCTGAATTTCAACTAAACTGGCTCTAGCCTCAAAACGCGCAGACTGATTTTGCACAAAGTGCGGCCAATTTTCCGCACCTGGGATAAGCGTTTTCAAATTTGATAACATTTGACAACCGTTACATACGCCCAGGCTAAACGTAGAGTCGTTCTCAAAATAAGAGGCAAACATGTCTCTTAGTTTGTTATTATGCAAAATCGTTTTCGCCCAGCCCTCTCCAGCGCCTAACACATCACCATAAGAGAACCCGCCACACGCGACCAATCCTTTAAAGTCACTTAGGTTTTTGCGGCCATTAACTAAATCACTCATGTGCACATCTACAGAGTCGAAACCTGCTCGGTTGAAGGCAGCAGCCATTTCAACATGGGAATTAACCCCCTGCTCTCGCAATATTGCGACTTTAGGTTTCGCCCCCTTATTAATAAATGGAGCACTTACGTCTTCGTCAACATTAAACGTTAAGTTGGCATGCAGACCAGGATTATTGGCGTCTTTTTTCAGTTCGTTTTCCTGTCTTGCGCATTCTGGGTTATCTCGCAAAGATTGCATCGCGAAAGTCGTTGAAGCCCACGCAAGTCTGTAGGCGGTTCTTGTAGAACTTACTAAAGATGAACCGTTTAACGAAATTGAAATCTCATCAGACTCTAACGGCTCTCCCACTTTGTAGCTGCAACCGTCTAAATTTGCCTCTGCTAATAACTGGTTAAACTTATTTAAATTATCTTTAGATATTTGAACAACCGCTCCAAGTTCCTCATTAAACAACAAACTATTCGCGTTGCACTGTGCACGAGCGTGCTGTGAATAGTGGGTTAAATCTATTGATAAACCCAAATTACCAGCAAACGCCATTTCCACTAAAGTGACGAATAATCCGCCGTCACTTCTGTCATGATAGGCCTCAATTAAGCCGTAAAAATTGGCTTTTTGAATTAGATTAAAAAATGCCAGTAGGTCCTCTGCACTATCTAAATCAGGACATTCATTGCCTAAGCTCTGATACACTTGAGATAGGCAACTTGCACCTAACCTTTGCTTGCCTCTTCCTAAATCGATGAGCAAAAGTACGCTCTCACTAGACGCTTTCAATTGTGGAGTCAGTGTCTTTCGCACGTCTTTAACCGCTCCGAATGCACTTATTACCAGCGACATGGGAGCCGTGACTGATTTATTGTCACCCCCCTCTTGCCAAGCTGTTTTCATGGACATGGAATCTTTGCCAACAGGAATAGTTAGACCTAATTTAGGGCATAGCTCTTCACCAATTGCTTTAACCGCTTGATACAATCCAGCGTCTTCACCTGGGTGACCCGCAGCCGACATCCAATTAGCAGACAACTTGATTCGTTTGATATCACCAATGTAGCTTGCCGCTATATTAGTAATGCTCTCTGCCACCGCCAATCTGGCAGAGCTTGCATGGGACAGAAGTGCCACTGGCGTCCTTTCGCCCATTGCCATTGCTTCTCCAGTGTACGTATCAAACGAAGTGGTTGTAACCGCAACATCGGACACTGGCACTTGCCAAGGACCCACCATCTGATCTCTTGCAACCATGCCTGTCACACTTCTATCGCCAATAGTAATAAGGAACGTTTTTTCAGCAATGGTGGGTAAATTTAATAATCTGGTTATCGCATCATTAAGATCGACAGAACCCACATCGATACTATCACCAGTTGATGAACACGTAGTCACGTCTCTATGCATCTTCGGCGGCTTGCCAAGTAATACATCAAGAGGCATGTCAATGGCATTATTGCCAAAAAGACGGTCACTTAGAGTGAGGTGTTGCTGCCTTGTGGCCTCACCTACCACTGCAAAAGGCGCTCTTTCTCGCTCGCATATTTCAGTAAATAAGGTTAAGTTCTCAGGAGCGACAGAGAGGACATAGCGTTCTTGTGATTCGTTGCACCATATCTCCAAAGGCGACATACCAGATTCGTCACAAAGCACATTTCGCAATTCAAACACGCCACCTTTGTCAGCGTCGTTCACCAATTCTGGAAATGCATTCGACAAACCGCCAGCCCCTACATCATGAATAAACTGAATAGGATTGTTTTCGCCAAGCTGCCAACACCTGTCAATAACCTCCTGACAACGCCGCTCCATCTCGGGGTTATCCCGTTGGACGGATGCAAAGTCAAGGTTCTCATTACTTTGACCGGATGCCACTGAAGATGCGGCTCCACCACCAAGACCAATATTCATGGCGGGGCCTCCAAGTGCTATCAACTTGGCTCCTTCGGTAATTTCACCTTTTTGGATATGTTCGCGCTTGATATTACCCAATCCACCGGCCAACATAATGGGTTTGTGATAGCCTCGGACTTCTTCGCCGTTAAAACTGTTAACCTGTTGTTCGTAGGTTCTAAAATATCCAAGGATGTTCGGTCTACCAAATTCGTTATTAAATGCTGCTGCCCCTAACGGACCTTGAGTCATAATTTCCAGAGCATCCACAATACGATCCGGCTTACCATAATCGACTTCCCAAGGCTGGGTATTTTGAGGTAACTTTAAGTTGGATACGCTGAACCCGACTAAGCCTGCCTTTGGCTTAGAGCCTCTTCCTGTGGCACCTTCGTCTCTTATCTCTCCGCCAGAACCGGTAGCCGCGCCAGGGAAAGGAGAAATGGCGGTGGGATGATTATGAGTTTCCACTTTCATTAAAATATCAATGTCTTCATGGTGAAAACCATATTGATGAGTAACGGGATCGGCATAAAATCGTCCTGCATCAAACCCGTCCATAACAGCTGCATTGTCTTTATATGCAGAAGAAACAAAATCTGGCGTCTGTTCAAATGTATTTTTGATCATTTTGAACAACGACTTGGGTTGCTGTATCGAGTCTATCGTCCAATCCGCATTGAAAATTTTATGTCGGCAATGCTCAGAATTTGCTTGGGCAAACATATAAAGTTCTATATCGTTTGGGTTTCGACCCAGCTTCTCAAAGCTGTCTTTTAAATAATCTATTTCATCTTCAGCCAGCGCCAATCCCAACGATTCATTAGCTTGTTCCAAAGCAGGGCGTCCATTTCCAAGCACATCAATCTCTGTTAATGGTTTAGCATCAGTATGCACAAATAAACAACTTGCCTCTTCCACATTTGAAAGCACCATTTCGGTCATTCTATCGTGGATTTCTGCTTTTATTACTGCATCGACACTTTCAAGTTGTTCACCAGTGAAATCGTAAATCACTCCACGTTCAATTCGATTAATTGGGGATAAATTACAGTTCTTTGCGATGTCAGTAGACTTACTTGACCAAGGTGAAATAGTACCTGTACGAGGAGTGACGACCAAAGAAAAATCTGTCCGTGCACTATCGTGGGATGCGTCTTGTTTTGGCCCATAAGTGAGTAGACTCTCCAAAGTCTTTAATTGATGTTCAGACAGAGGTTGCTCTGTATCGACAAAGTGCACATAAAAAGCGTTAACGTCTGTTACTTTCACTCCTTTGCTTTGTAATCGTTGAAGCAGTTTTTGCCTATTGAAATCAGAAAGCATCGAAGAGCCGAACAAAGTTAACATAATTGGAGTCCGTAATTTTTAAATAAAACAAGTCACAACCCAAGTTGATACCTAGGTTGAAAATAATGCGCGAGTATAGTGGAAAATCCTTCTTTTGATAAGACCTTTCATGGTTAAGTTCGCGTTTTATTCGCTCTATATAAGGTGTTATCTTAGACTCAATTAGAGCATGTTAAGTTAAGAACTCGACTTAACTCAAACGAGAGTTTTTCTGCAGTAACGTTAAACATGCGCTACTTTAAACCAATCTCTACGACTCATGTTCTCTATAATAATCTAAAGCTTTGAACCTATTAGGCCATGAGCCTGTTAGTTCAATTATTAACTGTACTTTTTACATTCTTGCTTCTATTTTTGAAATAGCGTTTAGTAAAAACGTTTGGTCTACATAAGCTTTCAACACATTCATTAAAGGCAACTGGTTCTATGGCAAGTCAACTAAGATTCTGGAATGGCAATAAGTCTGCTGTTCGTCAAAAATATGAACTGGCATTATTGACTGAATTGCTCAAGATAACAAACAGTGTCTATAGCAATATGGAGTTAATTGAAGACAAAACAGATTATCCAAACTCTGAGGACGAAAGCAGAATATTTGAAAAGCATATAGACATATGTGTGACAGTGGCAGGTAACCCTAAATTTAAAGCAGATACCTTTATTCCAGTCTATCGACCGTTAATGAGAGGTTTTTTGGGTCACAGGTTACTCATCATCCGATGCTCTGATGCAGATGAATTTGCCTCTATCACGAACATTAAAGAGCTTAAACAGAAAATAATTGGCGTACCTGCAACATGGGCAGATGCAACACTTTATAGACAGAACGAATTCTCCGTATACGAGCATGGAGCAATAGAAGATACAATTAGAGCATTACAACGCGGTCAGTGTGACTATATTGCACTAGGTGTAAATGAAATTGAAGATATGTTTGCCACGCACGCTGACGACAAAAGCGATTTGTTCATAGAGCAACATCTTCGACTGTATTATCCCTTCGCATTGGTGTTTTATGTGCATCCAGAGCAGCCAAAATTGGCCGCCGAATTGAAAAGTGGATTGCAATCTATGACTCGTTCTCCTGCAGAGGACCAGTTGTTTAGACAAACTTTTGCCAGCATTATTTCCAAACAAAACTTGCTAGCGCGACAGCAAATTTGCTTAAACAACCCATTGTTACCAAATGAATTACATGATGTTATGGTAACCGAAAAAAAACAATTTGAAGAATTGATCAATCAGTTTTAATCGCATCAATGAGGTCAGTTGTTTTCTATTGATGAATTAATAATGCTGTCGTGAAGTGTTTGACTAATATCAGATAAAGGCAACACGTTATTGTAAAGGTTCTAAAAAGTGTTAACCGAAAGATTGGAGTCATTCACAAATTGATACTGGACTTCTTTGCGATTTGTTGCTTTTATAGACTGCTTATACCCACTCGTTTTTGGAGCCTATCGATGCGTTACTACCGTCCGTTAGTAATTGTTCTAAGCCTTTTAATGGTCAACGTTAAGGCGATTGGAGAAACAGGTGCATCTGGCTTACTTTCTGTAAAGATTGATACTTCTGGCGATAATATACCTAACGAAAATGCCCTCACGGCAGGTAAACGTCAATTTGCGGGTGGACTGTATCATGGTGTGGTAATGCATAATACCGATGATGATGACAGTGATGGTATCGTTGACGACCAAGACAACATCATTAATGGTAACTCGGATTTATTCGACCTTTTCCCTATGCAAATCGATGTTTCTATGTTGCAAGACACCGATACGGTTACTGTCAGCTTTTTACAAATTTCACATCGGAATGTCGCTCTGTTCCATGAACAGCAGAATCACCAGAAAACCTCTTTTATTTCGCGACCTATTAGACAGCAAATTACATTCGACGTGCCAGAATTGAAACGCTCTCCCTTGCTGTATATAGAAGTGAAAGATTTTGCCAATAGCCATTGGAATGGTGAGTTTGAAACTGTTATTGAAGCGTTTCGTGGCACTGAAAAGATAGACAGCGTGGAATTAGCAATGCGCGTCGCCCCTTGGTTGATGCTGTCAAATGCTAGTAGAGCAGAAACCTTGTATATTAGACAGTTTAAGGGCAGAAACGACAAAATGCTGGAGCAGCTAGCAGAGGCCTTACCCCTTTCAAACACAGAGTTATTTACTATTGCTGACCATGAGCTTTACACGCCGTCTAACATTTGGCTTCAAGATACTATAGAAATTGGCCGTCAATACACACCCTTTAATACAATGCCAGTTGTGCTTCAAGCCAATCGCAATAAAGATATTGATAACTTCTCACACAACGAACTGCTTGGTCCCGATTACGGTTGGATCCGATGGAGCCAATATCGCGATGACTATGCAAAAGGATTATCAGGCATAGGTTGGATGGATTGGTTTGGTAACTTAGAAGTATCCCCTCCGTTACCAGGCTACCC
>CBFIBG010000067.1:0-2700 GCA_965660815.1 Glaciecola sp.
TTGCGATATAGCGACATAATCGCTCTAGTTTATCGCTCTGGTGGATATCGGCGAATACCCCTGCATGTAGGCTAAATCCAGCTATCTTTGCTAGTTGTCCATAGTTTTCCAAATCTTTGGCTGGCAATGTTTGTAAGCTGAACGGATAATGCCCCATCCCATTGCGCTTTATTAATGGCATCAATACGAGCTTGCTCTTCTGGAGTGAGTGATTGAGCAATCCCAATAGAAGGTATAAATACTGCACCAACTGAATTGACAATAATTATTAAATTGAGAAGATATGCAAGTGTATTACGAGCACGACGCTTTACGCTTTTCTTTTTAAAATAACCAAAAATGGCGCTTTTTGAAAACACGGTGATAATACCCTTTAAACAATTACTACAATATTCAAAGTGTATTAATCAGAAACAATATTCAGTGAGGAAACGGCAATGAAAATAAAATATTTAATTACAGGATGTATTTTTATCCTTTTCATGGGTGGCTGTTCTAGCACACAGAACTTAAGTAATGATAAAAAGCAACACATTACGGTTCCTGAAGCTTATCAAGTGATGGCTGACTTTGGCATTATCAGTCAATATGACGCGAATCAAATGGCCAAAACAGGCAAGATGGCGCTTGCTAAAAACATAAATAACTTTAACAGCTCCGTTGCAGGGCAGCTTACAAACAACGGTAGCATGTTGGCAGGTTTCGCTATTGCACAGCTTTTTGGTGGCGGCGTGTCGCTTTCAAGTTTCTTTAATCCATCACTGGCCTTCAGAAGCACAGCGCACAAAAATAAACTAACAAAGCCCTATCTATTCATCCCAGTAGATGATCTTTGTGACGAAGTTTGCGCAGAAAATAAATTAATTGAAATTACTCACACCATTGCGAAGTATTACGCAGAAAATTACGCTAGACAAATAGCAAGGATGGAAAATAGAGCATATGAACCTCTGAGAGTTGGAAAAGCAGAAGAGGTAAAGTACGAATTTGGAAAGGGTGTTACAACTTTATGGGGCTCTCCAAGTAAATCTTACGATGCCAATATTTCAGGTCTTACAAAGAAGCATGAAAAAGTATTAAATGACAAAACTATCTTGTCAAAAGCCAATGCAGATTTCTTTAGGATAAACGGTCAACGTTTTTATGGTTCACGAATTAGTACCGTTGACAACTTTCGAATTGCGCTTGGATTGAGAGGATGGCCAGAACAGAATGTCCGAGATAACAGTCTTGTATTGGGTATGGTAAAAGCAAGCGAAGAGCATGACTTTATCTACATTGAAACTCTTAGAGGCTTTCCAAAAACGCCTGATGGTAGATATACGTCTGGTCATGGTGAGTTCGTTAATAGTATTGGTGATTTCATGATAAAAGGTGGTAAATACATTCAATTAGGAATTTATACTCATCCAGATAATCAGTTAAAAGATTTAGACAAAATGAATCACCTTGGCGTGCAAATCAAACATGCGCTTGATGATTTGGTGCCAGAAGTACTCGAAGAAGCGGGTTCATCTTCTAACGAAATCAAGATGACGGCGTCATCTGAGTTGAATCAGGGTAACTGACTTTCCTCGCTGATTATAGCGCCTTGTCTAAATGGTCTGACGACGTTACTGTAGCCAGTGTCTATATCGCTTCTAGGTAACTCGTCAGGCTTTAATGTTGCAAAATTGGCGGTTAGTGGCCATCCCGATTCATCAAGCACAGCATACACACGATTATATTCAATGTAGGCTACAAAACAATCATGGTCTTGTTGTGTGTATTTCGCGTTATAGCGCCTACCATCTCTATCGAAATAACAATCACCATAAAACGCACTAATGAGCCGTTCGCCATCTTTTAGTGAGTCATTTACTTTTGAAATGCCAACTTCACCAAAAAAATCAACTGAAAACCATGGAAAATCTGAGCGAGTGTTTATCTCAACCCCCCTTGTATTTGAAGATACAACTCTTTTGTCTCCAATATGAAATAAATGATAGGTATGCATGTTCTGCGTCGATTTCCTTGGTTACTACACTGTCTACGTTACCGTTATTAACAGGATAGAGTCATTCTATGAAAATTAAAACAACACTTTCAATTATTCTGCTAATTTGCTGTTCATTAGGCGCACAAGCAAGTTCACCCTACGATAAGTCAGTACAAATGTTGTTGCAAGATTACGCCGACACAAAAAACTTACGAGCAGCTCAAGTTGCGTTCATGCGTTGCGCCGCCCTATTCTCTTTAACCAATCTACTGGTCAAAGATGGAGAGCATGAAAAAGCACTGCCAAACCCAGATGCCTTAATGCTTGGCGCGGGCAACATCATGATGAGTTTGGATGACAAAACGCCAGAAAAAGTAACAAAACAACTGTCTAATGATTTTAAAATGCATACAAAATCTTATCAAAAATGGTTTGTCCAAGCGGCTAAAACACATTCAAATCCTTTGATGGATATTCAATTAAAAGCTGAATTAGACTTATGCAATGAAACCTCAAATGCGTTTGAAAGTATAAGACAAATTAACGCTATTTGCGATCCTCTGTGACAGCTGGCTTTAAGTCTTGTTTCATGCGATTTAGGTCCAAAAACAGGAAGCAATTACGAAGTAAGTGTAGTCAAGATAAGAAAATAGGCTGATCATTGGGACTGAAAAATTGTCTCGATATGTGCAACATGATGCCTCAACACATGAGTGTTCAAG
>CBFIBG010000068.1:0-3760 GCA_965660815.1 Glaciecola sp.
TTATCAATATCATGATGAATGGTTTGAACCAGTTGTATCAGTGCTAGCCGGCTGGTATCTATCAACTTAGGCTTGAGACTATGGTAATAACTGCTGCTGTTAACATCCAATAACCCACACAATTTCCTGACACTATATCTAAGTGAAACCTTCTTCAATCGAGTCACTATCTCAATCCCCAATAGCGCACAAAGTGCTTCGGTATTTGGCTATTATCTAACGTGGGAGCGCATACCCCAAGACTTGACTGCGATGATGTTGGATATTACCTCTAATAAATACCTCATGCTGTTAATAATAAACGCGGTACTTTTAATTATTGGCATGATACTGAGGGAGGCGCTGCACTCATTATTGTTGCCCCACTATAAGTGCCTGTTTCGATAGCATTAGGCATAGATACTGTGGAATGGTAAATTTTTCGCGATGCTGCGATATTTTTGTAGTGGGAAGTAGAATCACATACACTGCATGAGGCATATTTAGTTGTTATATTAGCTTTCGCTTGACTCAAAGATATTAACAAAACAGTAACATAAATTGGCCATTCGCTCAAAGATAAGCTCTGCAAAGCAAAATAGCTTATTAACCATGCTACAAGCAAAAAAACACATTGTATTTATCGCAAAAAATTTTGGTGATCGCGTTTTTTCGTTAGCTGTTAAACCCGCACTTAACATAGCAACTATAGCCAACAACACTGCAGTAAATAATACTTGCACACAACTCTCCTTGATGTGGTTTGCGATAAAAATAGTCACACAGCGTTTAGTTTTTCCAAATTTTGCTTAACACCCCTAAACAATTTTGAACAGTAATGAATTGCTCTTAAAATCGATTTAATGAGCATTAAACGATTAAATCTATTGGTTCAAGGTCGATGATTGGAAATACTATAAGGCTGAATGCTATATGGCGCTATACGCCCTTTGCAGACACTCAGAATTATAATCTGAACTATACAAGCACTTTCTGTGATTAGCTCTTGTAACTATAAGTCTTAGCACTAAACGTTGAAAAAATGATAGCATAAATACTTATATTTGCTATCATTTGTGTATGAAGATTGTTGTCGATACAAACATATTAATTAATGTACTACTAAGTCCTAGTAAATCCAGTGCTAGCTTCAAGGTCATTGAACTTTGTCTTTTGGGGGAGCTCAAACCTCAAATCAGTGCGTCTTTATTTACCGAGTATATCGACGTATCGAGTCGTGAAAAGATTGTGACTAAAAGCTCATACACAGAACGAGAGATTTCTCTAATTTTAGACGGTTTCTTAAACACTTGTGAATGGAACAAGATTAGCTTTTTATGGCGTCCTAATTTAAAAGATGAAGCAGATAATCATTTAGTCGATTTAGCAGTAGCAAGTAGTGCGGATTTAATAATTAGTTATAACCTAAGGGATTTAACTAGCGGTGAACTAAAGTTTGAATGGCAATCAATGACGCCAGAGCAATTTTTAAAAGAGAGATCTAAACATGGCAACGATAACCTATAGAACAGACGAAGAAACTAAACAAAAACTCGCTCAATTTGCTGAAAACCAAAAAATGAGCGTCAACAAAGCGATTGATACACTTGTTGGAGAAGCAATTCGAGAACAAGAAGCTTTTTACCAATTTCAAAAAAGAGCCAAAGATGGTGACCCAAGGCAGGCACTTGAGATCTTATATTCTAGAGCATTCGATTGAGTTAACTTTTGTCAAAAGAATAATTGCGTACACTCTCTTGCCGTCTAATAGTTGTAATTAGCTAAGAGTTTTATTTGGCAACTCACACCCCGGCCTTGCCTGTTGGGAATTCTATAATTAAAATTATTAAAGAGTTGAATGCTATCAGGCAAGAAAACGCCCAAAGCCGACACTGATACATCCCGAATTTAGAACGTAAATTGTTTGAAATATATTCACCTATCTAGATAAAAAGCACCGAACTTCTTCAACAACAATATTGCCAACTTTGGGTGATCCGCTTAACAAATAGAAAGCAAACGACTTCAATTTTGGGACATCGGCTTCTTTTAATGCAAAAGTAAGAAAAAACACTATCATATTGGTTGGAGTACTAACATCGCAAGGAGTTGGGGACTAACACGTCATAAAAAACTTAATATACTTTCGAATTGAATATCACACTTTGCAATAAGCTTATTCTTCAGTATTCTTAATTTCCTCTAAATAAAAGTTTGTGGTGGAACGTTGAAACGTTTTGATAATTTACGAATATGATTTAGATTCAACGGACGCTTTTCATTTAATATCAGAGAAACGAGACTTTTTTTACCAATTTCATTTTCAAAATCAGTAGTGTTAAGTTTGTGCTGTTCCATTAAAACAGATAAGGCCGCAACGCCTGAATCAAGCTGTTTTAATTTATCATTAAAGTCTTTAAATTCTTCGGCTGTATTCTCATATTTTTCAATGCTCAAACATAATATATCAATCAATGGTTCATGCTGTTCATAATTCTCAATAAGCTGTTCCATTAGCTCTAAAGCTTGAGTATGTTCAACCTCGTTCTTAATCCTCAGAATAAAACTAGCTTCTGCTGCTATGTGGCTTAGCCCTTGTTCAACTCGCTGTAAGTTCATAACTCCCCTCTTGCATATTTTTCACATAATTTATCGTACTCAGGGTGGTCAACCACATGTTTAACAAACATCTTACCCGCTCTAAATTCAATGAATGCAATTAAACGAATGTTATTGCCTGATATATCGATTACATACCATTTATCTTTGTATTTGAAGTTATCTAAACTACTAAAATACTGTTTTAACTCTTCTGGTGTTTTGCATTCTACCTTTCTTAAAACATCATATGCCCGCATGATTGCCTTAGAATATTTTGGATATTTATTAGAGGCCTCTTGAAACGGTTTTTTTGAAATAACGTGCATCAAAATCATTATTAGGTTTACAATATGCAAACTATAGTGCAATTGGTTTAAGTTTGCAATATGTAAACTCTTAGTGTTTTATTAATTTTGCTATTTGAATTCTAAGAGTGGAATTTAGTAAGATGAATTGTGCTTGTTTTTTGCAAAAGTTGATTGGTGCCAAAGACAAGTATTTACCCAAGTGAATTGAGCAAAGTGATGCAAATCATTCATCGCGCCATTTCCACGCACATTGTGAACAAAGCAGGTTTTACCAACAAACAAGCGAAAACTGGGGCAGTTACCCTTATTCAGCGGTTCGGCAGTGCCCTTAATCTGAACATCCATTTCCACATGTTGTTCTTAGAAGGCGCGATTAGCGAAAATCCATGGGGTGGCACGACTTTTACCCGCATCAAAGCGCCATCCCATAGCGACATGGTGGAGCTAGTACACACCATTAGCTTTCGCATTGCCAACTATTTGGAGAAAGTGGGGTTAGTGGATCGCGACATAGAAAACAGTTTTCTTAACTTACCTATTGATGATGAAGATAGTCTATTGCAGTTGCAAGGGGCCTCCGTAAGCTATCGCATTGCTATGGGACCACAACAAGGTCAAAAAGTATTTACGCTACAAACATTACCTGCGAGCACCGAGGGTGAATATGGTCAATTAGCCAATATCTCAGGTTTTTCGTTACACGCAGGGGTCTTCGCTAATGCCGATGAGCTAGGGAAGTTAGAAAGGCTATGCCGATATATAAGTCGTCCTGCCATTAGCGAGCAACGTTTGAGCATGACTGACCATGGAAAAGTGCGCTATGAATTGAAGACACCTTATCGAGACGGTACTACCCATGTTTTCTTCGAGCC